>JBDHRR010000132.1:0-9222 GCA_039807685.1 Burkholderiales bacterium
GGCGGGGGGCGTCGTGGCGCCCGCTGCCGGCGCGCTGCCGGCGGCCGCCAGCACCGGGCCGGCAGCGGCGATGGGCAGGAGGAGGGCGGCCGCGAGAAGGCCGATCGCCCGGGTGCGGCGTGTCGCCAGCGGTGTAGAGCGTTGACCGCCAGGATGGCGGACTGCAGGTGAAGTGCAATACATCGACCCCTCCGGTGGCGGCATGCGCGACCGCTGCCACGAGTCACGGCGCGGTTGCACGAAGGCGGGCGATTCTAGCGGATCGTCGGGGCCTCCAGCGCTTACCGCCGGCGGAGGGGTGCTTGCCGTCAGTGGACGCGCTTGCGCGTGCCGTCCGCCGGGCGCGGACGGCACGGACCCGTTCCCGCTGACGCGAAAACGGGCCCGTGCGCGCAGGGGATCAGAACATGTGCTGGCCGCCGTTGATGGCGATGTTGGCGCCGGTGAGGAAGGCCGCCTCCTCGCTCGCGAGATAGGCGACGAGCCCGGCGACTTCCTCGGGCTTGCCGAGCCGCCCCATCGGGATCTGCGGGATGATCTTGCCGTCGAGGACTTCCTTCGGGATCGCCATCACCATCTTGGTGCCGATGTAGCCCGGCGAGATGGTGTTCGAGGTGACGCCCTTGCGCGCGTACTCGAGCGCGAGCGCCTTGGTGAAGCCGTGCATGCCCGCCTTGGCAGCCGAGTAGTTGGTCTGGCCGAAAGCGCCCTTCTGCCCGTTGACCGACGAGATGTTGATGATGCGGCCCCAGCCGCGGTCGGACATCCCGTCGCACACCTGCTTCGTCATGTTGAAGCAGGAGTCGAGGTTGGTCTTCATGACCGCATCCCAGTTCGCCTTGTCCATCTTCTTGAACGTCATGTCGCGCGTGATGCCGGCGTTGTTGACGAGCACGTCGACGGGGCCCACTTCGGCGACGACCTTGGCGACACAGGCCACCGTCGAGTCCCAGTCCGCGACGTCGCAGGGATACGCGTGGAAGGTGTAGCCCTGCTTCTTCATCGCCGCCAGCCAGTCGGCCGACTTCGTGTTGCCCGGCGAGTATGTCGTGACCACGGTGTAGCCCAAGGCGGCCATCTTGATGCAGATCGCCTCACCCAGGCCGCCCATGCCGCCGGTGATGAGCGCCACGCGGTGCTTGTCGTTTGCCATGATGCCTCCTCCTTTTCGCCTTCGTGTTGTCGTTGCCGGACCGTGCCGCCGGGGTCGCCCCCGGCGACTGATGCTGTGCGTCAGCGCTCGACGGCGAGCGCCACCCCCATGCCGCCGCCGATGCACAGCGACGCGAGGCCCTTCTTCGCGTTGCGCCGGCGCATCTCGTGCAGCAGCGTGACGAGGACGCGGCAGCCCGAGGCACCGATGGGGTGACCGAGTGCGATGGCGCCGCCGTTGACGTTGATCTTCGCGGTGTCCCAGCCCATCTCCTTGTTCACCGCGCAAGCCTGCGCCGCGAAGGCCTCGTTGATCTCCATGAGGTCGAGGTCGGCCGCCTGCCAGCCCGCCTTCGCAAGGCAGCGCTGCGACGCCGGCACCGGACCCATGCCCATGAGCGCGGGATCCACGCCGGCGGTCGCGAACGCCTTGATCTTCGCGAGCGGCGTCAGGCCCAGCTTGGCCGCGCGCTCGGCCGTCATCACCAGCACCGCCGCGGCGCCGTCGTTGATCCCCGAGGCGTTGGCGGCGGTGACCGAGCCGTCCTTCTGGAAGGCCGGGCGCAAGCCGGCGATCGATTCGAGCGTGGCGCCGTGCTTGGGGAATTCGTCGGTATCGAAGGCGACCGGGTCACCCTTGCGCTGCGGAATCAGCACCGGCGTGATCTCGTCCTTGAAGGCGCCGGACTTCTGCGCCTTCTCCGCCTTGTTCTGCGAGGCGACGGCGAACTCGTCCTGCTGCGCACGGCTGATCTCGTACTTCTTCGCGACGTTCTCGGCGGTGACGCCCATGTGGTACTGGTTGTAGACGTCCCACAGGCCGTCGACGATCATGGTGTCGACGAGCTTGGCATCCCCCATGCGAAAGCCGTCGCGCGAGCCCGGCAGCACGTGCGGCGACGCGCTCATGTTCTCCTGTCCGCCGGCGATCACGATGTCGGCATTGCCCGAGCCCACCGCCTGCGCGGCGAGCATCACCGCCTTCAAGCCCGACCCGCAGACGATGTTGATGGTCATCCCGGGAACTTCCTTGGGGATGCCGGCCTTGAGCAGCGCCTGCCGCGCGGGGTTCTGCCCGCTGCCGGCGGTGAGGACTTGCCCCAGGATCACCTCGGATACCTGGTCGGGGGCGATCTTGCCCTGCGCGAGCAGCGCGCGGATGACGGTCGCGCCCAGTTCCGGCGCAGGGATCTTGGCGAGCGCGCCGCCGAACTTGCCGATGGCCGTACGCAGCGCGCCGGCAATCACGATATCGGTCATGGAAATTCACTCCTTCGTTGAACGCGTACCGCGTCGGCGGCCGCCACGTCGGGAATGGTAGCGCACCTGCGCGCGCCGTAGCGGTGGCGCCTACGCCGCCGTTGCCGCCGGCCGCTTGATCGCGCGGTCGTCGATCGGCAGGTTGAGCAGGCCGGCGACGATCCCCAGCGCCATCGCGAGGTACCACACCACGTCGTAGCTGCCCGTCGTGTCGTAGAGCTTGCCGCCGAGCCAGGCGCCGAGGAAGCTCCCCACCTGGTGCGAGAAGAACGTGAAGCCGGTGAGCATCGCCATGTAGCGCACCCCGAAGATCTGTCCCACGAGCGAGTTGGTGAGCGGCACGGTCGACAGCCACAAAAGGCCCAGCGTGATCGCGAAGAGATACACCGTCAGCGGCGACAGCGGGAGGAAGAAGAAGAGCGCGAAGACGAGCGTTCGCCCGAAGTAGATCCCGGAGAGGAGGTAGGGTTTGGCGAAGCGGCTGCCGAGCCAGCCCGCGCTGTAGGTGCCGACGATGTTGAAGAGCCCGACGAGCGCCAGGGCCATCACCGCCACGTGCGGAGCGAATCCGTGATCGGCGAGATACGCCGGCAGGTGAACTCCCACGAACACGACCTGGAAGCCGCACACGAAATAGCCAACCGTGAGGAGCACGTAGGGACGGTGTCCGAACGCCTCGCGAACCGCCTGACCTGCCGATTGCTGGAAGGCGTGGCTGACCGCGCCGCGGCGCTCGACGAGAACCGCGGCGAGCGGCACGATGGCGAGCGCCACCGCGGCGAGTGCGTAGAGCGTGCCGTGCCAGCCGACGTGCGAGAGCAGCCACTGGGTGAGCGGCAGCATCGCGAATTGCCCGAACGATCCTGCCGCTGCCGAGATGCCGAGCACCATGCTGTGCTGCTGCGGCGGGTATTTGCGGCCGAGGACGCCGGAGACCACGCTGTACGTCACGCCCGATTGCCCGGCGCCGATCAGCACGCCCGCGGTCAGGATGAAGAGCCACGGCGACGTCGACACCGACATCGTCGCGAGGCCGATCACGTAGAGGACGGCGCCGCCGGCCAGCACGCGCGCCGAGCCGAAGCGGTCGGCGATCATGCCGGTGAACGGCTGCGTCGCGCCCCAGGTGAGATTCTGCACGGCCAGCGCCAGCGCGAAGGTTTCGCGGCCCCAGCCCAGTTCGCTCGTTACCGGCTGCAGGAAGAGCCCGAAGCCGTGCCGGATCCCCATCGACAGCGAGAGGATGATCGAGGCCGCGACGAGCACCGCGGCGGGGGTGCGCCAGTCGGCGCTGCGGGAGGTCATGCGCGGGTGATCGTAACATCAAGCCGTGCGCAAGACGCGCGGTACAATCGACTTTCCCAGCCCGGGAAGGCGACACCGGAATCGACATGCGCGTGACCGGAATCGATCGGGAAGACCTCATCGCTCTGGCGCGCAAATACGTCTGGTGGTCGACACCGGATGAGGCTGCGGCCGCACCGCGCCGCGTGATCGCGCAAGTCATGAATCTCGGAGATTACGCGGACGTGCAGTGGCTCGCCGCACGTGTTGGCGACGATGTGTTGCGCGATGTGTTGACGCACGCCGAAGCCGGACAGTTCAGCGCGCGGTCGTGGGCCTATTGGCATTTTCGCTTGAACCTTGCCGACGTGGATCGGGTCCCCGCCCTGCCGGTGCGGCATTTTTCGTGATGCGGACGTTCAAGCCGCGGATGGAGATCCTGGCGGCGGCACAGCAACGTCTCTGGCCGCAACTGCGCGCTCTCCGCGATCTCGGCTTCACCCTGTATGGTGGCACCGCCATCGCGCTGCGGTTGGGGCATCGCGCTTCCGTTGACTTCGATTTTTTTTCGGAGGCGGGGCTCGATCGACGCACCATCGGCGACGCCGTCCCGTTTATCACCGGATCCACGACCCTGCAGGATCAAGGCGACACTTGGGTCGTGCTCGTGCCGTGCGGCGATTCGGCGACTGAGCATGTCAAGGTATCGCTCTTCGGCGGGATTGCGTTCGGGCGAATTGGAGATCCGGATGTGACCGGCGACGGGGTGGCGGAGGTGGCGTCCCTCGATGACCTCATGGCCACGAAAGTCAAGGTCGTCTTGCAACGCGCCGAGTCGAAGGACTACCGCGACATCGTGGCGATGCTGCGCGCCGGAACGAGTCTCGCGCGGGGTCTGGCCGCCGCCCGTCTGCTCTTCGGGCCGAATTTTCAGCCGAGCGAGAGCCTCAAGGCATTGTCCTACTTCAATGATGGCGACCTCGATTCCCTGTCGATGTCCGAGAAGCGCGCACTCGTTCATGCGGTGACGGCGGTCCGCGATCTTCCCGTGGTGACACTGCGATCGAAGACTCTGGGCGATCGTCATGCGGATCCCTCCCATCGGTCGTAGAGACCTCGGTGCGTTCATCGCGACGCTCCCGATCGCCTCTGCCACCTTCACCCGCTCTTCACCCGCTCTTCACCCGCTCGACCGCGCGCGCCCATTCGCCGCGCAAGGTGTCGGCGCGTTCGCGCGGCATCGTCGGCTCGAAGCGGCGATCGACCTGCCAGTTGCGGGCGACCTCGGCGTCGCTCTTCCAGAAGCCCACCGCGAGTCCCGCGAGATACGCCGCGCCGAGCGCCGTCGTTTCCAGCACCTTGGGACGCACCACCGGCACGCCGAGGAGGTCGGCCTGGAACTGCATGAGGAGATCGTTGGCCGCGGCGCCGCCGTCCACTCGCAACTCGGCGAGCGAGAGGCCGGCGTCGCGCTCCATCGCCGCCAGCACTTCGCCGCTCTGGAAGGCGATCGCCTCGAGCGCCGCGCGCGCGATGTGGCCGCGCGTTGCGCCACGGGTGAGGCCGAACATGCCGCCGCGCGCGTGCGGATCCCAGTGCGGCGCGCCGAGTCCCGCGAACGCCGGCACGAGGTACACGCCGCCGTTGTCGGGAACGCTCGCCGCGAGCGCCTCGATCTCGCGGGCGTGACGGATGATCTGCAGGCCGTCGCGCAGCCACTGCACGACCGCGCCGGCGATGAAGACGCTTCCTTCGAGCGCGTAATCGAGGCGGTCGTGGCGCCGCCAGGCGACGGTGGTGACGAGCTGGTTGCGTGACGTCACCGCCTCGCTTCCGGTGTTGAGCAGCAGGAAGCAGCCGGTGCCGTAGGTGTTCTTGGCAAGCCCCGGCGCGGTGCACGCCTGTCCGAAGAGCGCCGCCTGCTGGTCGCCGGCGATGCCCGCGATCGGCACGACGTGGCCGTCGAGCATCGTCTCGCCGACGACCGCCGACGAGGCGACGACCTCGGGCAGCACCGCGCGCGGCACGTCGAGAAGATGCAGCAACTCGTCGTCCCACGCACCGGCGTGGATGTCGAAGAGCAGCGTGCGGCTCGCATTGCTCGCGTCGGTGCAGTGGACCTTGCCGCCGGTGAGGTTCCACACGACCCACGAATCGATTGTGCCGAAGGCGAGCTCGCCGCGTTCGGCGCGCACTCGTGCTCCGGGCACGTGGTCGAGCAGCCACTTGAGCTTCGTTCCCGAGAAATACGCATCGAGGACGAGGCCGGTCTTGCGCGCGAACGTTTGCTCGTGGCCTTGCGCGCGCAGCGCTTCGCAGAGGTCCGCGGTGCGCCGGTCCTGCCAGACGATCGCGTTGGCGATCGGCTTGCCGGTGGCGCGCTCCCAGAGCACCGTCGTCTCGCGCTGGTTGGTGATGCCGAGCGCCGCGATCGCTGTCGCCGGAATGCGGGCTTTCGCGAGCGCCTCGTGCATGACGCCCGACTGCGTCGCCCAGATCTCGGTGGCGTCGTGCTCGACCCAGCCGGGCTGCGGGAAGATCTGCCGGAACTCGCGCTGCGCCTGCGCGCGGATCGTGCCGTCCGCCGCGAAAATGATCGCGCGCGAACTCGTGGTGCCCTGGTCGAGGGACAGGACGTAGGACATCGTTTTCACCTCCCGTTGCCGGTCATGCGTGCGCCGTCGTAAAATCGGCCCGTTGTCGCCATTCTAGCCAGCCGTCGACCACGCGGGTCCGCGCGGGAGCGGTCTTCCACCAAGACCCGAACGAGCACCCATCGTGTCCCATTCCTTGTCCTTGCCCACCGTGGAGCGCGAGCGCCTGCACCGGAGGGCGGTGACGTTCGACGGCTTCGCGCGCGCCGATGGCCTCTTCGACATCGAGGCGCACCTCACCGACGTCAAGGATCGCGACTTCGAGCTCCTCACCGGCGTGCGTCCCGCGGGTGTCCCCGTGCACGACATGTGGATCCGTGCGACGATCGATCGCAATTTCGTGATCCACGCGATCGAAGCGCTGACCGGCCATGCGCCGTATCCCGGCGTGTGCCACAGCATCGCGCCCATGTATCGCAAGCTCGTCGGCGCGAACCTGGTCGACGGCTTTCGCAAGCGCCTGCACGACACGCTGGGCGGCGTGCAGGGCTGCACGCATCTCACCGAGATGCTCTCCTATCTGCCCACGGCGGCGATCCAGACCTTTGCCGGCCTGCGCCGCGAGGACTCGGGTCCGGGCAAGCCCTTCCAGCTCGATCGCTGTCACGCGCTCGCGACCACCGCCGACAACGTGCGCCGCCACTATCCGCAGTGGTACCGGGGCGGCGCGCCCGTTGCCACCGATTCCCGCGTCACCGAGGAGGAACGTTCGTGAAAATCCACGAGTATCAGGGCAAGGAGCTCTTCCGCAAGTACGGCATGCCCGTCCCGCGCGGCATTCCGGCGTTCACCGTCGACGAGGCCGTCAAGGCGGCGCAGACGCTCGGCGGCCCGGTCTGGGTCGTGAAGGCGCAGATCCACGCCGGCGGTCGCGGCAAGGGTGGCGGCGTCAAGGTCGCGAAGTCGCTCGACGAAGTGCGCCAGCGCGCCGGCGAGATCCTCGGCATGCAGCTCGTGACGCACCAGACGGGCCCCGCCGGCCAGAAGGTGCGCCGGCTCCTGATCGAGGAAGGTGCCGACATCAGGAAGGAGCTCTACGTCGGCATGGTCGTCGATCGCGGCACGCAGCGGGTCGCGCTCATGGCCTCGTCCGAGGGCGGCATGGACATCGAGCACGTCGCTGCCACCACGCCGGAGAAGATCCACAAGGTGTTCGTCGACCCTGCCAAGGGGCTGACCGATGCCGAGGCCGACGACGTCGCGCGCAAGATCGGCGTGCCCGATGCGAGCGTCGCGCAGGCGCGTGCGATGCTGCAGGGCCTGTACAAGACGTTCTGGGAGACCGACGCCTCGCTCGCCGAGATCAATCCGCTCGTCGTCACCGGCGACGGCAAGGTGATCGCGCTCGACGCCAAGCTCAACTTCGACAGCAATGCGCTCTTCCGCCATCCCGAGATCGTGGAGATGCGCGACCTCGACGAGGAAGATCCCGCGGAGGTCGCGGCGTCCAAGTTCGACCTCTCGTACATCTCGCTCGACGGCAACATCGGCTGCCTCGTCAACGGCGCCGGGCTTGCCATGGCGACGATGGACACGATCAAGCTCTACGGCGGCGAGCCCGCCAACTTCCTCGACGTCGGCGGCGGCGCCACCGCCGAGAAGGTCACCGAGGCCTTCAAGATCATGCTGCGCAATCCGAAGCTGAAGGCGATCCTCGTCAACATCTTCGGCGGCATCATGCGTTGCGACACCATCGCCGAAGGTGTCGTCGCGGCCTCGAAGGCGGTCGACCTCAAGGTGCCGCTGGTGGTGCGCATGAAGGGCACCAACGAGGACCTCGGTCGCGAGATCCTCGCCAAGTCGGGCCTGCCGATCATCTCGGCCAACAACATGGCCGAGGCCGCCGAGAAGGCCGTCGCCGCCGCTAGCGGCAAGGCGGGTACACGATGAGACGCCGAGACACAGAGCAGGCCCGCCTCGGCGCCTCCGCGCCTCTTTGTGGAATTTCTGAGGAGCACCCATGAGCATCCTGGTCAACAAGAACAGCAAGGTCATCACGCAGGGAATCACCGGCAAGACCGGCCAGTTCCACACGCGGATGTGCCGCGAGTACGCCAACGGCCGGAACTGCTTCGTCGCCGGCGTCAATCCCAAGAAGGCGGGTGAGGATTTCGAGGGCGTGCCGATCTATGCGACGGTGAAGGAGGCGAAGCAGGCGACCGGCGCCACCGTGAGCGTGATCTACGTGCCGCCGCCGTTTGCCGCCGCCGCCATCGACGAGGCGGTCGACGCCGGGCTCGATCTCGTCGTGTGCATCACCGAAGGCATCCCGGTGCGCGACATGATCAATACGCGCTACCGGATGCAGGGCAAGAAGACGCTCCTCCTCGGGCCCAACTGTCCCGGCGTCATCACGCCCGACGAGATCAAGATCGGCATCATGCCCGGCCACATCCACAAGAAGGGCCGCATCGGCGTCGTCTCGCGCTCGGGCACCTTGACCTACGAAGCGGTGGGCCAGTTGACCGAACTCGGGCTGGGACAATCGACCGCGGTCGGCATCGGTGGCGATCCGGTCAATGGCTTGAAGCACATCGACATCCTGAAGGTCTTCAACGACGATCCCGATACCGACGCCGTCATCATGATCGGCGAGATCGGCGGCAGCGACGAGGAGACCGCCGCGCTGTGGGCCAAGGAGCACATGAAGAAGCCGGTGGTCGGCTTCATCGCCGGCGTCACCGCGCCGCCGGGCAAGCGCATGGGTCACGCGGGCGCCATCATCTCGGGCGGCAAGGGTACCGCGCAGGAGAAGCTCGACGTGATGGAGGCCTCGGGCATCAAGGTGACGAAGAATCCGGCGGAAATGGGCAAGCTCCTGAAGTCGGTGCTGTAGCGCTTCCTCGGCGCGGCGGGCGGCCGCCGCGCCACC
>JBDHRR010000133.1:0-9102 GCA_039807685.1 Burkholderiales bacterium
TGCACGGTCCTCATCGACGGGATCGCCGCGCGGGCCTGCGTGATTCCGGCCGGCGGGGTCGCCGGGCGCGCGATCACCACGCTCGAGGGCCTCGCCCGCGACGGCACGCTGCATCCCGTGCAGCGCGCCTTCGTCGTCGAGGAGGCGGCGCAGTGCGGCTATTGCCTCAACGGCATGATCATGACGACCGTTGCCCTTCTTGCCCGCAACGCGCGGCCCACCGATGCCGAGATCCGCGCCGAACTCGGGTGCAGCCTGTGCCGCTGCGGCGCGCACGTCGAGATCCTGCGCGCCGTGCACCGCGCCGCCGCGTTGCTGGCCGAGGACGCGCAGCGATGACGCGCCGCGCCGACGCGCCACGGACGCGCGCCGACTTTCACGCCGCTGCCGGCGTTCTCGTGGTCGTGCGCGAACCGCCGGCGGCGGCACCTCCCGCGCGCGGCCAGCCGCCTACCGTCCCCGCGGACCTCACCGAGGGCGTGGAGATCCTGGTCGCGATCTGGGACGACGGCAGCGTGACCGGCCTGTGCGGTCACGTCGATCTCGGCACGGGGCTGCGCACGTCGCTCGCGCAGATCGTGGCCGACGAGCTCGACGCGCCGTTTGCCGCCGTCGCGATGGCGCTGGGCGACACTGCGCGCGTGCCCAACCAGGGTCCGACGATCGCCAGCGCCTCGATCCAGATTTCGGCGGTGCCGTTGCGGCTCGCCGCAGCGCAAGCGCGCGCCTGGCTCGTCGAGCGCGCAGCGGAGCGGCTTGGCGTGCCGAGCGAGAGTCTCGCAACGCGCGACGGCGTGGCGTTCGTCGTCGAGGATCCGGGGCAACGCGTGACGTACGGCGAACTCGTCGCCGGCCTGCACGTGGAATTGAAGCTCGATCCCGACGCGCACGTGAAGTCGGTGGCGGAGCACCGCCTCGTCGGGCAGCCGGTGCCGCGCGTCGACCTGCCGGCAAAGGCGGCGGGCGAAGCGGTCTACGTCCACGACGTGCGCCTGCCCGGCATGCTGCACGGCCGCGTCGTGCGTCCGCCCTATGCGGGGGTCGACGCCGGCGACTTCGTCGGCAACTCGCTGGTCGCGGTCGACGAGGCGTCGATCGCGCACCTGCCGGGAGTCGTCGCGGTCGTGGTCATTCGCGATTTCATCGGGATCGTCGCCGAGCGCGAGGAGGTCGCCGAGGCGGCGGCGCGCGCGCTGCGCGTGGAATGGAAGCCGTGGCCGGGGATCGCCAGCCTCACCGACGTGAAGAACGCGGTGCGCACCAATCCGTCGACCCGGCGCGTGGTGGCCGAGCGCGGCGACGTCGATGCGGCGCTGGCTGCCGCCGCGCGACCGCTCGCCCGCGAATACCTGTGGCCGTATCAGCTCCACGCCTCGATCGGACCCTCCTGCGCGGTCGCCGACTGGCACGGTGCGCGGGCGACGGTGTGGACGGGTTCGCAGAATCCGCACACGCTGCGCGCGGACCTCTCCCGGCTCGTCGGCCTGCCGGCACCGGCGATCGAGGTGATCCGTCTCGAGGCGTCGGGCTGCTACGGGCGCAACTGCGCGGACGACGTTGCTGCCGATGCGCTGCTGCTCGCGCGCGCGGTCGCGCGGCCGGTGCGCGTGCAGCTCACCCGCGAGCAGGAGCACCTGTGGGAGCCCAAGGGCGCCGCGCAGTTGATGCAGGTCAACGGCGGCCTCGATGCCGATGGCCGCGCCGTCGCCTACGATTTTTCGACCTCGTATCCGTCGAACGCGGCGCCGACGCTCGCGCTTCTGCTCACCGGCACCGTCGAAGCGACGGCCGTGGTCTTCGAGATGGGCGACCGGACCGCGGTGCCGCCCTACGGGTACCCCAACCTGCGCGTCGCCGCACAGGACATGGCGCCCATCCTGCGCGCGTCGTGGCTGCGCGGCGTCTCGGCGCTGCCGAACAGCTTCGCGCACGAATGCTACGTCGACGAGCTTGCGACCGCCGCGCAGGCGGACCCCGTCGAATTCCGCCTGCGCCACCTCGACGATCCGCGCGCCGTCGAACTCATCGAGGCGACGACGCAACGCGCGGGCTGGATCCGCCACGCGCAGCCGATGGGGCAGGGCAGCGACGGCGACTTCCTCAAGGGCCAGGGCTTCGCCTACGCGCGCTACGTGCACAGCCGCTTTCCCGGCTTTGGCGCGTCGTGGACCGCATGGGTGGCCGACGTCGAAGTGAATCGGGTGAGCGGCGAGGTGCACGTGCGTCGCGTGGTGGTGGGCCACGACGCGGGAACGATCGTCAATCCCGCCGGCGCGGTGCATCAGGTGCACGGCAACGTCGTGCAGACGACGAGCCGGGCGCTGAAGGAGCGCGTGCCGCTCGACGCGGCCGGGGCGCCCGAGGCACGCGACTGGGGGGCGTATCCGATCCTCTCCTTCCGCGAGGTGCCGGTCATCGAAGTGGTGACGATGCCGCGGCAGGGCGAGCCGCCGCTCGGCATCGGCGAAGCGTCGTCGGTGCCGGGGACCGCAGCGATCGCCAATGCGATCTTCGACGCGACCGGAGTGCGCTTTCGCGAGCCGCCGTTCACCCCCGAGGTGGTGCGCGCGGCGCTGGGCCCGGCGACCGGCACCGAATCGCCCGCGTCGCCGGTGCAGCGCTTGCCTGGCTCCACCTTGCCGATCGTTGCGCCGCCGCGCCGGCGCCGCGGGTGGGGGATCGTGGGAGCGCTCGTCACCGGTGCGCTCGGCATGGCGGCTGCATTCGTCGGCTACCGCCCGGCACTGGCTCCCGTCGCCCTCCCCGATCCGGCGCTCTTCACCGCTGCCGCACTCGAACGCGGGCGGGAGGTCGCCGCTGCCGGCAACTGCGCCGAGTGCCACACCGCGCCCGGCGGCGTCACCAACGCCGGCGGGCGCCCGCTGCCGACACCGTTCGGCGCCATCGTCACCACCAACCTCACGCCCGATCCCGAGACCGGCATCGGTGCCTGGTCCTACGCGGCATTCGCGCGGGCGATGCGCGAGGGCATCTCGCGCGACGGCCGGCACCTGTACCCGGCGTTTCCCTATACCTCGTTCACCAAGTTGACCGACGACGATCTCCTGGCCCTCTACGCGTACCTCATGAGCCAGCCAGCGGTCCGGCACGCGGTGCCGGCGACCGACCTGCCGTTCCCGTACCGGCGCGCGGCGCTGCCGCTGTGGAACGCGCTCCACCTCGACCCCGGCGCCTACCGACCCGACCCGGCGCGCTCGGAACAGTGGAATCGCGGCGCGTATCTCGTCGAAGGCGCCGGTCACTGCGGCGCCTGTCACACGCCGCGCGACGCGCTCGGTGCCGAGCGGACCGGTGCGGCGTACCTCGCGGGCGCGCTGGTCGAGGGCTGGGAAGCCCCCGCGCTCACCTCGCGGTCGGCGGCGCCGGTGCCGTGGACCGAGGATGAATTCTTCGCCTACCTGCGCCGCGGGCACACGCGCGAGCATGGCAGCGTGGCGGGGCCGATGGCGCCGATCGTGCGCGATCTCGCGACGCTGCCGGAGACCGACGTGCGGGCGATCGCGACGTATCTCGCGTCGTTCCACGCGCCGGTCGGCGACACGGCGGCACTCGCGCAGTCGCTGGTGCAGGCGTCCCGGGCAAGCGCCGTCGACAGCGAAGCCGCTCGTCTGTTCACCGGGGCCTGCGGCGCCTGCCACCACGCGGGCGACGGTCCCGTGCTTCTCGGCCGCAACCTGCCGCTCGCGCACTACACGAGCCTGCACAGCGAGCGACCCGACAACCTGCTGCGCGCGGTGCTCGAGGGCGTGCGCGAGCCCGCCACCGCCGAGATCGGCTTCATGCCGGCGTTTCGCGATGCACTGTCCGACCGCCAGGTGGCGAGCCTCGCGGCGTACCTGCGGGCGCGCTTCGCGCCGGCGCAACCGCCGTGGCGGGACCTCGAAGCCACCGTCGCCCGGATCCGGGCGCAGCCGACACCATGAGTTCGAGAGGAGGGATCGCATGAGGGCGAACCGGGAGTGCCGCCGCGCGGCGGGCGGCGCTGGCAACATCGCATGAGTGCGCCGCAGCCGGACATGCGTGCCGCGCCGCTCGCCGGCATCCGGGTGCTCGACCTGTCGCGGGTGCTGGCGGGCCCGTGGGCCGGACAACTCCTGGCGGATCTCGGCGCCGACGTCGTCAAGCTCGAACGGCCGGGTGCGGGTGACGACACGCGCGCCTGGGGACCGCCGTGGCTCAAGGACCGCGACGGCCGCGACACCGATGCGTCGGCGTACTTCCTGTGTGCGAATCGCAACAAGCGCTCGCTCACCGTCGATCTCGCGCACGCCGAGGGGCAGGCGCTCGTGCGCGATCTCGCGGCGCGCGCCGACGTGCTCATCGAAAACTTCAAGCAAGGCGGACTCGCGCAATACCGGCTCGACTACGCGAGCCTCGCTGCCGGACACCCGCGGCTCGTCTACTGCTCGATCACCGGCTTCGGGCAGGACGGCCCCTATGCCGCGCGCGCAGGCTACGACTTCATGATCCAGGGAATGGGCGGGCTCATGAGCGTGACCGGCCGGGCCGATGGCGAGGAGGGCGCCGGTCCGCAGAAGGTCGGGGTGGCGCTGACCGACATCATGACCGGCCTCTACGCGACGATCGCGGTGCAGGCGGCGCTCGCCGAGCGCGAGCGTTCGGGGCGCGGGCAGTACATCGATCTCGCGCTCCTCGACGTGCAGATCGCCTGTCTTGCCAACCAGGCATCGAACTACCTCGTCGGCGGCATCGCGCCGCGCCGCATGGGCAACGCGCATCCGAACATCGTGCCCTACCAGGACTTCCCGACCGCCGACGGCGACCTGATCCTCACCGTCGGCAACGATGCGCAGTTCGCGAAGTTCTGCGCGGTGGCCGGGCGTCCCGAGTGGGCGACCGATGCGCGCTTCGCGACCAATCCGGCGCGGGTCGCCAACCGCGCCGTCCTGCTTCCGCTCCTTCGCCAGGCGACCGTCGCGCGGACCACGCACGAGTGGATCGCCGCACTCGAGGCCGTGGGAGTGCCGTGCGGGCCGATCAATCGCATCGACGAGGTGTTCGCCGATCCGCAGGTGCGCGCGCGCGGCGTGCGCCTCGCAATGGAGCACGCGCGGGCGGGGAGCGTCGATCTCGTTGCCAATCCGATCCGCTTGTCGGCGACCCCGGTGGCGTACCGGCGGGCACCGCCCGACCTCGGCGAGCACACCGACGAGGTGCTCGCCGATTGGCTCGGCATGGGTCACGCGGCGATCGCCGCGCTGCACGCGCGCGGCGTCGTCTGACCGCCTGCCTAGCGTTCGACGAAGGCGCGCTCGACGACGAAAGCGCCCGGGGTCGTGGTATTGCCCTCGCTGAAGCCGCGCTCGGCCAGCAGCGTCTTCAGGTCGCGCAGCATCGCGGAACTGCCGCAGATCATCGCGCGGTCGACTGCCGGATCGAGCGGCGGCAGGGCGAGGTCGGCGCCGAGCTTGCCGCTGGCGATGAGGTCGGGGATGCGGCCGGTGTAGCGGTACTCCTCGCGCGTGACCGTCGGATAGTAGGCGAGTTGCGTCGTCACCATGTCGCCCAGGAACTCGTGCGTCGGCAGGTGCTCGACGAGGAGATCGTGGTAGGCGAGTTCGTCGACCTTGCGTACACCATGCACCAGCACGATCTGCGCGAACCGCTCGTAGGTCTCGGGATCGCGCACGATGCTCATGAACGGCGCGAGCCCGGTGCCGGTTGCGAAGAGATACAGGCGCTTGCCGGGCAGGAGGTAGTCGACGAGCAGCGTGCCGGTTGCCTTGCGGCCGACGACGATCGAATCGCCCGGACGGATGTGCTGCAGGCGGGAGGTGAGCGGGCCGTCCTCGACCTTGATGCTGAGGAATTCGAGGTGGTCCTCGTAGTTGGCGCTGGCGATGCTGTAGGCGCGCAGCAACGGACGCGAGTCGGTCTTGAGGCCGATCATCGTGAAGTGTCCGTTCGAGAAGCGCATCGCGCCGTCGCGAGTCGTCGTGAAGCTGAACAGGCGGTCGGTCCAGTGGTGCACGGACAGCACGCGCTCTTCGTTGAAGGTACTCATCCGGGGGCTTGCGTGGTGGGGGAGGTGGCCGTCGCGGCCCGCCGCATCGAGCGACCCGCACGCCGCTCGACGGCTGACGATTTGATGTAGCAAATGCTACACTGCCGGCCGCTGCCCGGCAATTGGGGCGGGTCGGAAGGGGGAGACCGGTCGACTGCGCGGCCTGTGACGGCCGGGTCGCC
This sequence comes from Burkholderiales bacterium, assembly GCA_039807685.1. GTDB lineage: Bacteria > Pseudomonadota > Gammaproteobacteria > Burkholderiales > Casimicrobiaceae > VBCG01. The sequence continues at coordinate 6,229 of JBDHRR010000133.1, forward strand.
GTGCGACCCGCCGGCGCCGTCCTGGCGGGCGGTCGTGCCGTCGTGGCAGGATGACGGCCTCGCGTTCCGGTTGCACCGTCCGTTCCACCCACCTCTGGGAGTCAGCACCATGTTGCGATTGATGAGCCGCATCGCTTTGCCGGTGGCCGTGGCCACCCTGTTGGGCGCGGGCGCACTGCCTGCTGCCGCGCAAGGCACGATCAAGATTGGCGAGATCAACAGCTACAAGGCGCAGCCCGCGTTCCTCGAGCCGTACAAGCGAGGGATGCAGCTCGCGATCGACGAGATCAACGCCGCCGGCGGCGTCAACGGCAAGCAGCTCGAGCTCATCACCCGCGACGACAATGCGAATCCGGGCGATGCGGTGCGCCTTGCCGAAGAGCTCGTCTCGCGCGAGAAGGTGGACGTGCTGACCGGCGCCTTCCTGTCGCACATCGGCCTCGCGCTCACCGACTTCGCGAAGCAGAAGAAGGTGTTCTATCTCGCGAGCGAGCCGCTGACCGACAAGATCGTCTGGCAGAACGGCAATCGCTACACGTACCGGCTGCGCCCGTCGACCTATATGCAGGTGGCGATGCTCATCCCGGAAGCGGTGAAGATGAACAAGAAGCGCTGGGCGATCGTCTACCCCAACTACGAGTACGGGCAGTCGGCGGTGGCCACCTTCAAGGAGCTCATGAAGGCGGCGCAGCCGGGCGTCGAGTTCGTCGTCGAGCAGGCGCCGCCGCTGGGCAAGGTCGACGCCGGCAGCGTGGTGCAGGCGCTCGCCGATGCCAAGCCGGATGCCATCTTCAACGTGCTCTTCGGCGCCGATCTCGCGAAGTTCGTCCGCGAGGGCAACACGCGCGGTCTCTTCAAGGGCCGCGAGGTGGTGAGCCTCCTCACCGGCGAGCCGGAGTACCTCGATCCGCTGAAGGATGAAGCGCCCAACGGCTGGGTGGTGACGGGCTACCCGTGGTACGCGATCAACACGCCGGAGCACAAGGCCTTCCTCGCCGCCTACCGGAAGGCATTCAACGACTATCCGCGCCTCGGGTCGGTCGTCGGCTACAGCGCGATCAAGTCGCTCGCCGCCGGCATGCAGAAGGCGAAGTCGACGGATACCGAGAAGATGATCGCCGCCTTCTCGGGCCTGCAGGTCGGCACGCCGTTCGGGATGATCACCTATCGCCCCGAGGACCACCAGTCGACGATGGGCGGCTACGTCGGAACGACCAAGAACGATGGCGGCAAGGGGATCATGGTCGATTTCCGCTACATCGACGGCGCCAAGGTGCTGCCGTCCGCAGCCGAGGTCAAGAAGCTCCGTCCGGCCGACTGATCGGCCGCTGCGTCCCGGATGGACGCCCTCGCAAGCTTCGTTGCGCAGCTCCTGAACGGGCTGGCGGGGGCGTCGTCGCTGTTCCTCGTCGCAGCCGGGTTGTCGCTCATCTTCGGCGTCACCCGGATCGTCAATTTCGCGCACGGCTCGTTCTACATGGTCGGGGTCTACGCTGCCTATTCGGCGGTGGCGTGGCTGGGCGGCGGAGCGGGCTATTGGCTGGGGCTCGCCGTCGCCGCGGTGGCGGTCGGCGTCGTCGGCGCCGTCGTCGAGATCGTGGTGCTGCGCCGCATCTACCGGGCGCCCGAACTCTTCCAGCTCCTCGCCACCTTCGCCCTGGTGCTCGTCATCAAGGACGCCGCGCTGTGGATCTGGGGCCCGGAGGAACTCCTCGGCCCGCGCGCCCCGGGCCTGGGCGGTTCGGTCGCGATCCTGGGACGCGCGTTCCCGTCGTACGATCTCTTCCTGATCGTCGTGGGCCCGCTCGTGCTGGCGCTCGTCTGGTTGCTGCTCACGCGCACGCGTTTCGGCACGCTGGTGCGCGCCGCGACGCAGGATCGCGAGATGGTGGGGGCACTCGGCGTCAACCAGGCGTGGCTCTTCACCGGCGTCTTCGCGCTCGGCGCGCTCCTCGCCGGACTGGGTGGCGCGCTGCAGTTGCCGCGCGAACCGGCGAACCTCGAACTCGACCTGGCGACCATCGGTGCGGCGTTCGTCGTGGTCGTCGTCGGCGGGATGGGCTCGCTGCCCGGCGCCTATATCGCTGCACTGCTGATCGCCGAGCTGAAGGCGATCTGCATCTGGCTGGGCGTGGTCGACGTCTTCGGCGTCACCATCTCGTTTTCCAAGCTGACGCTCGTCGTCGAGTTCCTGGTGATGGCGATCGTCCTCGTCGTGCGGCCGTGGGGGCTGCTCGGCCGGCCGCAGGCGCCGCCACGCGTGAGCGGTGCGGCCGAGGCGCCGCTGCGTCCCGGCGACAATCTCGCCAAGGCAGTAGCGGCGGTACTCGTGCTGGCGCTCGTGGCGCTGCCGCCGATGACGGCGCAGCAGCCTTACGTCGCGGTGCTCGCCATCGACATCCTGGTGGCGGTGCTCTTCGCGACGAGCCTCCACTTCATCATGGGGCCGGGCGGCATGCACTCGTTCGGGCACGCCGCATACTTCGGGCTCGGTGCCTACGGCGCCGCGATCCTCGTCCGCGCCGCGGGATTGCCGATGGAAGCGGCGCTCGTCGCCGCGCCCTTCGTCGCCGCGGCCGGCGCGCTCGTCTTCGGCTGGTTCTCGGTACGGCTGACGGGCGTGTACCTCGCGATGCTCACGCTCGCCTTCGCGCAGATCGCCTGGGCGGTCGCCTACCAGTGGGATTCGTTCACCGGCGGCAGCAACGGGTTGACCGGCGTGTGGCCCGCGCCGTGGCTCGCCGGCACGCGCGCCTACTATTACCTCACGCTCGCGCTGGTGCTCGTGGGTGCCTGGGTGCTGCGCCGCATGCTGTTCTCGCCCTTCGGTTACGCGATGCGTGCCGCGCGCGACTCGGTGCTGCGCGCCGACGC
>JBDHRR010000019.1:0-39073 GCA_039807685.1 Burkholderiales bacterium
GAAGGCTCGCGCGACATGACGGTGACGATGACGGGCTGGGACCTCAACCCGCGCATCCTCGGCATCGTGCCCAAGGAGTTCCAGGTCGCCCCGTTCAAGGGCATGACCTGGGTCAACGACGCGCACTACATGGTGGTGCCGAAGGGCGTGTCCGGCGACAAGCTCGCGGCGGTTCTCGACGTGATGGCGTTCATGCTGACGCCGGAGGCGCAGGCGTTCACCTACGACAAGGGCTACTTCTATCCGGGTCCGGCGGTGAAGAACGTGCCGCTGTCGATGGCGCCGGCGGCGAGCCAGGCGCTCATCAAGGAATTCGGCCGGCCCGAGTACGAGAAGTGGTTTGCCGAGTTCCCGCATACGCAATCGCTCGAAGCCAAGGCGCAGGTCGACGCGTTCCGCATCTGGGATCAGCAGGTCGGCTCGCAGAAAACGAAGTAGCGGCTGTCCGCAGTGCGCGTGATGCCTCGTCGCCGGTCGCGAACCGCGCCGCGGCATCACGCATTCTTGCGCGGCACGTCGCGCGCGACGTGCAGGTGACACCGGTTCCGCGCCACCCTCGCCATGACCAAGCACGACTTCTCCGAACTTCGTCTCGACCGCGTCACGCGCCGCTTTGCCGGTGCGCAGGGCAAGGCCTTCAACGCGCTCGACGAGATGTCGCTCACCATCCGGCGCGGCGAATTCATCTGCCTCCTCGGGCCTTCGGGCTGCGGCAAGTCGACCGCACTCAACTGCATCGCGGGGTTGTTCCCGCTCTCCGGCGGTGCGATCTGGCTCGATGACCAGCGCATCGATACGCTGCCGCCCGAGAAGCGCGGCTTCGGGATGGTATTCCAGAACTACGCGCTGTTCCCGCACATGAGCGTCGCCCGTAACGTGGGCTTCGGCCTGCGCATGCGCGGCGTCGCCGCCGGCGAGATCGCCCGGCGCGTCGATACGGCGCTCGCGATGGTGCAGCTCGTCGGCCAGGCGCACAAGCTGCCCGGGCAGCTCTCCGGCGGCCAGCAGCAGCGCGTCGCGATCGCGCGCGCGATCGTCATCGAGCCGCCGCTCGTGCTGATGGACGAGCCGCTGTCCAACCTCGACGCCAAGCTGCGCGTCGAGACGCGCGCCGAGATCCGGCGCATCCATCGGGAACTCGACCGCGCGACGATCTACGTCACGCACGACCAGGACGAGGCGCTGTCGCTCGCCGATCGCATCGTGGTGATGAAGGACGGCGTGGTGCAGCAGGTGAGCCCCCCACCCGAGGTGTACGAGGAGCCCGCCAACCTGCACGTCGCCCGCTTCATGGGATATCGCAACGTCCTGGAACTCGAGGTGGTCGGCGGCGACGCCCGCACGGTCACGCTGCGCGGGCCCGGCATCGAGCTCGCGGCGCGCGTGAAGCAGGCGCCGTCCGGCAAGCGGGCGATGCTCGCCATCCGGCCCGAGGAAATCACCGTGGTCGACGGCGTCGGTCCGAACACGGTCACCGGCAAGGTCGACAACGTCGAATACGCCGGGCGCGATGCCCTGGTCGACATCGTCATCCCGGGCGATCACATACTGCACGTCCGCGGTCCGGTGACGTTGCGTCGCGGCGACACGATCCATGTGCATCTCCCCGTCGAGCGCGCGCTGGTCTATCCCAGCGACCGCGTGGCCGCATGAACGCGCCGCGCGGCGCGGCAGCGTGGCAGGTCGTGCGATGAGCGGCGCTCCCGCCCTCGCCGGGGATCGCGCCGACGCGCGGCCGCCGTTCGATCGGATCCTCCTCCTCGTGCTGCCGGCGGCGGTATTCATGCTGGCGCTCTTCGTCTATCCGTTCCTCTACGGCCTGTGGCTGTCGTTCCAGACGAAGGAGGGCGGAGCGCTCGCCAACTACATCCACTTCTTCACCACCGACAACCTCTACCCCACGATCTGGATCACGCTGAAGCTCGCGCTGCCGGCGACGATCATCAACGTCGGCCTCGCGCTGCCGATCGCGTACCGGCTGCGCCGCAAGAGTCGCTTCCAGCGCTGGGTGACGATGCTCCTCGTGGTGCCGATCACGCTCGGCACCGTGCTCGTCGCCGAGGGGATGCTGATCTACTTCGGCCCGAAGGGCTGGCTGTCGCAGTTCCTGCAGCTCATCCACCTGTACGACGGGCCGATCCGGCTCACGCACAATTTCTGGGGCGTGCTGATCTCGCTCGTCGTTTCCGGCTTTCCGTTCACGTTCCTGTTGATCCTCTCCTACATCACCGGCATCGATCCGGTGCTGGCGCGCGCGGCGTCGACGCTCGGCGCCGGGCCGCGCGAGCAGTTCATGCAGATCTACCTGCCGCTCCTCGCGCCGGGTCTTGCGATCTGTTTCTGTCTCGCCTTCGTGCAGGCATTCTCGGTCTTTCCGTCCGCGGTGCTGCTGGGCTCGCCGGCCGGTCCGACGCGGGTGATCTCGATCGCCGCCTACGAGGCCGCCTTCGAGCAGTACGACTACGCGCTGGCGTCGGCGATCGCGATGATCATGGGTGCCGTGCAACTGCTGATCGTGGTGGCGGTGCTCGGCCTGCGCAAGGCGTTCTATCGCGGGCCGGTGGTGGGAGGCAAGGGATGAGCGCGACGCCCGCAAGCACGATGGCCGGCGCCTCCGCCGAGTGGCACCAGCGCGCGTGGCGCGCGCTCCTCACCGGCGTGATGACGCTCTTCCTCGTCAACGTCGGTCTCATCATCGCGGCGGTCGCCACGAGCTCGTTCGCACGCCGCTGGCTCGGCACCTGGCTGCCCGACGGCTGGACCGTGAGCTGGTACGCCGAGGCGTGGAAGGAGTTCCAGCTCCTGCACGTGCTGTGGGTCACCGTCGAGGTCGTGTTCGCGGTGGTCCTGCTCTCGCTCGTCCTGGGCGTGCCGGCGGCGTACACGCTCGCCCGCCGCGACTTCGTCGGCAAGAAGGCGCTGATGCTGCTCTTCCTCCTGCCGCTCATGGTTCCGCCGTTCACCTACGGCATTCCGCTCGCCACCGTGCTCTATCAGGCGCACGTCGGCGGCACGCTGTGGGGCGTGATTCTCGCCAATCTCATCCCCACCGTGCCGTTCGTGATCCTGGTGATGACGCCGTTCATCGAGCAGATCGACATCAATCTCGAGTCGGCGGCCCGCGTCTTCGGCGCCAATACGGCGAACGTGTTCCGTCACGTGCTGGTGCCGCTGCTGGCGCCGGGAATCCTCGCCGCGTCGCTGCTCGTGCTGGTGCGCACGATCGCGATGTTCGAGCTCACCTTCCTCACCGCCGGCGGCGATTCGCAGACGCTCGTCGTCGCGCTGTACTACGCGGTGTTCGCGGCGGGGGTGCGCGCGCCGCAATCGGTCGATGCCATGGCGATGATCTACATGGCGGTGACGCTCGTGTGGCTCCTCATCGCGCTGCGCTTCGTCGATCCCACGCAGCTCGTGAGCCGCGTGAAAGAGAATCCGCGGGCAGCGTAGCGGCGCACACCGCGCGTCGCTGGCGCAAGCGCAGCGTCAGGCCGGCGCGGCGCCGGCAGGCCAGTAGTCGGAGTCCGGCGTCACCCGCGCCCCGAAGATCGCCTGCCCGACGCGCACCACCGTTGCGCCTTCCTCGACGGCGATCTCGTAATCGCCCGACATCCCCATCGACAGTTCGTCGAATCCGATCCCGTCCGGCGCCGCCTCGCGCAGCCCATCGCGCAATTCACGCAACAGCACGAAGCAGCGGCGCACCCGCGCGGCGTCCGCCGAGAAGAGCGCGAGCGTCATGAGGCCGCGCACACGCAACGCGGTGAATGCGGGCAACTCGCGCAGGAAGGCCGCCACCGCGGCAGGTGGCAGGCCGTACTTGCTTGCCTCGCCGGAGGTATTGACCTGCACCAGCACGTCGAGTGCGCGACCCTCGGCCTGCAGGCGCCGGTCGAGCGCCTCGGCGACGCGCAGGCTGTCGAGCGCCTGGAATTCCGCTGCACAGCGCGCGACGAGCTTTGCCTTGTTGGTCTGCAGGTGGCCGATCACCGACCAGCGCAGGTCGGTGAGGTCCGCCATCGCCTCCCATTTGCGATAGGCCTCCTGCGGCTTGTTCTCGCCGAATTCGCGACAGCCGGCGGCGTAGGCGAGGCGAATGGCGGCTTCGCTCTTGGTCTTGCTCACGGGCAGGAGGCGCACGCCGGCGGGATCGCGGCCGACCCGCTGGCAGGCCGCCGCGATGCGCGCCTGCACGGCGGCGAGGTTGCGCCGGAAATCCTCGATCGACGCCGCCTCCGGCCAGCGCTCGTGATGCTCGTGCAGGGTGGGCGTGTCCACGTCAGCGGCGCCGGGCCGTCCCAAGCCGCTGACTGCGCCCCCTTTGGGGGCAGCGAGCGCAGTGAGCGTGGGGGTCGTTCATCATCAGCGGCGCCGGGCCTCGTTCGGTCATGGGAGGATCGGCCAGCGGCTGCTACCTGTCGACCTTCCCCGGAAGCGATAGGTTACCCGATGCCACCTTGAAGACATTGACGACGCACAGCAGCGGGTTGTGCACGCTGGCGTTGACGCGCAGCGCCGCGGTGACGCCATCGAAGCTGCTCGCCTCGACGACGCCGATGTCGTCGAAGGGCACGCGCACCTCGACGCTCCGACCGGTGAAGGTCGGCGTCCAGCCCGGGCTGTCGATCAGGATGGGCAGGCCGGGCCAGGTCTTGGGCAGCCGCGGCTTGCTGCCTTCGGGGATGTCGACGACCTTCAGCGCGTCCTTGCCGCAGGCGGCATCGGGCTGCAGGACGACCCAATGCGAGTGCCAGACACCGCCGTCGTTACCGAGCTTGCCATCGCCGTTCTCGTCGAACAGCGGCGTGTCGTCGAAGTCGGGGTGCGAGGTCACCGCGAAGGCGAGGATCCCGGCCTTGGGCTCGAAGCCGACAACGGCGGGGTCGAGACTCGTCGGCCAGACGTAGGAGAACACCGAACTGCCGGCGAGCTTGCCGGACCTGGCGGGACGGCTGGCCCCGGCCTTGCCCGAAACGGCCATCTGGAAGATCGCGACGTTGCCCTTCGTCGAGATCCGCGTCTGGACGATGTCGAAGGGCGCCTTCACCGTCTTGTCGGCTCTGGTGGAGACGCCGGCGGTCGGGCCGGCATCGGCGGCAAGCGCATCGCCGCCGATGCCGGTCAGAAGGGCAGCGAGGACGAGGGGGAGCTTCGAGGAATTCATGGTTTGCCCTTTCGGCGAATGGATCACGGGGGGCAGTATGGGCATTGATTCTGTATGATGCGGTTCAATTCGTTCAACAAACGCATCATTGCGTACAAATGCGGGCGCCCACTCCCGTCGATCGCCTCTCCGGCATCCTCGACCGCTTCCGTGTCCGCGCGCAGTTGCATCACGCCGGTGCGCTCTGCGGTCTCAACCACTTCGATGCCGGCACCGGGCATGGCTATCTGCACGTGCTGCGCCGCGGCGCGCTGGAGGTGAGTCATCCGGGTGCGCGGGACGTGCCGGAGCGGATGCGCTTCGCCGAGCCGACGCTGCTGCTGTATGCGCGACCCTTCACGCATCGCTTTCACAATCCGCCGGCCGACGGGCCGGATTTCACCTGCGCGCGGCTTGTCTTCGACGGCGGTGCGGACAATCCGCTGGCGCGGGCGCTACCGCCGCTGATCGCGCTGCCGCTGACGCGGGTCCCGGGCCTGCACTCGGCACTCGACCTGCTGTTCGCCGAAACCGAGCGGGTCCGGTGCGGACAGCGCCTCCTGGCCGATCGGTTGTTCGAGGTTGTCGTGCTCCAGTTGTTGCGCTGGCTGCTCGATCATCCGCAAGAGGCCGGGGTGCGTCCCGGCCTCGTCGCCGGGCTGTCGGATCCGCGTCTCGCGCGCGCGCTGGTCGCGATGCATGACTCGCCCGGTGAGCCGTGGACGCTCGCGCGCATGGCGTCCGCTGCCGGCATGTCGCGGACGGCGTTCGCCAATGCCTTTCGCGAGGCGGTCGGGCAGACTCCCGCGGATTACCTGAGCGGCTGGCGGATCGCGCTGGCGCAAAGTCGCCTGCGTGAAGGCCGGCCGCTCAAGATCCTCGCCGACGAGCTCGGTTACGCCAATGCATCCGCACTCTCGCGTGCCTTTGCGGCCCGGGTGGGGCACTCGCCGCGCGACTGGCTTGCGAGGTCTCGGGCCTGATCGCTCGCGGCGCAACGCCGATCATCGTCGCGCTTCGATTCGCGGCTCGGCGCCCACCTGCACGAGGCACTTGCCGAAGGTGGCGCCCGACAGCAGCGCGAGGAAGGCCTGGGGCGTCTGCTCGATTCCTTGCACGATGTGCTCCGCGTAGCGCAGGCGTCCGCCGCGGATCCACGCGGACGCCTGCTTCCGGTATTCGGCCATGCGCGGCAGGTGCTCGCGCACGCTGAAGCCGGTGACGCTCGCGCGCTGCGCGAGGAGGTGTTTGAGACTGGGGCCGGCGACGTCGCCTTGTCCGTACTCAGCGACGAGCCCGCAGAGTGCTACGCGCGCGCCGTGGCGCAATTGCGCCCACGCCGCGGCGGTGACCGGACCACCCGTATTGTCGAAGTACGCATCGATGCCGTCAGGGCACACCCGCGCGAGTTGGGCGGCAAAGTCGGGCGCACGATGGCTAAGGCAGGCGGCAAAGCTGAATTCGCGCACGATGCGCTCGCACTTGGCGGCGTCGCCGGCAACGCCGATCACGCGGGCACCGTGCAGCGCGGCGATCTGCCCGGCGACCGAACCGACGGCGCCGCCGGCCGCGGAAACGAGCACGATCTCGCCGGTGCGCGGCCTGCAGACGTCGAGCATGCCGACCCAGGCGGTAAGCCCAGGCGAGCCCAGGACGCCGACATGGGTGGAGAGTGGGCCGAGTGTGGGATCGAGGCGCGCGAGGCGCTCGGCGGCGACGGTGGGTTGCGACTGCCAGCCGGTCTCGCCCAGCACGACGTCGCCAGCGGCAAGACGCGGATCGCGCGACTCGATCACTTCGCTGATCGCGCGCCCGATCGGTGTTGCGCCCGGGTACGGCGGGGCGGCGTAGCCCGGCGCGCCGCCGAGCCAATGTCGCTGGTAGGGGTCGAGCGAGAGGTAGATCGCGCGCAGCCGCACCTCGCCCGCGGCCGGGCTCCTGGCGGGCTCGTCGACCAGTTCGAAATCCGAAACCGCAAGGACGGGCCCCGGCACCCGGACGAGGCGCCAGCGCCGGTTCACGTCGGCCTCATTCGAGCTTGATGTCGAGCGACTTCACGATGCGTCCCCACTTCTCGTTCTGCTCGACGAAGAATTTCTCGAATTGCGCTGCGCTGCTGCCGACCGGCGTGACGCCGAGCGCGACGATGCGCTTCGCGGTTTCGGGGTCCTTGACGATCGCCGCAGCGGTGTCGGCGATCTGCTGCACGATCTCGGGCGGCGTCTTGCCGGGCGCCATCATGCCCCACCAGAACTGCTCCTCGAAGGCCACCCCCGCCTCGCGCGCAGTCGGCACGTTCGGCAATCCCGGAATGCGCTCGGGCGCGAACACCGCGAGCGCGCGCACGTTGCCCGCCTGGATCTGTCCCTTCGCGCTGGGCTCCGCGCCCGGCATCACCTCGATCGTTCCGGCGACGAGGTCCTGCAGCGCCGGGCCCGCGCCCTTGTAGGGAACGTGCGTGAGCTTGATGCCCGCAGCCTGCGCGAAGAGCTCCATCGTGAGGTGGTGCACGGTCCCCTTACCGGGTGAGCCGTAGTTGAGCTTGCCGGGATTCGCCTTGGCGTAGGCGACGAGTTCGACCATCGAGTTGAGATCGCCTCGTTTTCCAGTCGCGGTGAGGAGGATCGGCAGCGTGCCGGTGAGCGAGACGCGGACGAGGTCGCTGCGCCAGTCGAAGGGCATCGTCTGCAGGTGCGGCAGCAGCGAGAGCGATTCCGAGCCGAAGAGGAGCGTGTAGCCGTCGGGCGCGCTCTTCGCCACGAAATCGGCGCCGATGAGGCTGCCGGCGCCGGCCTTGTTCTCGACGATCACGGGCTGCTTCCAGCGCTCGGCGAGCTTCTCGGCCACGAGGCGGGCGAGGATATCGGTAGTGGCGCCGGGTGCGAACGGGACCACGAGCTTCACGGGACGGTCGGGGTAGGTCGCGGCGGCGGCAGCGATCGGGAGCGCGGCTGCGGCGCCGGCGATCGCGACGGTGGTGACGAAGGTGCGCAGACGGGTCATGGGCGAGTCCTGGCGGTAGGGGAAGCGGAGGATCAGGCGTAATCGAGCGCGATGGCGCCGAGGTAGATGCTGTCGCCAAGCGTGATGCGGCGCTGCAGCGGACGCATGCCCGTCGCCGTGACGTGCAGGTCGTACGCGCCGCTGTCGCGCTCGAGATCGTCGATCTTGAACTCGCCGTACGCGTCGCTCGCGCCGGTGCCGACGGACGTGCCGTCCCGGCGGAGTTCGACGCGGGCACCGGCGATGCAATCCTCGACGCCCTGCCGCGTCGCGACCAGCGTGCCGCCGACAAAGCACTTCCGGTAGCGGTGGAGGTTGCGGTAGACGACACGCGGCTTGGTGCCGAACTCAGGGTTCAGCGGCGCATAGCCTTCGTCGGCGCATTTGCGAGTGAACTCCGCGTCGTCGACCTTGGCGGCGGTGAGCGCCTCCGTAGGGCAGACACTCACGCAGCGCGGTTCTTTCCAGCCGCGGTCGAGGAGGTGCGCATCGAAGATCCACGCCTGCGGCACCTGCCGCTCCTCGTTCCAGTGGATCGCCCCGTACGGACAGGCATCGACGAGGTCGCGTCGCCCTTTCGCCTTGACGGGATCGATGATGACGATGCCGTCGGGCCGTCGCGACACGGCGTCGGGTGCCGCCTTCATGCACGGCGCGTCCGCGCAGTGGTTGCACATGACCGGGACGTGCGCGACGTCGACCATCGGTGCGGCGCCGCGCTCCTTCGTCCGGATGTCGATCCAGGCGTGGCCGTGGCGCGGCTGCGGCGCGGCGTAGCCGGGGTAATCGTTGTCGACGTGCTCGTCCTTGCACGCGATGAAGCAGTTGCGGCAGTTGTGGCACTTGGCCACGTCGACGAAGAGTGCCCATTGCTGCGTCATGCCGTCACTCCTTTCGCGTCGGCGCGGTCATCGCGCGCGCCGGCATTCGCGCCCTGCGCGGCGGCGGCGGCCGGATCCCACTTCTCGACCTCGATGAGGCAGGAGTTCGGTGCCGATGCGCTCGTCTTCTCGGTCTGCCAGCGCGTCGGCGCGAGCGTATTGACGCAGCCGCCGCGCTCGACGCGCGCCGCGGGATCGCCGACGGGGTCGTAGACCGCCGACGACGCGTAGCACTGCACCGTGCCGGGCACGAGGCGCTGCGTGAGCACCGCCGCGCAGATCACGCTGCCGCGGTCGTTGTAGAGGCGCACGAGGTCGTGTTGGCCAATCCCGCGCGCCGCCGCGTCGTCCGCATGGATGCGCGCCGCGAGATAGTAGTAGCCATCGATCAGGACCCGGTGGTCGTCGATGTCGTTGATGAACGTGCCCTTGCCGTCGGCGTGCGTGTGGAAGCTGTAGCGCGGATGCGGCGTCAGCAGTTGCAGCGGATAGCGCGCGTAGAGCTCGGTCGTTTGCCGGCCCTCCCACGACGGGATGTAGCGATTGACCGGCGGCCGGCCCGGATCATCGAATTTGGCGAGGCTCGTGGGCGCGAATTCGATCTTGCCGCTTTGCGTCTGCAGGTCCTCGCGAAAGCGTCCCGGATAGCCGGCGGGCAGCGGGTGCGGCTCGGGCATGTCCTTGGCGCGGCCCTCGGCGAACCAGCGCAGTGCGACCGGTTGCGGCGATACGCTCCAGTCTTCGGGGGGGACGACGTAGTAGCCCTTCTGCAGGAACTTCTCCCACGAGATTCGCTTTGGCAGGTCGGAGGCGTCGAACTGCGCGCGGCACCAGTCGAGCTCGGTCTGGCCTTCGCCGTAGTAGGTGCCGAGGCCGAGCCGGTGCATGATGGAAAGAAAGATCTGATAGTCGGAGCGCGATTCGCCGAGCGGTTCGATGCACGGGTGCTGGATCGAGATCACGCGGTAGTTCAACTGGCAGTTGTTGTGGTGCGAATAGCCGCCGGCGACCGTCCACTCGCCGATATCCCAGCGCTCGAAATTGGTGCAGGCCGGCAGGATCACGTCGGCGAACTTCGCCTCGCCCTCGTGCCAGATCGACTGGTTGACGACGAACTCGAGGTCGCGCGTGCGATAGGCGTCGGCGAGGCGGTGCGATTCCTGCACGGTGCCGAAGTGCGAGCCGCCGTACTTGTACAGCATGCGCACCCTGGAGTGGCCGGGTGACGGATAGCCGAAGCGCATGAACTGGCCGTACGGTGACTTGGGGTCGATCGGATAGCCCTCGGTCTTGCCGTCGAGGAGTGCTTCGGGGATGCGGTTGCGGGTGACACGCTGGGTGACGATGTTCATGCTCGGCAGCTGCGGCTGGCGCTGGTACTGCTGGATCACGGCACCCGTCGTCTCGACGTCGCCCGAGATGCCGCCTTCCCCGTAGCCGGGGAAGTAGAAATTGAGGTCGACCGGCGCGCCGTACTGGAGGTTGCCGAAATTGATGCCCGGCTTGCCCAAACCCTGCATCGCCATGAGGCAGACCATCGCGCGTGCCCATTGCGTCCCGGTCGCGCTGCGGCAGGCACCGCCGAACGTCGTGCCCTTGCCGCCGACCGCGAGATAGGTCTTGCGCGTGCCCCAGCGCCGGGCGAGCGCGCGCACGGTCGAGGCCGGTATGCCGGTCTCCGCCGCCTGCCATTCGGGTGATTTCGGCACGTGGTCCTCGGTGCCCAGCACGTACGCCTCGTACTCGGCGAAGCCGGTGGTGCGCGTCGCGACGTAGTCCTTGTCGTACAGGCCCTCGGTCATCCACACGTAGGCGATCGCGTGGGCGAGCGCGGGATCGGTGCCGGGGATGATCGGGATCCACTTGCCGCCGAGGAGCGACGCCGTGTAATTGAGGCTGGGATCGATGTGCACCATCTCGATGCCGATGTCGCGCGCGAAGAGGCGACGCTGCGTGCCTTCGAAGGCGCCGTACGAGCCGCCGGTCGACTCCGGGTCGCTCGACCAGAAGACGATGAGCTCGGCTTCCTTGAGGCAGTCCTCGACGTGGCCGTACGGCTCGATCGCGCCCAGGCGCATGTTGTAGCCGTAGTGGTGCACCGCTCCCCAGTACCAGCCCTCCCAGCTGTCGGGGTTGATCACCATCTTGGTGTAGCCGATGGCATTCATGAAGCGGTTGAACGCGCTCACGTAGCAGCCGATGTTGCCCCAGGTGTGGTGCGAGCCGTGGCTGTTGAGGATCGCGCCGTGCCCGTGCTCGCGCTTCACGCGCCGGATTTCACCGGCAACGATGTCGAGCGCTTCGTCCCAGCTGATGCGCACGTACCCCGACTTGCCGCGATTCTGCGGATTGCGCTCGCCGTTGGGATCGAAGTCGATGCGCCGCATCGGGTAGAGCAGGCGATCCTTCGAGTAGACCATCGACTTCGAGGCGAGCGTGTGCGAGGTCGTCGTGGTGCGTCGCGGCGGCGAGAGCACCTTGCCGCGCGCCTCGATGCGCCAGGGCTGCGGGTCGTCGGCATCGAAGTCGATCGGCGTGACGCGCACGATGCGGCCGTCCTTCACGTAGACGAAGACCGGGCCGCTGTTGGTGCCGTTGACGTAGCGTGTCTCGCCGTTGGCGGCGGCGGTCCCGATCGTCCAGCCCGCGGCGCGCATCACGCTGATCGTCTCGGTGAACCAGCACGCGAGCTCGTCGTCGCCGGTGACCTCGACGTTGAAATTCTTCGCGTGATTCACGGCGTCCAGACGCTTCGCCCCCGGGCGGAAGATGCTCCAGGCGACCGCCGGGTCGCGGAAGGTGAGGGTGGCGTCGGGGTTCGCGTGCAGGCCGGACGCCGAGCGCACGCGTGGCGCGCCGAAGCTGTAGTGGCGCGCCGGGCCGCGCGGGTCGCGCATGCGCAACTGCACGACCCTGGCGCGGCTGGCGAGCCGCGCGGCGAACTCCGGATGCCGGGCGGCGGTCCAGTTCATGAGCCACTGCGCACCTTTGAGCGCCGCCGACACCTTCGTCGCATCCACGATCGATCCACCCCTGCGAGGCAATCCTGGAGCCTAGACGGCCGCAGGCACTTCGGGCAAACGACTTTTCGACCTCGGCTGTGACATAAAATCACACCCATGGACGCGCTGCCGCCACTCAACGCGATCCGCGCCTTCGAGGCCGCGGGGCGCCATTTGAGCTTCACCCGCGCGGCGACCGAGCTCGACGTCACGCACGGCGCCGTGAGTCGGCAGATCGCCCGGCTCGAGGCGCGGCTCGGCACCAAGCTCTTCGTGCGCACCGCCGGCGGGCTCGTGCTGACCGAGCGCGGACGTATCTATCTCGAGGACGTGCTCGCGGCGCTCGATCGCCTGCGTGCCGGCACGCGGCGCGTGCTGCACGCCGAGGCGACGGCGGTCGTGCGGCTCTCGGTGCCGCCCACGTTCGCGATGCGCTGGCTCATCCCACGGCTCGCCGACTTCGCCGCGCGTCATCGCGGCTTCACGCTCGAGTTGTCGATGGCGATCGCGCAGCCGGACTTCCTCACCGACGGCAGCGATGCGGCGGTGCGCCGGATGCGCCGCGTGCCGGCAGCGCTCACCGGCTATCGCTTCCTGGGCGCCGGCAGCGTCGCGGTGTGCAGTCCGCGCTATGCGGAGGAGCGACGGCTCGCGACCGTCGCCGACCTCGCGCGGACGACGATCATCACCACTGCCACCGAGCCGCAGGAATGGATGCGCTGGTTCCGCGCGCAGCGCGTGCCGGTGCCCGATCGCAGCCTGCCGCCGCTCGCCTTCGAGCAACTGTTCTTTGCGCTCCAGGCGGCGGTCGACTCGCTCGGCGTGGCGCTTGCGCCGGAGGCGCTCGTCAAGGACGATCTCGCGCGCGGGCGCCTCGTCGCACCCTTTGGCGACCGGCCGCTGGGCGATCGCGCCTACACGCTCGTGTATCCCGTGCGTTCCGCCAAGTCGAGTTCGCTGCGACTGCTCGCGCAGTGGCTGGTGGCGGAAGGGCGCGGACGGGAGGCGGGGCACGGGCGCTGAGACGGCGCCCACGCGGTTCAGCTACCCGTTCGCGCGAAGCGCCGCCAGATCCAGCCGGAGGGCACGTGGCGACCCAGGAGTGCCCAGTCGCGCGCTTCGTCCGACTCGCCCAGCCAGGCGAGGGCACGGCGTCCTTGGGCGGTGCCGACGAACAGGATCTCGTCGGCGGGGGCCAGCGCCTGATCGGCACTCGGGGTGAGGATGACTTCGGTACCGCGCATGAGCAGCAGCGGCACCGCCGGCAGCTCCTCGTCGGCGTCGCCGCGCACGCGCGTGATCTCGCCCAGCGCGAGACCGCGGCCAGCGGCCAGCCAGCGTGCGAGGGCCGGCGCGTCGGTCGTGTCGAGACGCATGCGCCAGCGCAGCGGAACGGTGTCGCCGCAGTGCTTCGCGAGGCGCACGAGCAACGCCGCCGCCCAGGCTTCGCCCTGACCGGGGATGGCGGCGACGAAGCGTGCGAGGAGCGGTGCGACGATGCGCGGCAGCACCTCGTGCAGGAGGATGTGCGCCGGGATCATCGGGAAGTCGACGCCGATGGCGCGGAAGAGCGGCGCATTCGACGGCTGGTTCTCGCGCGCGACGATGTACAGCGACGGATTGAAGCGGCGCGCCGTCGCGATCACCGACAGGTTGGTCGTGTCGTTATCCGTTGCCGCGACAAGGGCAACCGCGTCGAGCGGCCGCGCATTCGCGAGCACAGCGGTCTCGGTCGCGGAGCCGGTGATCACCGTGGGATCGTCGGTCGTCGACCCGGCGACGTCGATCGTCGTCACCTCGAGACCTTCGGCGCGCAGGTCCGCCGCGACTTCGCTGCCGAAGCGGCCGTGCCCGCAGACGATCCAGCGCCCGCGCGGTGGCGTGCGCAGCGGGGGCCGGGTGGCGTGCGGATCGGCGGTGAGCCACTCGATGAGTTGCATCGCCGACGGCGACGCGATCGCGACGCGCAGGTAGTCGCCGTGGAGGTCGAACGGATTGATGACGATGGGCTCACCGAAGGCGCGCATCCGCTCGGCGGCGAGCCGCGACTCGGTGCGGGCGATGACGGCGACGTCGGCGCGCTGCAACGCGACGGTCATCACCACGGCGAGGTTCGCCTCGTCGTCGCCGGTGAGCGCAACGACCGTGTGGCACGACGGACTGCCGAGGCCGGCGAGCAGCAGATTCTCGGGATCGCGCGCATCGATCGCAAGCGCCGGCATGTCGCTGTGGAAGGGTTCGAGCGCAAGCTCGTCGATGCGCTCCGGAGCGATGTCGATCGCCACCACGCGCCAGCCGAGCACGTCGAGCGCCCGCGCGAGCCGCCGGCCCGCGCGCCCGACGCCCGCGATCAGCACGAACGGCTCGCCGAGGGCCCGCACGCGAGCGGCGAAGCGGCGCACGGCGATGGCCTGCCGGAAGCCGCGGTCGCGCAGCATCCAGAGCACCGTTGCGATCGTGTAGGCCCAGCCGATCACCGCGAGGTAGATCGAGACGATGACCCACATGCGCTGCGCATTCGAGAACGGGTACGGGATCTCGCCGAAGCCGATCGACGTCGCCGTGTAGGTCATGAAGTAGAACGCCTGGAAGAAGCTCATCTTCCACGGCCGACCCTGGTCGTCGACGCCGGGGACGAGCGTCAACCCCAGCACGGCGATCGCGTAGACGAGGATCAGCGCGATGAGCGGCGGCCGCAATCGCCGCAGCACGAGGAAGATGGTGCTCGTCGCCTGCACCGGCGCCGGGCGAGCCCGGCGCCAGCCGGCACCGCGGCGCTCGTATCCGGGGCCCGCGACCGTTTCGGACTCCGACCCCAGGAGCCGCTGCAGGAAGACGAGGAGCGAGGTCGACATCGCCGAGGCGAGCGATGCTATCGACGCTGGAAGGAGAGCGTCTCCGCGACGAGCATCACGACCGAGACGAGATTGGCGAGCAGTGCGCCGATCGCGAGCGACACGACGCCGGCCATCGCCTGCGGGGTGACGCCGGCAGCGCTCACGTGCGCGGCGTACGCCCAGACGACCGTGGCAGCGATGAGCTGCAGGTCGGCAACGAGGCTCGTCGCGAGGTGCACGGCGCCGATCTGCGTGCGGTCGCCGAACTTGAGCATGGTCGCGACCAGGCTCACCACCAGCGCGGCGAAGAGTTCGTATTCGTTGTGGTGCGCGAGATTGTCGATCTCGCCGTAGACGAATCCGAAGTTGACCGACGCGGCGAGCAGCACGAAGAAGCCGAAGATGACCTTCTCGAGGTTCATGGACAGGCGTCCGGGCAGGAAGACGCCGCCATTCTACGGCCGGTGCTGGTCGCTACGCCTTGCTGTAGATCTCGCTGCCTTTCGCCACGAACTCGACGGCCTTCGCCTGCATGCCCTGGGTGAGCGCCTCGTCGGCGCCGATCCCCTGCTTCGCCGCGTAGTCGCGCACATCCTGTGTGATCTTCATCGAGCAGAAATGCGGCCCGCACATCGAACAGAAGTGCGCGAGCTTGGCGCCCTGCTGCGGCAGCGTCTCGTCGTGGAACTCGCGCGCCTTGTCCGGATCGAGGCCGAGGTTGAACTGGTCCTCCCAGCGGAACTCGAAGCGCGCCTTGGACAGCGCGTTGTCGCGCAGTTGCGCCCCGGGATGCCCCTTGGCGAGGTCGGCGGCGTGCGCGGCGAGCTTGTACGCCATGATGCCGTCCTTGACGTCGGCCTTGTTGGGGAGCCCCAGGTGCTCCTTCGGCGTCACGTAGCAGAGCATCGCCGTGCCGTACCAGCCGATCATCGCGGCGCCGATGGCACTCGTGATGTGATCGTAGCCGGGGGCGATGTCGGTGGTGAGCGGCCCCAGCGTGTAGAACGGAGCCTCGCCGCAGAGGCGCAGCTGCTCGTCCATGTTGTGCTTGATCAGGTGCATCGGCACGTGGCCGGGGCCTTCGATCATCACCTGCACGTCGTGCCGCCAGGCGACCTGCGTCAATTCGCCGAGGGTGGCGAGCTCGCCCATCTGCGCCTCGTCGTTGGCGTCGTGGATCGAGCCGGGGCGCAGGCCATCGCCCAGCGAGAAGGCGACGTCGTACGCCTTCATGATCTCGCAGATGTCCTCGAAGTGCGTATAGAGGAAGCTCTCCCGGTGGTGCGCGAGGCACCACTTGGCCATGATCGAGCCGCCGCGCGAGACGATGCCGGTCATCCGCTTCGCAGTGATCGGGACGTAGCGCAGCAGCACGCCGGCGTGGATCGTGAAGTAGTCGACACCCTGCTCGGCCTGCTCCACGAGCGTGTCGCGGAAGATCTCCCAGGTGAGCTCCTCGGCCTTGCCGTCGACCTTCTCGAGCGCCTGGTAGATCGGCACCGTGCCGATCGGCACCGGCGAGTTGCGCACGATCCACTCGCGCGTCTCGTGGATGTTCTTGCCGGTGGACAGGTCCATCACGGTATCGCCGCCCCAGCGGATCGCCCAGGTCATCTTCTCGACCTCCTCGCCGATCGACGACGACACCGCCGAGTTGCCGATGTTGGCGTTGATCTTCACGAGGAAGTTGCGGCCGATCACCATCGGCTCGCTTTCGGGATGGTTCACGTTGCAGGGGATGATCGCGCGACCGCGGGCGACCTCGTCGCGCACGAACTCGGGCGTGATCCGCTCGGGGATCGCTGCGCCGAAGCTCTGCCCCGGGTGCTGGCGGCGCACGCTCGCCGGAAAGCGCGCGAGCATCTCCTCGCGCAGGAGGTTCTCGCGGATCGCGACGAATTCCATTTCCGGCGTGACGAGGCCGCGGCGCGCGTAGTGCATCTGCGTGACATTGCCACTGAGGTTGCCACCCGCTTTCGCGCGCAGCGGCTTGCGATGCAGATCGAAGCGCAGGCCGGCGAGCGCGGGATCGGCAAGCCGTGCCTGGCCGTACGCGGAGGTCGGGCCGGGCAGCGCCTCGGTGTCGGCGCGCTCGGCGATCCACGCGGCGCGCAGCGGGGCGAGCCCCTTGCGGATGTCGATCGTGACCGAAGGATCGGTGTAGGGCCCCGACGTGTCGTAGACCGCGAGCGGCGGATTCTTCTCGGCCACCGCGCCCTCGCCGTGCAGCGGTGTGTCCGATTGCGCGATCTCGCGCATCGGCACCCGCAGATCTGGGCGCGAGCCCGCGACGTAGATCTTGCGCGACGCCGGCAGCGGCGCGACGGCGGCCGAATCCACCTTCGCATCGCGCGCGAAGTAGCGGTCGTTGGCATTCATGGCAGCACTCCTCGACAAGATCGCGGCGCGAGGAGACGGAAGCGGTGGGGGTACGGCGGAGCGCTTCACGCTTCCCTGCGCCGGCATTACCCGGATCAGGTTCCAAGGGTTTGATCTCACCCGCGTACCGCGTCGTTCATGCGGCGCGCAGGACCCCTAGCGCAAGTGCGAACGGTACCGCGAAAGCCGCAACGGCGCAAATCGGCGGGCGCAATCGGCGAGCCCAGTCCGCGGCTGCGGGCTCGCGCACCAGGCGTGCAGGCGGCTAGATGATGCGCCGACGCAGGGTCGAGGTCAGGACCTCGACCACCAGCACCACGACGAGGATGATCGCCAGGATGAGACCCGCCTGGTCCCAGTAGAGGTTCGACAGCGCGGCATCGAGCGCCACGCCGATCCCGCCGGCGCCGACGAGGCCGAGGACCGACGACTCGCGGATGTTGATGTCCCAGCGCAACAGCGTCACCGACCAGAAGCCGGGCTCGATCTGCGGCCAATAGCCCTTGAGGAGGACGTGCGGCCCCGGCGCGCCGAGCGCGGTCAGCGCCTCGACGGGACCCGGACGTGCTTCCTCCAGCGCTTCGGACAGTAGCTTGCCGACGAAGCCGATCGAGCGGCAGGCGATGGCGAGCGTTCCGGCGAGCGCGCCCGGTCCGAAGATGGCAACGAAGAGCAGCGCCCAGATGAGCGAGTTGACCGAGCGCGAGGCGACGAAGACGAAGTTCGCGAGCCAGTTGAGCGCCGGCACGCGGGTGACGTTGCGGGCGCCGAGGACCGCGAAAGGAACGGCGACGACGAGCGAGAGGAGCGTGCCGAGGGTGGCGATGTGGAACGTCTCGATCAACGCCGCGTGGATCGCCTTGGGATAGTACGACCAGTCGAACGGCCACATGCGCCGGAAGAGGTCGAGCGTCTGCTCGGGCGCGTCGTAGAGGAACTCGGGGATGATCTCGATCGTCTTCAGCGACCACACGACCGCCGCCACGGTGACGAGATAGGTCGCGAAGCGACCCAATCGCTGGAGCGGGGTGAAGCGGACCCAGCGCGGTGGCGGCGTCGTCGCGGCGGCGGTCACTGGAAGAGCCGGCGCAGGCGGCCGGTCAGCGCCTCGGTGGCGAGCACCAGCGCGATCACGGTGATGAGGATCGTCAGCACGAAGTCGTAGTCGAAGCGCTGGTACGCGGTGAAGAGCGGCGCCCCGATGCCGCCGCCGCCGACGATGCCGACCATCGTCGAGTTGCGCAGGTTGGAGTCGAACTGGTACGAGGCGAAGCCGATGAAGCGCGCAGCGACCTGCGGCAGCACTGCCATGATGGTGACGCCCAGGAACGAGCCGCCCGCGGCCCGCGCCGCCTCGACGGGCTTCATGTCGATCTCCTCGATCGCCTCGCCGAAGAGCTTGGAGATGAAGCCAAGCGAGGCGACGACGAGCGCGAGCGCCCCGGCGAGCGCGCCGAAGCCGACCGCCTTGACGAAGAGGATGGCGACGATGACGGGATGCAGCGAGCGGCACAGCGCGATGAAGGCGCGCGCCACCCAGACCACCGGGCGCGGCATCAGGTTGCGCGCCGCGAGGAAGCCCAACGGCAGCGACAGCAGGACGCCGAAGAAGGTGGCGAGGATGGCGATCTGCAGGCTCTCCAGCGTGCCTTCGTAGAGGAGTTGCAGCTTGTCGGGCGCCGTCTGCGGCGGGAACATCCGGGCGATGAAGACCGCGCCGTTGCCCAGTCCGGAAACGAAGCGCGACCAGGTGACGTCGAGCGTGGAGGCCGCGTACAGCGCGTAGACGACGACCAGGAGCTTCAAGGCGCGCCCGCCCCAGTGCGGCGGAAATGGGTCGGCGTGCCGCACGCGGGCGGATGCGCTCACTGCAGCCAACCCTCGCCCCCGTAGATGGTGGCGAGACGCGCGTCGTCGAGCGCATCCGGGGCGCCGTCGAAGACGATCGCGCCCTGCGCCATGCCGATGATCCGACCCGCGCAGCGGCGGGCGAGTTCGACGTTGTGGATGTTGATGATGACCGGCACCTTCTCGCGCTCGGCGAGGGCGCCGAGGAGGTCCATGATCTCGACCGACGTGCGCGGATCGAGCGACGACGTCGGCTCGTCGGCGAGGAGGAGGCGCGGCTGCTGCATGAGGGCCCGGGCGATGCCGACGCGCTGGCGCTGGCCGCCCGAGAGCTGGTCGGCGCGGCGGGTCGCGAAGTCGCTGCCGAGCCCGACGGCATCGAGGAGTTCGAAAGCGCGCTCGATGTCTTCCGCCGGGAATCGGCGCAGCCACACGCGCCAGAAGGGAACGTAGCCCAGGCGTCCGGTGAGGATGTTCTCGATCACCGGCAGGCGCTCGACGAGGTTGTACTCCTGGAAGACCATGCCGATCCGGCGCCGCACGAGACGCAGGCGCGCCGACGAGAGCGCGACGAGGTTCTCGCCTTCGAACCAGATCTCGCCCGACGTCGGATCGACGAGGCGATTGATGCAGCGGATGAGCGTCGACTTGCCGGTGCCCGACGGCCCGATGATCGCGGTGACGCCCGACGCGGCGAGCGTCAGGTCGATGTTCTTCAGCACCGGCTGTCCCGGCCGGTACGCCTTGACGAGGCTGCGAATCGTCAGCGACGGGTCGCGGGTGGGCTCGTGTGTGTCCATGCCGTAGGGGTCGAGCCGGCGAAGGCGACCGGGTTGAGCGCCGTGGGAGCCGAACCGGTGGGCCGGCCGGACAGGTACGCGAAGGATCGGCGGCGGAGGGGGCGTGCCGTCGCCGGCACCCCCATCACGCGCGTCGCGACGGCGCTCAGGACTTCGGCGGCTGCGCCTTCTTGCGCTCCAGTGCTTCGGTCTCGCGCTTCGATTCCGCCTCGTAGCTGCGCTTGTTGAACGGTGTTCCCGATTTATCGGCGACCTCGCGCACCACCGCCCACTTCTCCTTGTAGGTGATCGGCACGTAGCGATCCTCGCCGTTGAACTCCTTCTGCTCCTCGGGCGTGAACTTGTAGTTGAAGAAGCACTCGCGGACCTTCGCCGCGAGCTCCGGCTTGAGATCGTGCGCGTAGACGTAGCCGTTGGTCGGGAAGATCTCGCTCGTGTAGAGGATGCGGAAGTCCTCCCGCTTGACGGTGCCGCGCGCGATCATCCGCTCGAACACGTCGTCGGCCACCGCTGCCATGTCGTAGTCGCCGTGACTGACGCCGAGGATCGATTTGTCGTGCCCGCCGGACATGAGCGGCTTGTAGTCGGTGTCCGGGGTGAGGCCGAGCGGCGGAAAGAGCACGCGCGGCGCGAGGTTGCCCGAATTCGACGACGGCGACGTGTGCGCGACCTTCTTGCCCTTCAAGTCGGCGAGCGTCTTGTAGTCGCTCGATGCCTTGACGAGCGCGATGAGGTGGTAGCCGCGCGGACCCGCCGCCGAGCCGCCCGCAGCGAACGGCACGGCGCCGGCCATGTTGACGGCAAACGCGGTCGGGCCGGTCGAGAAGCCGGCGATGTGCAGCCGGCCGGAGCGCATCGCCTCGATCTGCGCGGTATTCGATTGCACGGCGAAGTACACCACCTTGCGCCCGATGCAGCTGTTGAGGTGGTTGATGAACGGCTTCAACAGGTTGGCGTAGATCGCGGGATCCTCGACCGGCGTGTAGGCGAAGACCAGCGTCGATGGATCCTTGAGTTTGGCGGGGTCGGTCGGCGTATCGGCGACGAGGTCGCCGTTCGCATCGCAGTACTGCTCGTCGAGTTGGCCGCGATTGGGGCAGGTGCCCTGCGCCAGCGCAACGCTGCCGAATACGAGGGCTCCGAGAAACATTCCGGCCATGGCGCCGGCACGCACTGCGTCTCGCAACATCGACGAATCCTCCCCTTGCGGTCGTTGGGTCGCGGCCGGCGTCGGTCGTTGCCGAGGTCCGGCCGCCACAGGCGCGCGCAACGGTCGTCGGGGCCATGCGCGCAAGCGGGGCAATATAGCACTCCCATCTGCCGAGGCGCCGACGCCGACGCGTGCTTGCAGTAGAATCACCCCCGCGCGGGTGTAGCTCAATGGCAGAGCAGAAGCTTCCCAAGCTTACGACGAGGGTTCGATTCCCTTCACCCGCTCCAGTCGAACGTCACCCCTCTCGGAGCCCGCTCAGTCGGGACGCCGGTCAATGCATCGGCCTCCCGAGCCATTTGCTCGCCTTCGAAATCGCGTAGTTCACGAGGCAGTAGAGCAATGCCACGACGAGGTACACGGGCACCAGCGCGTGGTAGTTGGCGATCAGCACCTTGGCGTTCTGCATGAGTTCACCGTAGGTGACGACGTAGCCGAAGGTGGTGTCCTTGACCACGATGACCAGTTGCGCCACCAGCGCCGGGACGATGTAGCGAAGGGCCTGCGGGAAGACGACGAGGAAGAAGCCCTGGGCTTCGGTCAGCCCCAGGCTTCGCGCCGCATCGGTCTGGCCGCGGGGAACCGCGAGCACGCCCGCGCGGTAGACCTCGGCGACCACGGCGGCGGTGCTGAGGGCGATGGGCAAGGTCAGCATCCAGTAGGTGCTGAGCTTCACCCCAGCCGGCGGCAGCACCAGAAAACACACGTAGATGAGCAGCAGCGTCGGCGTGCCACGCAGGAACTCGATGGCCACGATGCTCGGCCACCGCACGAGCCGCAGTCGCGCGAGGCGCCCGACCAGCAACACCAGTCCGAGGGCCAGCGCGATGACGGCAGCCATCGCCGCGGATGCCAGCGTGCCGAGCAGACCCCTGCCCAGGAAGGACCAGGTGGTCGGCCAGGCGAAGAATTCCCAGAATCGGGCGTCGAGCTGTCCTGCGGAATGGAACCGGAACACGATGCCCGCAGCCAGCAGGAGCAGCAAGACCGCCGCAGTCACGCTCGCCACCTGCGTGACGGCCTGAGCCCGAGGGCTCGGAGTACCGAACAGGATGTCGTCCAGAGGGCGACTCATCGCAGTATCCGCGCCTTCTTCTCCAGGGCGGCGCCGGCCCAGGCGATGAGCAACCCGGTCGCCACGTACAGCGTGGCGGCCACCGCGAACGCCGGAATGCCGGCGGCAGAGTCGGTGGCGATCTTGGACACGAGCGCGGTGAGCTCCCGGCCCGGAAACGGCACCTGCGACGCCAGCGAGGTCGACAGCATCAGCGCGATGAGCAGCGAGGTCATCGGCTGCACCACCGCGCGCAGCGCCTGCGGCAATATGACCGAAGCGATGATGCGCATCGGCCGCATGCCGAGGCTCAGTGCGGCCTCGACCTGGCCGCCGGGGACGGTGTTGATGCCCGCGCGCAGGTAGTCCGCCGTGAACGCCGAGCAGACCAGCGCCAAGGTCAGGATCACGCTGGGCTCGTAGTCGATCACGACCTCGAGATCGGGCAACGCGAACACGATGAAGATCAGCAGCGCGACGCTGGGAATGTTGCGGAAGATCTCGACGTAGCCGGTCAGCACGAAGCGCAGCGGCGGCAGCGGGAGGAGCCGCAGCACCGTCACGGCCATGCCCAACAGGAAGCCGGGCACGAACGACAGGACCGTGAGCTTCCAGGTCAAGAAGAGGGCCTGCCCGAAGGCAGGCCCATAGTCGGCCAGGAGCCTCGAAACATCGCCCATCGGCTACGGGATGGTGGGCGGCGTCGGCACGGCAGTGCTCCCGGTGCGCTGGCCGATGGCAATCGTCCAGAGCTTGGCCCAGGTGCCATCGGCTTCCAGTTTCTTCAGGAAGGCATTGATGAAGGCCACACCGTCCGAGCCCTTCGGCAGTCCGACGCCGTACGGGTCCTGCGCACCAAAGGGTGTGCCCGCCAGCCGCGTGTCGCCGGTGCCGAGGCTCAAGGCGTTGAGCAGCAGCGTGTAGTCGGTGACGTAGGCGTCCACGCGACCCTGGCGCAGCGCGTCGAGCGCTTCCTGGTGCGTCTGGAATTCCTGTACGACCGCCTTGGGCGCGAACTGCGCCAGGATCGCGGGCCCCGTCGAGCCAGCCTGCGTGGCGACCTTCCTGCCGGCCAGGTCGTTGTACGACTCGATCGTCTTGTTGTTCGCCTTGACCAGCACCCCGGCCTGCGAGGTGTAGTAGGGACCGGCGAACGAAATCCTTTCGGCACGGGCGGGGGTGATGGAGTAGGTGGCGAGCACCATGTCCACCTGATCGTTGATGAGCACCTGTTCGCGCGTGGATGAGGTCACCTGCGTGAACTGGACCGTGGCCCCATCGCCCAGGATATAGCGAGCGATGAGTTGGGCGAGGCCCGCGTCGAAGCCGCGGATCCTGCCGTCCTTCTCGTTGAGTTGCGAGAAGAGGTTCGAGGTTTGCGTGGCGCCGAGACGCAGCTTGCCGGCCTGCTTGATCTTGCTCGCCCAGGTGCTCGAGGCGATGGTCGCGGCGTCGGCGACGGGACCCCGCGCCACCAGCGCGTCGAACGCCGCTGCATCGATGGGTGTGCCCTGCGCGAAAAGCGGCCCGCCGGCCACGATCGCCAGCACCACCGCGGTGGATTTCAGAGCGGATTTGATCGACATGCGGTCCTCCTGGACGGTCCGTGACGCAAATCAATATATCGCAGCGAAGGAATGCGCGAGTGGCCCGACCGCATGGCAAGCTCCCCGACCTACCCCATCCATCGATCACACAGGAGTCTGCGCATGGCCGAGAAGATGAAAGCCGCCGTCGTCCACGAATTCGGCAAGCCGCTGGTGGTGGAGGAGGTGCCGATCCCCGCCGTCCCCGATGGACAGGTGCTGGTCAAGATCGCTGCCTCGGGCGTGTGCCATACGGACCTGCACGCCGCCAACGGCGACTGGCCGGTGAAGCCCTCGCTGCCGTTCATTCCGGGCCACGAGGGCGTGGGACACGTGGCGCGCGTCGGCCGCGGCGTGAAGTTCGTCAAGGAAGGCGATCGCGTCGGCGTGCCCTGGCTGCACACCGCCTGCGGGCATTGCGAATACTGCATCACCGGCTGGGAGACGCTGTGCGACACGCAGGAGCGCACCGGCTACAGCGTCGACGGCGGCTACGCCGAGTACGTGCTGGCCGATCCCGGCTACGTGGGCCGGCTTCCCGATGCGCTGGGTTTCGCCGAGGCAGCGCCCGTGCTCTGCGCGGGCGTGACCGTGTACAAGGGACTCAAGGTGCTCGACTGCAAGCCCGGCGACTGGGTGGCGATCTCGGGCATCGGCGGCCTCGGCCACATGGCGGTGCAGTACGCGCGCGCGATGGGCTTTCACGTCATCGCCGTCGACATCGCCGATGACAAGCTCGCGCTCGCCCGCCGGCTGGGTGCCGAGATCGCCATCGACGCCTCGAAGCAGGATCCGGTCGCCGAGGTCCAGAAGGCGGTGGGCGGCGCACACGGCGTGCTGGTGACCGCGGTATCGCGGCCGGCATTCGCGCAGGGCCTGGGCATGTTGCACAAGCGCGGCACGATGTCGCTCGTGGGACTGCCGCCGGGAGATTTCCCGCTGCCGATCTTCGACGTCGTGCTCAACGCCAAGACCGTGCGCGGCTCGATCGTCGGCACCCGCGCCGACCTCATCGAATCGCTCGCCTTCGCGGGTGACGGCCTCGTCAAGGCGCAATTCACGACCGACCGGCTCGACAACATCAATGCGATCTTCGACCGCATGAAGGCGGGCACCATCGACGGCCGCGTCGTGCTCTCGTTCTAGCGGCCGGTCGGGATCACTTGCGCAGCCGGTAGAGCATCTCGCCGGCGCGCGGCACGACGAGGATGCCCTCGTCCTCGCGTCCCTGCCAGGCGGCGATGTCGATCGAGGCCGGATCGCGATAGCCGAGGTTGATCTGCCGGCATCTCGCCTCCGAGATGCCGGTCGCGAGCGTCACCGTCACCCGCGGCGTCTCCACGCCGGTGTGCGCGTCGTAGGTGCCGAGCCCCTTCACGTGTGTCGAGTGCGCGAGGACGCCGCCGGGGTATCCCGCGAAGCGCTCCGGCTGCGCGGTGAAGTAGTCGCGGCAGTGGTAGCCCACTTCCTCGATGATCTTGCCGTGGGTGACGCTCACCTCGCGGATGTGCGGTGCGTAGATGATGACCTCGCCGCCGTCGGCCACCGCGGGCTCGACCTTGTACATGCCCTTGCCTGCCGTCCACACGTCGGCGTACATGGGCGGCATCACCGAGATCACCGTCTGCATCGGCCGCTCGAGCCAGACGATGTGCCGCTGCGACGACAGCGCTGCGGCGTGTTCCCAGGCGCGCTTCGCGTCGGCGCAGTACAGCCCGCCGATGCCGTCCTTGGTGACGACCAGCGCGAAACACGCGGTGGGGACCGTCACCATCGACGCCGCGCGATCGACCACCGCGCGCACCGGCGTGTAGCCGGAACCGATCACCTCGTAGTTGGTGATGAGCGCGCCCAGCCAGTGCGTGAAATTGATGACGTCGGCGCCGGCGATGCCCGGGAAGAAATACTTGTTGCCGCCCGAGAACCCCACCACCTCGTGCGGGAAGACCGGCCCCAGGATCACGATCTGGTCGTAATCGAAGATGCGCCGGTTGAGGGCGACCGGAACGTCCTGGTCGAGGCGTCCTTGCGACAGCGCGCGGATCTCGGCGGCGGGGATCGTTCCGATGGTGCGGAACATCGCTGGATCGTGCCACTCGTGATTGAAGACGCGCGAACCGCCGGCCACCTTCGCCTCTTCGCCGTTCACCACCGGGAAGCCCAGGTGCGCGGAGAGCGCGGCGTCGCTCATCGGCTGGTGCGTGCCGAGCGCGATCAGGAAGTCGACCGCGGCGGCTCGCCCACGCAGCGCGGCGCGCACGAGTGACGCCATCTGCGGCATCGGCATCGTGCGCGTGCCGTCGGGGATGATGAAGAGGAAGCGCTTGCCGTCGGGGGCGAGCGCGTCGATCGCCTCGCCGACGATCGCACCGACCTCGCCGGCGGTGAGGTAGCGGTCGACGTGGCCGGTCCCGATCATCGTCATGGCGTCGGGCTCTCCGGCGAGCCGGCGCGTCGCTCGCGCGTAGCGCTGGTCGTGCCGGTGTGGCGCGCGCGCATCCACCGGGCGCTACGGGCCGTGCTTGCGGGTGGTCTGGGCATCGAAGGAGCCTTCGTGGGTGCGCGCGGATCGTCGCCGACGATTGTAGCGCCAGCGCGTGCGCGCGGACCGCTCCCGCCTGGGGGCCAGCGGCCCCGGGTCGCCGGACTGCCGGCTGCACTGCAGTAAAATAGCGGATCGACCTGGCGCATCCCCGGTCGCTTCCTCACTTCGCCACAACCCCGCCTTGACCGTTCCCGCCGAGCGCCGTGCTGCACGGCGCCCTCGTATCGCGCATTGCCGGCGTCGGGCGCGCCCGACGCCGATCGCCGCATGAGACACCGCCCCGTCGGCCACATTCCGGCGCGGGCGATCCTCATGATCGTCGGTGCGGTGGCGTGCTTCGCGATGTCGGACACGATCGTCAAGTGGCTTGCCGGCCGCCAGCCGATCTCGCTCGTCGTGTGGGCGCGCTGGGCGACGCAGGTGCTGGCGATGCTCGTGTGGCTCGCACCGGGCATGGGGCTGCGCATGGTCCACACCCGACAACTGCGGATGCAACTCGTCCGCGGCGCGTTGCTCATCGCCGCCTCGTTCCTGTTCATGGCAGCGCTCGCCTACATGCCGCTCGCCAATGCGACGGCGCTGGGCTACCTCACGCCCACCCTCGTCATCGTGCTCGCCGTCCGCCTCCTCGGCGAGCGGCTGACCCGGCTGCGCATCGCGTTCGTCGCGGCGGGCCTCGTCGGCATGCTGATGATCGTGCAGCCGGGGGCCGACATCTTCCAGGGCGCCTCGCTCCTCGTGCTGTGCTCGGCGGCGTGCAACGCCGCGTACCAGGTCGCCACGCGGATGCTCGCCGCGGAGGACCCGCGGGTCACGCTCTTCTATCCGGCGCTCGTCGGCGCGGCCATCATGACCCTCGTCTGGCCGTGGTTCGGTGCGCGCATCGACGTCGCGTGGGTCGACGTGGCGTCGATGATCGCGGTCGGCCTCCTCGGCACGGCGGGGCACTTCCTCCTCATCCTCGCGTTCCAGCGCGGACCGGCGTCCGGATTGACGCCGTTCACCTACGTCCACCTCGTTTTCGCTACGATGCTGGGGTGGCTCGTGTTCGGCGACCTGCCGGACGCGCTCACCTTTTCCGGCATGGCGCTCATCGCTGGCAGCGGGCTGTTGCTCACCTGGCGCGAGCGGCGGCGTACCACAGCGGGTGGCGCGGAACCAACGGCCATCGATTGATTCTCATCGAACAAGCAAGGAGAAGCACATGGACAAGCCCCGTATCGGATTCGTCGGCCTCGGCCTCATGGGTCACGGCATGGCGAAGAACCTCGTCACCAAGGGCTACCCGCTCGCCGTGCGCGCCCATCGCAACCGCAAGCCGCTCGAGGACATCCTGGCGGCGGGGGCGAAGGAGGTGTCCAGCAACGCCGATCTCGCGCGTGGCAACGACGTCGTGTTCCTGTGCGTGACCGGGGCGCCGCAGGTCGAGGAGATCGTCAACGGCAAGGATGGGATCGCGACGGCGGCGCATCCGGGACTCATCGTCGTCGACACCTCGACGAGCGAGCCGGCCACCACCACGAAGATGCGCGACGACCTCGGCGCGAAGGGCGTGCTCTTCGTCGATGCGCCGCTCGCCCGCACGCCGGTCGAGGCGGAACTCGGCAAGCTCAACATCATGGTCGGCGCCGACGACGCCACCTTCGCGAAGCTCCGGCCGGTGCTGGGCGCCTTCTGCGAAAACATCATCCATGCGGGTCCTCCCGGGCACGGCATCGTCCTGAAGCTCATCAACAACTTCATCGCGCAGGCGATCGCCACCGCGACCGCCGAGGCGTGCGCGGCGGCGGCGAAATCGGGGCTGTCCCTCGAGAAGCTCCATCAGGTCATCTCGGCCGGTGGCGTCAACAGCGGGATCTTCCAGATGATGGTGGGCCGGATGCTCGAGAATCGCGGCGATCTCTCCGGCCTCAAGTTCACGATCGACAATGCGCGCAAGGACCTTCGCTACTACACGCACTTCGCGGAGTCGCTGCCGGTGTCGGCGGTCGTCGGCGAGGCGGTGCACCAGAGCCTCGTCAATGCGAGCCTCCTGGGCTTCGGCGACAAGTACGTCGCCTCGCTCATCGAAGCACAGGAGAAGCTCAACGGCGTTGCGATCGTGCCCAAGGGCTAGGCGCAGGACGGACCCGCCATGCGTCTCCTCGTCCTGGGCGGCACGCGCTTCCTCGGCCGGCATCTGGTCGAGGCGGCGCTCGCGCGCGGGGACACGGTCACGCTCTTCACCCGCGGCAAGCAACCCGTTCCCTGGGGGGCGCGGGTCACGCACCTGACGGGCAACCGCGACCCGCGGCAGGCGCCGGGACTCGCCGCCCTCGAAAGCGGTACGTGGGATGCGGTCGTCGATACCTCGGGTTACGTGCCGCGCGTGGTCCGGGCGTCGGCCGAGCTTCTCGCGGGGCGGGTCGGACGCTATCTCTTCGTGTCGTCGATCTCGGTATTCACCGACGCCAGCCGCGCGGGTCTCACCGAACGCGATCCGGTGGGCGTGCTCCCGGTCCCGGGCAGCGAGGAGATCGGCAAATACTACGGGCCGCTCAAGGCGGCGTGCGAGAGCGTGGTCACCGAGGTCTTCGCTGGCCGCGCGCTCAACGTGCGGCCGGGCCTCATCGTCGGCCCGCACGATCCGACCGATCGCTTCGGCTACTGGGTCGCGCGCTTCGTGCATCCGCAACTTCTGGGCGCACGTGGCGAGGTCGCCGTCGTTCCGAGGCCGCCCGTACGGCCGTTGCAGTTCATCGATGCGCGCGATCTCGCGAACTTCATGCTCGCGCTCCTCGATGCGAACCGCGACGGCACCTACAACGCGACGAGCCCGCGCGGCCAGTGGACGTTTGCCGATCTCGTCGGCGCGCTGGTAACGGCCGCCGGCGCGCGAGCGCCGCGCGTTGCCTGGGTCGACGAGAGCGAACTCGTCGCGCAGAAGGTCGAGCCGTGGACCGGATTGCCGCTGTGGATTCCGGCGTCGTTCGCGAGCGAGGCGGGTTTCATGCAGATCGATTGCGGACGAGCCGAGCGCGCCGGCCTGCGCACCCGTCCGCTGCACGCGACCATCGCCGACACCGCGGCGTGGCTTGCCGAGCGCGATAATGCCGGCGCGTGGCGCGACGTGCTCTCCACCGAGGCCGAGTGCGACGTGGTGCGCGCGATCGGCGGCAGCGCGCGATTGCCGTGACGTAGCATGCGGGTCTCCCGCCGGCGCGACGCGCGCCCGGCGCGCTCCGACCCGCGAGACCCTCGACCGATGACCCCTGCCGAAGCCGCCACCTACCTCGAATTCGCCCACGATCTCGCGCTCGCTGCGGGCGAAGCGATCCTGCCGCACTTTCGCAACGCGCTCGCGGTCGAGGACAAGCACAACTACATGGGCTACGACCCGGTGACCGTCGCCGATCGCGCCGCAGAGAGCGTCATCCGCGCGGCAATCAAGGCGCGCTATCCCGAGCATGGCATCATCGGCGAGGAGCACGGGCGCGAATCAGGAACCTCGCCGCTCACCTGGGTCATCGATCCCATCGACGGCACCAAGAGCTTCATCCTCGGCCATCTCCACTGGGGAGTGCTCATCGCGCTGCACGACGGCACGCGGCCGGTGGTCGGCGTCACGCATCAGCCGTTCGTCGGCGAATCGTTCGTGGGCAGCGCCGGCGGCAGCGCGCAGTGGCGGCGCGGCGTCGACAGCCGCGTGCTGCGCACCCGCGCGTGCTCGCGCATCGCCGATGCCTGGGCGGTGACCACCGATCCGCGACAGTTCGCCTCACCCGAGCGCCGCGCGGCATTCGAGCGGCTCGCGGGACAGGTGCGTTTCCTGCGCTACGGCGGCGATTGCTATTGCTACACGCAGCTCGCGATGGGTCTTGCCGACGTCGTGATCGAAAGTGGCTTGCAACCGTACGACATCCAGGCCCTGATCCCCTTGATCGAGGCCGCCGGCGGGGTCGTCACCGACTGGCGCGGCGGATCCTGCGACCAGGGTGGCGACGTGCTCGCCTGTGGCGATCCCGCGCTGCATCGCGAGATCCTCGCCGTCCTCTCGGGGGCGGGATCACCCGCCGCGTGACCGCCCCGGGGCGGACGGTACGCACCCTGCCTTCGCTGCGCGGACAGGGCTTGACCCGGGACCCCGCCCGGGTATAAACGTAGCGAGGCACCGGCCGCGCGCGGCCGGGCCGGCTTTTTGCTCCGCGCGCCGTCCTGCAGGCTTGCAAATCGCCCTGTCGGACGCACATCCACTAGTCCCAGCACCGCAAGTTGATGCGCAAAAGGCGCCGTCGTGGTACATTTGGCGGTGCAACATGACAGGCAGATGTCAGTGCTCACTCCTCTCGGATTCTCGCTCCTGCGCCAACTCTCCGACGGCGCCTTCCACTCCGGCGAAGACCTCGCGGCCACGGTGGGGCTCACGCGTGCGCGTGTCTCCCAGCTCCTGAAGCAGGCCGAGACGGCGGGGTTGTCGCTCGAGCGTGTGCGCGGCCTCGGCTACCGGTTGACCGCCACACCCGACTTCCTCGACGTGGACGCGGTCCGCCGCCGCCTCGCGGAACTGACGGCAACCGGCCCGGCACTGCCGCCGCTCGAAATCGAGATCGTCGACCAGATCGGCTCGACGTCGACCGAGTTGCTGCGCCGAGCGCAGCGTCGCGACATCCACGGTGCCGTGCTCGCCGCCGAATGGCAGAGCGCCGGTCGCGGCCGGCGTGGCAAGGCGTGGGCCGCGGTCGCCGGCGGCAGCCTCACCTTCTCGATCGGCTGGCGCTACGAGCAGGGCGCCGGTTACCTCGCCGGGCTCTCGCTCGCGGTCGGCGTCGCGGTGGTCAAGGCGCTGGAAGCCGAAGGCCTCGCCGGCGTCGAATTGA
Organism: Burkholderiales bacterium; assembly: GCA_039807685.1. Classification (GTDB taxonomy): domain Bacteria; phylum Pseudomonadota; class Gammaproteobacteria; order Burkholderiales; family Casimicrobiaceae; genus VBCG01. The sequence goes on from JBDHRR010000019.1 coordinate 31,145, forward strand.
AGTGGCCAAACGACCTCATCCATCGGCATCTCAAGGTCGGCGGCATCCTCGTCGAACTCAACGGCGATGCGCTCGGCCCGTCGACGGTCGTCGTCGGCGTGGGCCTCAACGTTCGCCTGCCGGTCGAAATTCGCCGCAACCTCGAGCAGCCGGTGAGCGATCTCACGACGGTTGCCGGACGAGGCGCCCGACCGATCGACCGCAATCACCTCCTCGCGCGGCTCGTGGCGCAACTCGCAGCGACGCTGGATGCGTATTCGCGCGCGGGCTTCCCGGCGTTCGCGGCCGAATGGCAGCGTCGCCACGCCTACCAGGGCAAGCCGGTGAAACTCCTGCTGCCCGATGGTGCAAGCGTCAAGGGTACGGTGGCCGGGGTGGACAGCACCGGTGCGCTGGTCCTGGCCGACGGTCCGCGCCGGGCGCGTTTCCTCTCGGGCGAGATCTCGCTGCGGCGGGCCTAGCAGCCTGCGGCGGCCCGACCGCCGCGTCGCACCGATCGCATTGCGCGCGCCGGCGCTTGCCGGCGACGTAGCCGTTCGCGCGGGCATTCGTGGATAATCGCAGGCGAGCGGCGTGCGTCGGTGCGACGCCGTGCTGCTCGCGATCCGGGCTGCCATGCGCATCGTCATCGTTCTCCTGATCCTCGCCAACCTCACGCTCTACGCGTACACGCGCCTCGATACCGGCAACGGCGAGGCGGTGCTGCTCCAGGATCAGGTGCAGCCGGACAAGATCCGGCTGCTCACGCCGCAGCAGGTCGCGGCGCTCGGCCCCGGCAAGGTGGCTGCGCTCGCCGACGTGTGCGTCGAATGGGGTCCGTTCGGAGATCCCGATCGCGCCCGCGTGCTGGCCGACCTGGAGCCGCTCGCGCTGGGCCGCCTGGTGACACAAAAGCGCGTCGACTTCGACAGCGGTTACTGGGTCAGCATGGGGCCGCTGCCCAATCGCGGCGTTGCCGAGGCCCGCAGCGCAGAATTGCGCAGGCAGGGCGTGAAGGATCTCGCCGTCGTCGACGCGCCACGCGGCCAGTACGCGCTATCGCTCGGCACGTTTCGCATCGAGGCGGCCGCGGTCGCGCATGCCGAGGCCCTGGCGCAACTCGGCGTCACGCTCGCCAAGGTGGAGCGGCGCGAGCAGCCGATCACGCAGACGCTCGTGGTGGTCCGTGATCCGCCGCAGCCGGCGATGGCGAAGTTGCGTGAACTCGCGGCGCAGTATCCGGGTAGCGAACTGCGCGTCGCCGCCTGCGAGCGGGCGAGCTGACGGCGGCCGTCATGCCGGGACCGCGGCGCGTATCCCGTCGATTCCTGGGCGACGCCGACAAGGCGGCGATCGAAGCGCGCGTCGCCGCGCTCGAGCAAGCGCTGGGCATCGAGGTCGTGACCGTCGTCACGGCGCGATCCGACGCCTATCCGCAGATCGTGTGGCGCGCCTTCGCGCTCGGCGCGGCCTTTGCGGCGCTCGCGGTGACGCTCGTCGATCTCGCCCAACCGGCGTGGGTCGCGAGCGCGCTCGTGTTGACCTCGGTCGTTGCCGTGCTCGGCACCGGCGCCTTGTGCGCGCTCGCCACCCTTTACGTGCCGGCCTTCGCGCGACGTCTCCTCCACGAGGACGAGGCGCGCGCCGAGGTGCGGCAGTACGCGCACGACCAGTTCCTCGCACGTGAACTCTTCGCCACCCCGGGGCGTACCGCGCTCCTCGTCGTGGTCAGCATGTTCGAGCGGCGCGTCGTCGTCCTTCCCGACAAGGGGCTGCGCGCGCAGGCGAGCGCCGCGCAATGGGATCGCGTCGTCGAACGCATGACGCGCGAATTCCGGGCGGGCACGACGGGCGGGGCGGTCCTCGCCGGCCTCGATGCGATAGGTGAGCTGCTCGCGGGCAAGGTGGTCGCAGCCGCGTCCCCCAACCTCTTCGCGGACGAGCCGATCGTCGACGGGGGGTCGCGGTGAACGAGCGTATCGCGATGTTGCACGCGGTGCGCGTGGCTTGGCCGGTCGCCGCCGGCACTGCGCCCCGCCGGGGTCACGGCGTTGTCCTCGCGCTCGTGCTGGCGCTGCTCGCGCTGGCGTCGTCGTGGGCGATGCCGGCCGCCGCCGTCGACATTCCCTATCTGTCGGGTCGCGTCGTCGACGACGCCGAGATCCTCTCGCCCCCGGTGCGCGAGCGCATCGGCGCGCTCCTCAAGGCGCACGAGGAGCGGACGACGAACCAGATCGTGGTGCTGACGGTACCCAGCATGGGCGGGGAGAGTGTGGAAGCCTATGCGAACGAGGTGTTCGCCGCCTGGAAGCTCGGGCAGAAGGGCAAGGACAACGGTGTGCTCGTCGTCGTCGCGCCGCGCGATCGCAAGATGCGCATCGAGGTCGGCTACGGCCTCGAGGGCACGCTCACCGACGCGATCGCGAGCCGCATCATTCGCAACGAGATGACGCCCAAGTTCAAGAACAACGACTTCGACGGCGGTATCGAAGGCGGGGTCACGGCGATCGTCGCGCTGCTCGAAGGCGGCGCGGCACCCGCCGACCTCGCGCCCGCGGCGAAAGCGACGTCCGGTGCGACGGCCTTTGCCGACATCGATGCCCAACTGCCACCGTGGCCGATGCGCATCCTCATCGGCTGCTTCGTCTTCGGGATCATCGGGGTCTTCACCTTCATCGGGATCGTCACCCCCGGCGTCGGCTGGTTCCTCTATTTCTTCCTCATTCCGTTCTGGGCGATGTTCCCGATCATCGTCCTCGGCGTGAAGGGTGCGCTCGTCCTGCTGGCGATCTACGTCGTGGGTTTCCCGATCGCCAAGCTCATCGTCGGCAGGACCGCGTGGTACGAGCAGGCGAGGAAGGACCTCAAGTCGAAGGGGAGTGCGACGATCGGTGGCCTCACCGTGGGCGGCAGCAGCGGCTCGAGCTGGTCGTCGGGCGGCAGCTCCTCGTCCGGAGGTTTTTCCGGCGGTGGCGGCAGCTCCGGCGGCGGCGGGAGTTCGGGGAGCTGGTAGCTTCGCCGCGACGCGCCTGCGCCGTGGCCAGGATCGCGTCGCCGATCGTTCGCGGCGCACCGCCGCGCGTCACCCGGCTCGGGTTACATCTGCTCCCACGGCAGGCCGTCCTTGCGCCAGCCGCCGCGCGTGCCCCGGTGGTGGTTCTCGTCGAGCGGGCCTTCGAAGCCATCCCGGACGTTGTAGACCTCGGTGAAACCGGCGCGCTCGAGTGCGAGTCCGGCATCGAGCGAACGTTGCCCGCTGCGGCAGATGAGCACCACCGGGCGATTCATGCTCGCGACCTTGCGCACCTGGCCGACGAAGTGCGGATTGATCTCCCAGTCGGGGCCGTCGTTCCAGGCGACGTGGTGCGATCCCGTCGGATGGCCGACGAAGAAATACTCCATCTCGCTGCGGCAATCGATCAGGACCGCGTGCGGATGGGTGGCGAGGAAGGCGTGCGCTTCGCGCGGCTCGAGGTGCTTCATGGCGCGTAGTGTAGCGCCTGGTGGTCGCGAAACCCGCCTCGCCGCAGGCGGCGCCGATCCCGCAGCGGCGGGCCCGATGCGACGCCGGCGGCGCGGGCGGTGCCGCCCTCCCGTCTACGCGAGCATGCGGGCGAGCGTGCCGTCCCGACGCACGTAGTGGTGCCACGCGGCGGCGAGGACGTGCAGGACGAGGAGCGTGAGCAGGAACCACGCGAAGGCCATGTGGAACGTCATGAGCGTCTTGCCGAGTTCCGGGTCGAGTCCGCCGAACTGCGGCAGCGCGATGCCGAAGAACTTCACCCCGCGGCTGAAGTTGCTCGCGAGGAAGCCGCTGCCGGCCATGCCGAGCATCGCCACGTACAGCCCGATGTGGGCGCCGCGCGCGGCCAGGCGCTGCCATGCCGGTTCCCCTGGCGCCGTCGGTGGATGTCCCGCGGCGGCGACCCAGAACAGACGCGCGATCGTCAGCACCAGGAGCAGCGTGCCGACGAGCTTGTGCAGGTCCATGACGTTGCCCTTGACCGGGCCCTTGGGAATGCCTTCCATCAGGAAGCCCAGCGCGAGCATGCCGACGATGAGTGGCGCCATGCCCCAATGGAAGAGGCGGGTCAGGGGATGGTGTACGGCAGCGGTCGTGTTCTTCATGTCGAGGTCTCGGCGATGTCCATATGCGCTACATGGTAATGGGCGAAACGGTCGCGCAGCGCCGTCGGCAACGAACCGTTGCACCTCGGGGGTCTGCGGTCACAGCCTGTAACGAATTCGCAACGAAGTGTTGCAGCGACGGGACCTTTGCACCGGCCGCGGAGCGATCGCCGCGGTCCGCGCACGCCACGCGTCGCGTCGTGCCGGTCGCAGCCTCGCCCGCTGCCGCGGGCACGATGGCGCCGATGCTAGAATTGCTCCATTCCGCGCAATACTCCACTTCCGCTTCGTCGCCGCGGCGCTTACGCCATCCGGCACAAGCGATGCGACGCCAGCCGTCGCCGCGCCCGCGCATGCAACCCGATCGCACCGCCGAACTCGTCCGCCTTCTTCGCCAGCGCATCCTCGTGCTCGACGGCGCGATGGGGACCTCGTTGCAGCAGTGCAAGCTCACGCCGGCCGATTTCCGGGGGCACTTCCACGATCACGCGCACGAGCTTGCCGGCGACAACGATCTCCTCGTGCTCACCCGCCCGCAGACCGTACGCGAGTTGCACGATCGCTACCTCGAAGCCGGCGCCGACATCATCGAGACCAACACCTTCAGCGCGACGTCGATCGCGCAGGCCGACTACGGCATGGAGGGTGAGGCGCGCGCGATGAACGTGGCCGCCGCGCGCATCGCCCGCGAAGCCGCCGATGCGTGGACGCAGCGCACGCCGGGCAAGCCGCGCTTCGTCGCCGGCGCGCTCGGTCCCACCAATCGCACGGCGTCGATCTCGCCCGACGTCAACGATCCGGGGGCGCGCAACGTCGATTTCGATGCGCTCGTCGCGGCGTACGCGGAGGCGATCGACGGCCTTGCCGAGGGCGGTGCCGACATCCTCCTCGTCGAGACGGTGTTCGACACGTTGAATGCGAAGGCGGCGCTCTTTGCGATCGAGACCTTCTTCGCAAAGGTCGGACAGCGGCTGCCGGTGATCGTCTCGGGCACCATCACCGACGCTTCCGGGCGCACGCTCTCGGGACAGACGCCCGAGGCGTTCTGGAACTCGGTGCGGCACGTGCGACCGCTCGCCGTCGGCCTCAACTGCGCGCTCGGCGCCGCGCTCATGCGGCCGTACATCGAGGAGATCGCGCGCGTCGCCGACACCTTCGTGTCCTGCTATCCGAATGCGGGCCTGCCCAATCCGATGGCGGACACCGGCTACGACGAGACGCCGGCGCAGACCTCCGCGCTCCTCGAGGACTTCGCGAAGAGCGGCTTCGTCAACATCGTGGGCGGCTGCTGCGGGACCACGCCCGCACACATCGCCGCGATCGCGCAGGCGGTGGCCACACTGCCGCCGCGCCCGCTCCCGCACGCCGAGACATGTCCCGCGTGATGCGGCTCTCCGGGCTCGAGCCGCTCCTCATTGGCGACGATTCGCTCTTCGTCAACGTCGGCGAGCGCACCAACGTCACCGGCTCCAAGGCTTTCGCACGCCTCATCCTCGCCGATGATTTCGCCGGCGCCGTCGAGGTCGCGCGTCAGCAGGTCGCTGCCGGCGCGCAGATCATCGACGTCAACATGGACGAGGCGATGCTCGACTCGAAGGCGGCGATGGTGCGCTTCCTCAACGTCGTCGCCACCGAGCCCGACATCGCGCGCGTGCCGGTGATGATCGACTCGTCGAAGTGGGAGGTGATCGAGGCGGGGCTGAAGTGCGTGCAGGGCAAGCCGATCGTCAACTCGATCTCGCTCAAGGAAGGCGAGGCGCCGTTCCTCGAACAGGCGGCGCTCGTGCGACGCTACGGGGCCGCGGTGATCGTCATGGCCTTCGACGAGAAGGGGCAGGCCGACACCTTCGAGCGCAAGACGTCGATCTGCAAGCGCAGCTACGACCTTCTCGTCGAGCGCGTGGGATTCCCGCCCGAGGACATCGTCTTCGATCCCAATGCGTTCGCGATCGCTACCGGCATCGAGGAGCACAACAACTACGCGGTCGACTTCATCGAGGCGACGCGCTGGATTCGCGCCAACCTGCAGCACGCCAAGGTCTCGGGCGGCATCAGCAACGTGAGCTTCTCGTTTCGCGGCAACGATCCGGTGCGCGAGGCGATCCACACGGTGTTCCTGTACCACGCGATCCGCGCGGGGCTCACCATGGGCATCGTCAATGCGGGGCAGCTCGGCGTGTACAGCGAGGTCGATCCCGCGCTGCGCGAGCGCGTCGAGGACGTCGTGCTCAATCGCCGCCCCGATGCGACCGAGCGGCTCGTCGCCTTCGCCGAGACGGTCAAGGCGCAGGGCAAGGTCGTCGTCGAGGATCTCGCCTGGCGCTCGGGCACCGTCGAGGAGCGCCTGTCGCATGCGCTCGTCAAGGGCATCACCACCTACATCATCGACGACACCGAGGAAGCGCGTTTGCAGTACGCGCGGCCGATCCAGGTGATCGAGGGGCCGCTCATGGCCGGCATGGACGTGGTCGGCGACCTCTTCGGCGCCGGCAAGATGTTCCTGCCACAGGTCGTGAAGTCGGCACGGGTGATGAAGCAGGCGGTGGGCCATCTCATCCCGTTCATCGAGGCCGAGAAGGCCGCCTCCGGCGTGGTGGGCAAGCCCAAGGGCACGATCGTGGTCGGCACCGTCAAGGGCGACGTCCACGACATCGGCAAGAACATCGTCGGCGTGGTGCTCCAGTGCAACAACTTCGAGGTGATCGACCTGGGCGTCATGGTGCCGGCGCAGAAGATCCTCGACGTCGCGCGCGAGCGCAACGTCGACCTCGTGGGGCTCTCCGGCCTCATCACGCCGTCGCTCGAGGAGATGGCGCACGTGGCGCGCGAGATGCGTCGCTTGGGCATGCGCCAGCCGCTCCTCATCGGCGGCGCCACCACCTCGCGCGTGCACACCGCGGTGAAGATCGCGCCCGGCTACGACGGCGTGACCGTGTACGTGCCCGACGCGTCGCGCGCGGTGGGTGTCGCGAGCAGCCTCCTCTCCGACGAGTTGAAGGACGGCTACGTCGCCGAGGTCGCCGCCGATTACGAGAAGATCCGCCATCAGCACGCGCACAAGAAGGGTCCGAAGCTCGTCACGCTGGCGGCGGCGCGCGCCAACGCGCTCGCCACCGACTGGAGCACCTACGTACCGCCCGCGCCGCGCATGACCGGTCGCCGTGAATTCCGCGACATCGATATCGCCGGGCTCGTCGAATTGATCGACTGGGGTCCCTTCTTCCAGGCGTGGGAGCTCTCCGGTCCGTTCCCGGCGATCCTCGACGATCCCGTCGTCGGCGAGGCGGCGCGCAACGTGTACGCGGAAGGGCGGGCGATGCTCGAGCGCATCGTCGCCGAGCGCTGGCTCACCGCCAATGCGGTGATGGCGATCTGGCCCGCGCATGCCGTCGGCGACGACATCGAGATCTTCGCCGAGGGCGGTGCGACGCCGTCGCTCGTCTGGCGCAACCTGCGCCAGCAGAACGAACGCCCGCCGGGCAAGCCCAACTACTGCCTCGCCGACTTCGTGGCGCCGGCGACCTCGGGCCGCGCCGATTGGGTCGGCGGTTTCGCGGTGACCGCGGGACTCGGCATCGAGCGCAAGCTCGCCGAGTTCGAGGCCGCGAAGGACGACTACAACGCGATCATGCTGAAGGCGCTCGCCGATCGCCTCGCCGAAACGCTCGCCGAGTGGCTGCACCGCAAGGTCCGTCGCGAGCTATGGGGCTACGTCCCCGACGAGACGCTCGATGCGGCCGCGCTGATCCGCGAGGAGTACCGCGGCATCCGCCCCGCGCCCGGCTATCCCGCGTGCCCCGATCACAGCGTCAAGGCGCCGCT
>JBDHRR010000001.1:0-133494 GCA_039807685.1 Burkholderiales bacterium
CTACTGGCGGTCGAGTTCTTTCCATACCATTCGAAATCATTCGCGCATGGGCCCTTGCGGCTTCCCTCTCAAGATTTCAGCTTCGCCCTCGTACGCGCGGCCATATCGCGTGGTGCGTTAGTGGTCGTAGCACGCGGCCTCGAGCATTGGGTCGGTGCGATTCCGAACCTCGCGCAGTATGCTGGCGTTGTTCGGGCCTCGAATTTGAGGCGGTTCTCGCTCTCCCGCGGGAACCTTAAGCAGAATTTCGACAGGTTGTGTTGTGCCATAGAGCGAACGGATGCCTAACCACGCGTTCAACCGGACCCGCGCGCGGCTTCTTACCCGCGTGCGTCGGTGGCCGCGGGTCGGTTAGCTAGTGCGCTTGGCCGCGAAGTTGACGCGGCACGCGTTTGCTACAGTCGTCGCGTGAAGGTCAAGGAACTGATTGCATTGCTGGAGTCCGATGGCTGGACGCTGGTCCGGATGAAGGACAGCGATCGGCACTTTCATCATCCTTCAAAGCCGGGGACCGTTACAGTTGCTGGTAAAGCCAGCGTTGACATTCCTCCCGGAACGCTCAACAGCGCTCTGAAGCAGGCGGGGTTGAAGAAGGCGGAGTGACGAACATGCGCTATCTCGTAGTTGTCGAAAGAGGACCTACCTCATTCGGCGCGTACGTCCCGGACCTGCCGGGATGTATCGCTGTCGGTGAAACTCGAGAAGAGGTCTTGGCGTCGATTCACGAAGCCATCGAGTTTCACCTAGTGGGTCTGAAAGAGGATGGACAGCCAATACCTCCACCGACCTCAACCGGCGAGGTTGTGGAAGTTGCGGCCTAATTTTCGTCAGGTTTCTGCCCCAAGTCGCCCGATAATACGCGGCTAATCCACATGGAGGCCCGAAATGCTCCTGACGACCGTGCTGATCCCCGCCCCCGAAGGTGGTTTCACCGCGTTGAATCCCGAGACGGGCTCGGCCTCACAAGGTGAGACTGCCGAGGAAGTCATCGACAACCTTCGCGAGGCGGCGGAATTGTACCTGGAGGAATTTCCCGTGACGTCGGCTGGCCAGCCTTTGGTCACGACGTTTCAAGTCGCAGTGAATGCCTAGCTTCCCCCGCGTCTCCGGCGCTGAGGTCGTTCGCGCGCTTGAGCGCCTTGGACTTGTTGTGGCCTGACAGCGTGGAAGCCACATCGTCATGCGTCGCGATCGGCGAGAGCACTGGTCTTGGCCGCGAGAGTCTATACAAGGCATTTGCGCCAGGCGCGAAGCCGAGATACGACACCGTGCTGAAAGTGCTGCAGAGTCTCGGGGTCAAGTTGAATGTCACCGCGTAGATGCGCGCGGCCCAACCCCGCGCTCAACCGGACGCGCCGGCAAGCGGCTTCTGTTCTGGCGCAGCGTCGGTGGCAGCGCGCCGCTCGGCTCGCACGCTAGGCCTCACGCATATGCCTCGTGCAAGGCTGCATTCACTCTTCTGCTTGGTGGGTGTCGTATGCTTCATCGTCGCGACCGCGGGGTTTGACGTGCTCGCGCGCATGGCGGTTGCGCGGGAGCCGCTGCGCACGGCAACGGCAGAAGCTTTTGGCTACATGTTCACGCAGCCGGTCGGCACCTTGATGCTACTCGCGCCCTTTATCGGTGCTGCCGCTTTATCTGCCGAGGTTGCCAGGACTTCTACCATGGCGACGGCGTGGATCCTTTTCGGCCTGGTCACTGGAGTGCTTGGCTGGTTGTATTTTTCCGGCCATTGGGAGGCGCAAGTCGCCCTGCAACAGCGCAAGTGGACCGCCGCGTCGTTGTCGGTCGGCATGCTGCCATTTCTCAGCATTCCGGTCCTTCTGTTAGCGGCAATCGGCGCCGGGGTTGTCGCATGGAGGGCCCGACATCGTGAGTCCTAGCCAGCGCGTGAGGGGGAACACCCAACCGATTCACTGCTGGGTGCCCTCGTCGCTTCGTTCCTCAGGGGCCGTTTGCGCGCGACGTTAGGCTGCGGGCGCACAACTGGGTGTACGCATGTTCTGGCTCGGGGTCGCAGCCGCGCCTTTCGTCGGCTCGCCCCCCAGATTGTCCGGTGCGTGGCATCTGCATCCTCGCGCGCCTATCATCCGGACCATCCATTTTCCGTTCTCGGCGATCGACAGGTGTCTGGAATGCCCAACGATACGAAGCCAGAAGCAGTTGTCGCGGCCGAGGTTGCGCCAAGGCTGAAGCCGTCGAACTACCCGGAGCCGTTTGCGTCGCGCATGTCTGGGCGAGTCAAGCGGCCGCTCGGGGATGTGTTCGGACTCGCCAACTTCGGCGTAAACCTCACGCAGTTGGTTCCCGGGTCCGCTTCGGCGCTGCGCCACTCGCATGCCAAGCAAGACGAGTTCGTCTATGTCCTCGAGGGCACGCCTACCCTGGTCACCGATGCCGGGAGCACCGAGCTTGCTCCGGGCATGTGCGCCGGCTTCAAGGCGGGATCGGGCGGCGGCCACCATCTGCTGAACCGTACGGACGCGATGGTCGTCTATCTCGAGGTCGGCGACCGTACGGGTGGGGATCATGTGTACTATCCAGACGACGATCTGGAGGGATACCACGACGGCGAAGCATGGCGATTCAGGCACAAGAACGGGCAGCCGTACTGAATTCGGCATGGTCGCCGCGTGGCGCGACCGCTTGCTTCGCGCCGCCGGCGGCGCCCGCGTCGTGTTCGTCGACCCTGAAAACGGGATCGAAGTGCCGTCGAAGCCGTCCGGGCGCGCCGGTTCGGCGAAGTTCGTGATGTGGGACGAGATCGAGGGGCTCTGGCGGATGGGCTGCTCGCTTGTCGCCGACCAGCACTTCCCCCGCGAGGCGCGCGAGGTGCGCGCACTGCACGAGGCGACCACCGCGCACGCGACGCGCTGGATGGGTCGGGTCGAGGCGACGCACGTACGCGCGTAGCGTGGCAGCCGATCGAGGATGAGGAACGGGGTGGCCGCGTCGGGCCGTGCAGAGGTTTCGGCGGACGTGGATGCGTGCATGCCGAAGTGGAAAAAGAAGGCCGCGGGATCCTCCCGCGGCCTTCGACCTGACGCACGAACCGGATGAATGGGACGGCCGGACTGCTGTCGTACGCTCGGCCGGAACGGTTACCCGACCTTGACCGGAACGAAGATCTGGCGACCCTGACGCTCGATCAGGAGCGCCACGGTCTTGCCCGACTTGTCGACGGCGCTCTTCAGTTCGTCGACGGTGGCCACCTTCGTTCCACCGACGCCGACGATGAGGTCGCCCGCCTGCACGCCGGCCTTCGCGGCCGCGCCGCCCGCCTTCTCGACGACCAGCCCCGCCTTGCCGACTTCCTTCTTCTCTTCCGGTGTCAGCGGACGCACCGCGACGCCGAGCTTGCCCTTGGTGGCGGCGTCGTCACCGTTGGAGGCGACCTTGCCGTCGTCGAGCGTGCCGACGGTCGCTGCGAGGTCGACGTTCTTGCCCTCGCGCCACACCTGGACGTCGATCTTGGTGCCCGGTGCGGTATTGCCGATGCGGCTCGTCACGTCGGTGCTGTCGTTGACCGCGATCCCGTCGATCTTGCGGATCACGTCGCCGGCCTTGAAGCCGGCCTTCGCGGCCGGGCTGTCGGGCTCGACGGTGCCGACCACGGCGCCGTTGGCGTCGTTGAGGCCGAAGCTCTGCGCGAGCCCCTGATCGAGCGGCTGGATGCCGATGCCCAAGCGCCCGTGCATCACCTTGCCGTGCGTCTTCAACTGGTCGGCGACGCGCTGGGCGACGTCGGTCGGAATCGCGAACGACAGGCCCATGTAACCGCCGGAGCGACTGTAGATCTGCGAGTTGACGCCGATGACCTGGCCCTTCGCATTGAGGAGCGGTCCGCCGGAATTGCCGGGATTCACCGCGGCGTCGGTCTGGATGAACGGCACCATCTGGCCGTTCGGCAGCGCGCGATGCACGCCGCTCACGACGCCCGCCGAGACGCTGTTCTCGAAACCGAACGGCGCACCGATCGCGATCACCCACTCGCCGCGACGAACCTCGGGCGCGGCGTTCAAGTCGAGCGCCGGGAGGTTCTTGGCGTCGATCTTCACGAGCGCGATGTCGGTGCGCTTGTCGGCGCCGATGACCTTTGCGGTGAACTCGCGGCGATCGGTGAGCTTCACCGTCACTTCCGAGGCGCCGTCGACGACGTGCGCGTTGGTCACGATGTAGCCGTCGGGACTCACGATGAAGCCCGAGCCCATGCCCCGCGTCGGCTGCTGCGGCGCCGGCATCATGCGCGGACCGTTGGGCCCGCCGCCGAAGCGCTTGAAGAACTCGCGGTACGGATCCTGGGCGCCACTGTCGTCGTCATCGTCATCGCTGGCGGCGGCGTTCTTGCCGGTATGCACGACGGTGATGTTCACGACCGCGGGACCCACGCGATCGACGAGCGCGGAGAAGTCGGGGAGGTTGGCCGCGGCGGTCGGGATGACGGCCTGCGTCGCCGCCGCTGGCGGCGTGGTGGCCGCGAAGGCCGCAGTCACCGGCGTGGACTGGTGATAGAACGTCGCCACGCCGCCGATGACGCCGGCTGCGACGAGGGCATAGGTGACCTTGGACAGTTGCATCGTGCTTCTCCTTGCAGGAAGGTGGCCCCGTCGGGGCCGCGCACGTGCAATGTAGGGATCGCCGCTTAACTCCGCCTTAACGATTCCGCGCGACCTGCGCGTGCCACGCAACGACCATTGCGTCGGGGCCGCCAAGGCGACGATGGATGGCGCACGCTCACCGCGGCACGCACATCACCACCGGCGGGTTGCCGTAGCCCTCCGCGATGTAGCCTTTGGCCACCATGGCCGCCTGCACATCCACGCGCGTCGTATAGCGGTGATTGGAGTCCCGCCGAGTGTTCCACGCGCGGTAGAGCGGCACCGTGGAAGCGGGGCAGGCCCCCGATGTGCTATCGGGTCGATAAACTGCGAAGACCGCGTCGGATTCCCAGATCCAGTCCTTGAATTTCTCCTTGACCTGCCCGCACTCGGTGGGTGAGGCGCTGTAGAAGTGGGAGTCGAGGCCCGCCGCGGGGTCGCCGTAGAAGCGGCACACGGGCGTCACGTCGCCGGTCATGGGTACGTCGGGCGCGAGCACGGTGAAGGTCAATCCGGTGCGCGCCCAGCCTTTGAATACCCCGTTGTCGAGCTTGGCGATCTCGGTGGCGTTGGCGGTGATGAAGTAGTGATCGAGGTCCTCGTGATGGAACTCGACCACCGTCTGCGTCGCGTGCGCGCCCGCCGGCAGCCAGATCACCGTCGTTGTGGCGGCAGCTCCGGCACCGTAGGTGTTGCTGGCCGTCACCGAATACGTCTGGGGTCCGGCAGTGCTCGCTTGCGCCGTGCACGTTGCACCTGTGGAGCGGCAGCCGGTCCAGACATGAATCGACGGTGAGCCGGTGCATGTTGCGGTGAGCGTCACCGGCGTACCAATGGAGGCGCTTGCGGGCGTCGCGATCAGCGTGCAGATGGGCACGGTTTGTATCCATGGCACGGTCAGCCGTGCCGGGGCGCTCGCACCGCTCGCGTTGCTGGCCACCACTTCATACGTGACGGTCGTGGCCTCGGCGGCGGTCGTCGTGCAGTTGGGGCCGCTGCTGACGCAGTGGGTCCAGGCGAAGGTCGTGGGATTGTTGGTGCACTGCGCGGTGAGGCTCAATGGTGAGCCCACCGCCGGCGCAAGACTGGAGGCCACCAACGTGCACGTCGGCGCGCCCTCCGCCGACTGCCAGTCGAGTTCCTTGATCGCCGGCGCGCCGGTTCCCGCGCGGTTGCGCCCGACGACGCGGTATTGCTGGCGGCCGGCGGTTGCGGCGGTGGCAAGACACGTGGAAGGATTGCCGCCGACCGTGCAACCGGTCCACTCGTAGCTGTCGGCACCTGGCTGGCAGGCGGCGGTCAAGGTGACCGCGGCGCCGACGATCGGCGTGGCACCATGGCTCGAGGTGATGGCGCACACCGGTACTGCCGTCGCGGGATCGTACCAATTCACGCTGGTACTGACTGGCGTGCTGGTGCCTGCACTGTTGCTGGCGCTCACCTGATACGTGGCGGTGCCGGCCGCCGCCGCGGTAGCCGCGCATGTGGCAGTGCCGGGCACTGGGGCGCAGCCCGTCCACACATAGCTCGTGGGTGCGTTTTGGCAGTTGGCGATCAGGGTGACGCTGCTACCCAGCGGAACCGGATTGCCGCCGACCGACGAGTCGAGGGTGCACGTTGGTACCTGCGCCGGCAACCAATCGAGCGACAGGCGACTCACCAAGCCCTGGCCCGCAGCATTGACGGGCGTGACGCTATAGGCGGCGATCCCCGGCGCGCTGGCGGTCGCCGTGCAGGTCGGTCCGCTGCTCGCGCAGCCTTGCCACACGTAGCTCGTGGGATTGTTCGTGCAGTTCGCGGTGAGGGTGACGAGGGCGCCCACCTGTGGACTGCCTCCTGCGCTCGAACTCAGCGTGCAGGCCGGCAGCGGCGAAATCCAATTGACCGTGAGGTTTGCGGTGGGCCCACTGCCGGCGGCGTTGCTGGCCGCGACGCCGTAGGACTTGCTGCCGGTCGTGGCGCTCGACGTCTGACAGGTGCTGGTCGTACTGGAGCAATTGGTCCAGGCGTACGTCGTGGGGTCGTTGGTGCAGGTCGCGACCAGAGTGATCGTCGATCCGGCCGCCGGCGCGTTGCTGGCGGTCGAGAGCGTACAGGTCGGCACGCCCGCGACAGCCGCCGACGTGGCCCCGTAGAGAAACTGGCATCCGGCGATGTCGTCGGCGCGCAGTGTTTGCTGGTACGCCGCGGTGTTGTACGCCGTGGCCGGGGTGCCAGCCATGACTGCATCCTGCGCGTCGCTGTGGGTGAGGCCCAGCACATGTCCGGCCTCGTGGGTGGCCATCCCGTCCAGGACCGTGAGGTCGCTTACGCGGTCGAGCTGGAACATGATGTCGGCTTCCACGATGGCGTACGCGCCGCCAGCACCGGTGTACCAGTAGCGGGTCTGCGCCGTATTGCCGATGCTTCCCGACCAGCCCACGACGTTGCGTCCATCGAGGCTGCCGGGTGTCGCGGACGAGGTCCCGGCGTAGACCGCGGTGACGTTGCACGTTGCGCTCCACTTGGCGAACGCGCCTTGCACCACCGCCACCACGGTCGCGGGATCGGCCCAGGCGGGCGCTCCCACCGGGTTGTAGAACCACTGGAAACTGCCCGACCAGCGGCTGATCGGCTGGTAGGTCAGATACCTGGGTGCGGGCAACGTCATCGCGCCCGGCAGGGGAATCGACTCGACGTCACCGACCCCGATCGATGAACCGGCTTGCGCGAACCCCGCAACGCCAGAGATGCCGAACGTGGCGATCAGCGCACACCCGAGCAGCCAGCGACGTGCGAAGTGCCTCGTGGCGCTGCACCGCGGTCCGCGCGCGGTGCGACGCGGTGACTCCCCACGGCGAGCGGCGGCCAGGCGGCGCCCAAGTGTGATGCAAACGTCGACCATACGATTTCCGGGCAGAGCAGGGCAGCTCCCTCACCCGGAAATACGCGAGCAAGACCCATGCCCGTCGCTGCGGCGTTAGCTCCGCGGCGGCGGGCACGCGCTGGACGTTACCCTCATGGCGCGCACATCACCACGCCCAAGTCGCCGTAGCCTTCGGGAATCCAGCCCTTGCCGAGCATCGTCGTGCGCACGTCGAGGCTCGTCGTGTAGCGGTGATTGGGCGCGGCGCCCTGGCCATCGTTGTAGAGGCGGTAGACCGGCGTCGTTCCGGCCGCACAATTGCCCGCGCCATCCGGCACGGGAACGGCGAAGACCTCGCCCTCGAACTGCCAGTTCGGATTGGTCTTGACGGTGGCGCATTCGCTGGCGCTCGGCGTGTAGAAATGCGAGCTCTTGGGGTCGAACGACGTGCTGAAGAAGCGGCACACCGCCTTCGCGTTGGCGGGAAAATCCGCGTACACCGGGATCGTGCGACCGGTGCGCGTCCAGCCGACGAAGACGCCGTTGTCGAGCTTCGTGATCTCGTCGGCGATGCTCGTGATGAAGTAGTGATCGAAGGCCTGATGGTAGTACTCGATCGCGGCGGTCTTCACGCCTGGATCGGCGGTTGCGCGGAAGCTCTCGACGACGCCGACGTTGTCCTCGGACAGGCTGTCGGGCGCGATCGCGCCGAGGCCCAGGCCGCGCTTGGCGAAGCCGGCGAGGCACCGGTCGCGATCCGCGGGATCCTGTGCCTGCATCGCGGCAAGCAGCGCGTCGCGCGCGTCGACGAATGAGGGGTCGAGCGGTGTCAGCTTCAGGCTCGCCACGAGGTAACGCTTCATGCGCTCCTGCGCCTGCGCGAAGGTCAGGCGGCCGGTGTCGTTGAGGAGATTGCTGTAGCACTCCCACAGCATCGATGCCCACACCTCGCCCGCGTTGTGCACCTCGGAGTTGGCTGCGGTGCTGCCGGTGGGTGACATCGGCGGCGTCGCCGGCAGCGGCTGGTCGTCGGCGATGTGGCGGAAGGTCAGCGGGTTCTTGCTCATGTCGCGCGTGTACGGATAGCGACGCAGCCCGTAGTAGTAGGCATTGTTGAGCACGTCGGGGGCGAAGTCGGGGCCGCCGCGCGGGTACGGCGTATCGGGATACGTCCCATTGAAGCCGGCGTTGGCGGGAACGTTGCGGTCTTCTTCCTTGACGAGCAGCAGCATGGCGATGAAATCCGACCAGCCCTCGCCCATGCCGCGACCCTGCGCGGCATTGAGGCCGTTGCTGTTGCCGATGAGTCGATTGGTGAGGTAGTGCCCCCATTCGTGCGCAACGACGGTATTGTCGAACGAGCCGTCGCGCGGCAGTCCGGACTGCCGGGCGAGCCGCATGGCCACGCCCTGTGCGAGCTGCGCCCGGATCGCGTTGCCGTCGTCGAGCGAGACCGACAGGACGGGGATGGTGATCGTCGGATCGGTACCGGCCATGCCGGGTGCGCCGGGGGCGACGTTGTTGACGATGAGCACCGCGACGGCACCCGCGTTCTGCGCGTTCTTCGCCTTCACGACGAAGGTGCACACACCGCGATCGATGAGCGCGATCTTGCCGGCGATGGCGGCTGGGTTGGTCAGTGCGGTGCAGCCGTCGGTCGTCGTCGGGCCATCGCTGTTGCTGGCATCGAGGGCTGCCACGACCGCGCCCGTGAGGTCGAAGGCCTGCGGCCCGAATTCGGCCGTATTGGAGTTCTTCAGCCCGCTTGCCGCCGACGGAGGCTGCACTTTGGCGAGCGAGAGGGTCGACGTCCACAGGAACATGCGCATGCGCGGCCGCTGTCCGTCGGGTGGCGTGAACATGTTCGCATTGTTGCTGCCGGAGTAGTCCTGCGCTTCGGCGTAGATGCTGTCGTTGCCGACGCCGCCACGGTTGAAGTTGTTGGTCTGCGCGTTGCGGGCCACCTCGTCGAAGCCGGCATCGTAGAACCAGTCGTGGAGATAGTTGATGGTGTAGAAGAGATTGGTGACGACCGAATTCACCTGCATCCGATTGGCGTTGGGCGCCAGTGCGTGATCGTAGGTGTGGTCGAAGGTCTGGGGCGCGGTCGTGCAGGCGTGCAGGTCGCCGTCGACGGGCAGGCTGAGGTTGCACTCGTCGGTGCCGGGCGTGCCGAAGCCATCGGGCTCCAGCATGTTGGTGTGCGCTTCGACGTTGTTGCCGATCGTGCGGCTGGCAGTGTCGGCGAGCCAGGGGTCGTTGCGCGAGAACGGGGCGTTTTGCAGCGTCACCAGATTGCGCGGCTGGATCGCCGGCTGATAGCCGTCGGGCTGGCCCGTGGGATGCGGAAAGCCGCCGCGCCCGCCGGGCCCCGGCAGCGGCAGGTACGGCGCGTCCGGCTCGGCGTAGACGCGATAGCTGAAGGTCGCATCGGCAGTGAGGTCGTTGCGGAACAGCACTGTGCCATCGGCAGCGGCGACGACGTACGAGTAGGCATCGGTGCCGCGTGACGACGCCGGATCCTGCACCTGCACCTCGATGTACCACGCGGCGACGAGGCGATCCGGCAGGCGGTACCACACGCGTTTGACGCGCAGCGGCGCGGTGAGCGTCTCGCCCTTGCTGCCGACGGTCGTTGCCGGCGCCACCAGCCACTGATAGCCGCCCTCCGCGCGCGAAGGCGCGAGTTGCAACACGGCGTTACGAGCGAAACCCTGCTCGGTGAGCACCGTGCCGACGGCGACGTCGCGGCTCGTGTCGCTCGCGGCGACGCGCTCGCCGTCGGGCGCACCGACTGCGTAACCGCCGATCGCCACCAGCGCGCCCTGCCGGTCGGCGAGCACGCTCACCTCCTCGCGCCACACCTCGATGCCGTCGACCTCGTTGCGGAAGCGGACGATGGTGCCGCCATCGGCGAGCGTGGCACGCTCGACGACCGGCAGCGCGTCGACCTCGGCAGCGCGCAGGCGATAGAACGCGGCGGCGTCGGCGAGGTACGCGCGGGCACGATCGACGTCATCGACCACGGCGAGGCGCTTGGCCATCGGCGCGGCGCCCTGCGCGCGGCGCGCCTGGTCGAGGTCGCGGGCCCAGACGAATTTCGGCACGCGCAGCTTCGCATCGACGCTTGCGCCGGGGACGGCGAGCGTCAGCGCGGCGACGGCGGACGACGGTGCGGCAGCGATCGGGCCCTGTCGCGAGGCGTCGTAATTCGGCAATTCGCGCGCCGTAGCGACCAGGGAAAGCGCCAGAAGGCCGGCGAGCACGGTGGCGACGACGGTACGCCGGGCGGCGGCAGGAGTGGGAAAATGCTGGGTCATGACGTGATGCTCCGAGGCTTCGCGGGCCGAAGCCCCTTGGTCAGCGGGAAAGCGGGTTAGTTTAGGCGACGCGGCGCGTCATGCGGGAAACCGCACGCGCACCGCGAGGCCGCGCCCGTCGGGTCCGTCGGCCAGTTCGACCGTGGCCCGGTGCGCCTCGGCGATGCGGCGCACGATGGACAGGCCAAGCCCGCTCCCTTTGCCGTCACTGGGCGCAAGGGCGGGATCGGCGGTCTCGGCGACGCGATAGAACCGCTCGAAGACGCGCTCGCGCTCGGTGGCGGGAATGCCGGGTCCGGTATCGAGAACCGACAGCGAGATCTCCGTATCGCTGCGGTCGACCGCGACGTCGACCTTGCCGCCAGCCGGCGTGTAGCGCAAGGCATTGTCGAGGAGGTTGCCGACGAGCGTCGCGAGGCTGGCGGCATCGGCGGCGAGCATCGCTTCGGCGGTACGCACGAGTCCCAGATCGATGCCCTTGTCTTCGGCGAGCGCCGCGCGCGCGATCACGGCGTCACGCACGATCGCCGCGAGATCCGCATGCTGTGCGTCGCGGGCCGGCGCGCCGGGCTCGAGCCGCGCCATCGTCAGCAGCTGGTCGACGAGGTGGGTCGCTCGGTCGATCCCGGTGGCGAGGGCGGCGAAGGCGGCGTCGCGCTGCGACCCCGGCGACGCGCGCTCCGCGACCTCCGCCTGCAGTTTCAGCGCCGCGAGCGGCGTACGCAGTTCGTGGGCTGCGTCGGCGGTGAAGCGCCGCTGCGCGGCAAGCGCCTCGTCGAGACGCGCGAGCAGGGCGTTGAGGCTCTGGCCGAGCGGCTTCAACTCGCTCGGCATGTTGGCGACGACGAGCGGCGCCATGGCGTCGGGGCGGCGCTTCTCCACGGCGCGAGACATGGTGACGAGCGGCTTCAGGCCCCAGCCGACGCCGTGCCAGATGAGGATGCCGAGTATCGGGATGAGTCCGGCGAGCGGCAGCAGCGTGCGCAGCGCCGTTTGCGTGGCGATCGCCTCGCGCTCGTCGAGCGCGTGCGCGACCTGCAGGACGTGCGTACCCTGCACGTGTGTGTACACGCGCCAGGCGCGCCCGTCACGCACGACGTTGGTGTATCCCTCCTGCGCGGGTACCGGCAACTCGGCGCCCGGCCGCGACCAGTAGACGAGCACGCCGTCACGATCCCAGATCTGGGTGACGATCTCGGCCACGCCGCTTTGCGGCCGATAGCCGGGCGGTTGCAGCGACGGCGATCGGCCACGGATGAGATCGTCGATTCGCGTCGAGTACGCGAGCTGCTTCAATTGCAGGTCGAAGAGGTCGCCGACCTCGCGCTGCGTCTCCCGGTAGGTGAGCCAGGTGGCGAGCATCGCCACGGCGAGAAGGCCGAGGAGGAGATAGGCTAGGAGAGTGCGGCGGATGGAACTCATCGCGAGGTTCGCGCGCTCAGGCACGCTCGATCACGTAGCCCACGCCGCGGATCGTGCGGATCGCCGTGGCTCCGAGCTTCTTGCGCAGGTTGTGCACGTGCACTTCCACCGCGTTGCTCTCGACCTCCTCGCCCCATCCATAGAGCTTTTCCTCGAGCTGCGCCTTGGACAGCGCCGTGCCGGGACGTTCGAGAAGGGCGGCGAGGAGCGCGAATTCGCGCACGGACAGGTCGACGGGGACGCCGCCGCGGGTGACCGCGCGCAGAGCGGGATCGAGCGCCAGGTCGCCGTTGCGCAGCACGTTGTCCTCGCGCGCGATGTCCCGGCGCAGGAGCGCGCGCATGCGCGCGCCGAGTTCGTCGAGGCTGAACGGCTTCACGAGGTAATCGTCGGCGCCGGCATCGAGTCCCGCCACGCGATCGGCAACGGCGTCGCGCGCGGTGATGACGAGCACGCGCACCTTGTTGCCGCCCCGCCGCACTTCCTTCAGGAGATCGAGGCCGCTCTTGCGCGGCAGTCCGAGATCGAGCAGGACGAGACCATAGGCGTCGCCGGCGGTGTCCAGCGTGACCTTGCCGGCGGCGCCGTCGCGCACCCAGTCGACCTTGTAGCCGTCCTGCGTGAGCGCGGTCTCGACGCTACGGCCGATCATGGGGTCGTCTTCGACGAGGAGGATGCGCATGGCGTCTTGGCGCCGGGCGCGGGAGGCGGGCGCCCGGATGGTGATACGACGTGGCCGCTACTGGTTGGCGACCTGCGTCAACATAACACTATAGGCCACGTAGCTTTGCGCTTCCTTAAGGCGGCAGGTCAGCGCGCCGCCTCCTCACCGGCGAGCTTCCACCACGCCACCGACGAGCCCCAGGCAACGAGGAACAACGCCACGATGGCGTAGCCCAGGATGCCGAAATCGACGTCGCCGATCGCCGTCGCCAGCGCCCCTTGCGCGCCGGAGATCTCGATCGCCACCTGCGCGAGTTGCACGACGCCGATCGCCAAGGCGACGACGATCGACACTGCGGTCGTCGCGATGTTGTAGAAGATCTTGCGCAGTGGGTTGAGGAAGGCCCAGCCGTAGGCCTTGGTCATGAGCACGCCGTCGGTGGTATCCATCACCGACATCCCGGCGGCAAAGAGGAGCGGCAGGCACATGACCGCGGCCAGCGGCAGGTTGCCGGCGACCGCGCCCCCCGTCATCACCAGCAGCGCGACCTCGGATGCGGTATCGAAGCCCAGCCCGAAGAGCAGCCCCAGCGGATACATCTGCCAGCTGTGGTCGATCCACTTCGACAGGCGCCCGCCGAACAGCCGGTTCACGAATCCGCGGCGGGCGAGGAGATCCTCGAGGTGGTCGTGACCGTGCGTGCCGGCACGCGCCTGCTTCCATACGCCGAGAAGTTCCAACAGCACGCCGAGATTGAGCGCGGCGATGAGCACGAGGAAGGTTCCCGAGACCGACGCGCCAACGAGCCCACCCCATTCCTGCAACTGCGGCATCCGCTGCGCCACGAGGCTGGCGGCGAGCGCCACCGCCAGCGCGAGCAGGACCACGATCGATGAATGTCCCAGCGAGAAATAGAAGCCCACGCCAAGCGGCGAGCGCCCCTTTTGCAGCAGGAAGCGCACGGTGTCGTCGATGGCAGCGATGTGGTCGGCATCGAAGGCGTGGCGCAGGCCCAGCAGATACGCGACGAAACCCAAGCCGACGATGCTGGGATGGTCCGCCGCGTAGTACAGGTACAGGCCCCATCCCGCCGCGTGCAGGATCACGATGACGCCGTAATACCAGACGAGGCTGCGCCATTGCGCCGGCGTGAAGGTCGGGTGCGCTGCTACGGCGGGCCGGCTGTGCTGTTCCCGTTCTGGCATCGGTGCGCGCGGCCGAACCGATCGGCGACGACGGTCAGTGCTTTGCCGGCGCGCCGCCAGTGAGTGGACGCACGATCGCGTGCACCGTCTGCGTCGTGCGCTTGCCTGCGGCATCGCTGAAGGTGAGCGTGAGCGGCACGCTGGCGCCGTCGTGCAACGGTCCGGTGAGTTCCATCAGCATGAGGTGGTAGCCGCCTGGCTTCAACTCGACCGTCTTTCCCGCGGGCAGCGAAAGCGATGGTATCGCGCGCATGCGCATCACGCCGTTGTCCATCGACATCGTGTGGATTTCATTCACCTTGGCGACGGGCGAGGCGACCGCGACGAGCGTCGCGTCTGTGGGGCTCGTGAGCAGCATGAAGGCGCCGGTGGCGCGCTGCCCGGGAGCGATGCCGCGGATCCACGCATCCTTGACGATGACTTCGGCGTGCGCGGCGAGCGTGACGAACGCGGCGGCGGCAGCAAGCAGGTACCTGGGATTCATGACGTCTTCTCAAGGGAGGAACTGGGGTGCGTGTCGGTTCGATGGTCGCGGCGCGCATCGCGGGTCACGGCGATGCGCATTGTACGCGGCGCGGGTCCCGCGGAGACCCCGCGATCGATCGGCGTGCGCCGGGCCGCATGCGATAATTTGCGCATGACGAGTACGACGTCCATGATTGCCGCGGCGCCGCCGATGCCGGCGAGCGCGCGTCCGCGCGCGGTTGCGTTCTGGCTGCTCGGCTGCTGCGCGCTCGTGTTCGCCATGATCGTCGTCGGTGGGGTCACGCGACTCACGCACTCGGGCCTGTCGATCACCGAATGGCAGCCGATCGTGGGCACGCTGCCGCCGTGGTCGAGCGCGGACTGGGAGACGACGTTCGCGAAGTATCGCGCGACGCCGGAGTACCAACTCGTCAATCACGGCATGTCGCTCGCCGAGTTCAAGGGGATCTTCTGGTGGGAGTACTTCCACCGTCTCCTCGGTCGCCTGATCGGGGTGGTGTTCTTCGTCCCGCTCGCCTGGTTCGCCGTGCGCCGCGCGATTCCGGCAGGGTACGGCTGGAAGCTCGTCGGCATCTTCGTGCTCGGCGGTCTGCAAGGGGCCATGGGCTGGTACATGGTGATGAGCGGGCTCGTCGACGATCCGCGCGTGTCGCAGTTCCGGCTCACCGCGCACCTCCTGCTCGCGGTCGTGATCTTCGGCGCGATGCTGTGGGTGGCACTGTCGCTGCTCGCGCCCGGGCGCGCGCGGCTCGCCGACGCACGCCTGCGCGACCTGCGCCGCTTTGCGTTCGTGGTGGCGGCGCTGGTGCTGGTGATGATCGCCAGCGGCGGCTTCGTGGCCGGGATCCGCGCGGGATTCGCGTACAACACTTTCCCGCTCATGAACGGCCATGTGGTGCCGCCGGAGATCATGGTCATCGAGCCGTGGTGGCGCAATTTCTTCTACAACATGGCGACCGTCCAGTTCGACCACCGCCTGCTGGCGTACGTGCTCGCCATCGTCGTTCCGGTGCTGTGGTGGAAGCTTCGCGTGGCGCCGGGTTCGCCGGGCCGCGCGCGCACCGGGGCGGGGCTCCTCATGGTCATGCTGGCGGTGCAGATCGCGCTCGGGATCAGCACGCTCGTCCTCGTGGTGCCGCTGTCGCTCGCCGCGTTGCACCAGGCGGGCGCGGTGCTCGTGTTCGGCCTTGCGCTCAACGTCGCGCACGCCCTGCGCTGACCGCAGTACGACGCATCGCCACCCTTCGCCGAGGGCAACCGGCAGGTCGAAAGCTGCACCCGGAGGGAGCGTCCGCACGAGCCTATAATGCAGGGCTCGACGCCACTCGCGGCGCGACATCGCTCGGATTCCGTCGATGCGCGCGTCGCCGCCCTCACCCATGACCGATACCCGCGCCCTTGACGAGCCGCTGTCCGATGCGGAACTCGACGAGCTCGAAGGCTTCTTGGCCTCCGATGCCGTCCCCGAGGACTGCATGGACCTCGAGATGCTCGACGGCTTCCTCGCCGCCATCGTGAGCGGACCAGAGTCGATCCAGCCGTCGGAATGGCTGCCGCAGGTGTGGAGCGACGGCGGGCGCAGCGCCGCGCCGGCATACGGCAACAGCGCCGACGCGCAGCGGATCATGGCGCTCATCCTGCGCCACATGGTCGGCATCCAGCGCACCCTCGCCGAGGCGCCCACGCGCTTCAAGCCGCTGCTCTATCTGCCCGAGGAGAAGAAAAGCGACGAGCGGCAACCCCCCGAAGGCACTGCCTGGTGCGAGGGGTACATGGCCGGCGTCAAGCTGCGCGACGAGGCATGGCAGCCGCTGTACGACGCCGAGGATGCGCGCGACTGGATCTTTCCCATCGAGGCGCTGGCATTCGGCGATCAGGATCCCGAGTTCGCCGAGTGGATCGACGACAAGGACAAGCGCGCGAGCCTCGTCGAGGAGCTTGCGGTGGCGTCGGTGCTGATCTATCGCTTCTGGCAGGCGCAGCGCACGACTCAGACACGCGGCAGCGGGGCCCGCCGCGCGCTCACCGACGCCGGACGCAAGTCGCGCGAGCGGCTGCACTGAATCGCCTCTGATGCCGGAGCGACGGCGCCCGCGGTGGCGGCCGTGCACGGCGCGCCATGCGATCCGGCGATGACGGACCGGCGCTCCGATTCGCCGCGCGGTGCGGCGTGGCAGTCGCCGAGGATGTTCATGTGGGGCGCGCCGGCCGCGGGCGCCGACGCGCGGAAGCCTTGCGTGGTGTAGCGCCGCCGGCTTCGCCGAGGACGTAGCCCACCGACATGACGAGCGCTTGCGCCGCGCACAACGGTGCGGCCAGCGTGCGGAACGCTACCGCCGGATCGTCGCCGATCTCGATCGTCACGTTGGCCGCGCGGGCGAGCGGCGACACCGCGGTGTCCGTCAGCGCCACCACGCCGCCGCCCTGGGCGCGCACGGCGTTCGCTGCGGCGACCACCTCCTCCGTATAGTTGCGAAAGCTCGCGACCACGAGCACGTCGCCGCCGCCAATGGTGCGGACCTGGTCGTGCAGCATGCCGCCGACCGAGTCGAGGAGAACTGCCCGGACTTCGAGTTGCGCGAGGCCGTAGGCGAGGTACGCCGCAACGGCGAAGGCGCGCCGCTGCGCGAGCAGGTGGACGGTGTGGGCGCCGGCCACGAGGCGCGTCGCCGCGGCGAGAATGCGCGGATCGCCGTGGTCGCGCAGGCGTTCGAGTTCGCGCACGGCGCTGTCGGTCACCTGTCGATAGACGTGACCTTCATCGTCGCCGCTACGCCGCATCTTCTCGATGCGCTCGCGATACGTCGCCGAGCGTGCGACGAGGCGTTCGCGGAAGATCCGCTGCAGGTCGGTGAAGCCAGGGTACCCCAGGGCATTGGCGAAGCGGATCACGGCCGACGGTGGCACCGCCGCATCGCGCGCGATCTCGGCAACCGTCGACAGCGCGATGGCATCCGGGTTGCCGAGCGCGAAGCGTGCGATCCCCTGCAGCCGATTGGGCAGGCGCGGATAGCACTCGGTGATCGAGCGCGCCAGCTCCTCGTAGCGCGTATTGTCCGGCATGCCGTCGATCCTCCTCGGGAGGTGCCGCGGAATATTTATTCCGAAATTTTTGGAATTAGAACATTTAATCGAAATCAACGCGAGAAATTTTTCGGGCGGCGACGGCGCGGGGCGGTCGCGCCGCCGGGGAGCACCTGGGGGCGCCGGTGGGCGCCGCGGGTCCGGAAAGCGCCGGAGAGCGCCGGAGAGCGCGGGGTGCGCGGGGGGCGGCGTTACACCCGGGCGCCGGGGGCGAGGAGTGTCTGCGTCTCGGGGTGGCGCTGCATGTACGCGCGCACGTACGAGCACATCGGGAAGACGGTGTAACCCTGTGCGGCGGCGTAGTCGAGCGCCGCCTTGACGAGCTTGCCGGCCACTCCGGCACCACCGGCTTCGGCGGGCACCTCGGTGTGCACGAGGTGCAGGACCTTCCCGGCCCGCCGATAGACGACGTACGCCGTACCGCCGGTGACGGCCGCTTCGAAGCGCTGTTGTGCCTCGTTGTGCACGATCGTGAGTGCGGGGGAATCGGTCATGACGACGCGTCGTTGCGGTGCGGAGGGATGTCTACGGTAACATGCGCGGCGACCCGCCATGCCGCCCGTGGACACCCTGCGTCACCTCGACTGGGGCTCGCTGTACGTCGCGAGCGAATGGGCGATACGCATCGGCGCGTTGCTCTACGTGCCGCAGCGGCGGCCGCCCAACGCCGCGCGCGCCTGGCTCCTGCTCATCTTCTTCCTGCCGTGGGCGGGCCTCATCCTGTATTCGCTCATCGGCCGCGCCTACCTGCCGCGGCGCCGCTTCGAGGTGCAAAAGCAGCTTGCCGAGCTCGTGCGCCGGATCGCGCCGCGCTCGGCCGCGCTCACGACCGCGCTCGCCGGTGAATCCACCGCAGCGTCGCGTGCCGCCGGGCGGCCCTCCCGCGACGACCCCGCGCGCGCGCTGCGCAGCCTTGCCGCCGAGCTCGTGCCCGCGGTGCGGCTCGCCGATCGCCTGTCCGAATTTCCGTTGACGAGCGGCAATGCCTTCACGCTGCTGCCGCACTACGACGCCGCGATCGAGCGCATCGTCGACGAGATCGCGGGCGCGCACCACTACGTGCACCTGCTCTTCTACATCTTCGAGAACGACGAGGTGGGGGCGCGCGTGACCGACGCACTGGAGGCCGCCGCCCGCCGTGGGGTTGCCGTGCGCGTGCTCATGGATGCCATCGGCTCGCGTGCCGGCCTCGCGCATCTCGGCCCCCGGCTGCGCGCGGCCGGCGCCGAGGTCGTCGCGGTCATGCCGCTGCGCCTGTGGGGCCCCAATGCCGCGCGCTTCGATCTGCGCAATCACCGCAAGATCGTGGTCGTGGACGGCGCGTGCGCGTACTTCGGATCGCAGAACATCGTGAGCGCGCACGCCAATCGGGGGCTCGTCAACGAGGAACTCCTGGTTCGCGTCACCGGCCCCCTCGTGCGCCACCTGCACGCGGTGCTGCTGGGCGATCGCTACCTCGAGACCGGCACGCTGCCGCCGGAGTCGGACGACCTGTCGCCGGCGCCGCCCGCCGAGGCCGAGCATGGCTTCGCGCAGGTGGTGCCGAGCGGGCCCGGCTACAACGAGGGGACCGCCGAGGCGGTGATGATCGCGCTCATGTACGGCGCGCGTTCACGCATCGTGCTGACCTCGCCCTACGTGATTCCGAGCGAGCCGTTCCTCGCCGCGATGCTCGCGGCGGCGCGGCGCGGCGTGCGCGTCGATCTCATCGTCGATGCCGAATCGAACAAGCCGCTGGTCCAGCTCGCGCAGCAGTCGTTCTACGACGTCATGCTCGCGGCCGGTGTGGGGATCCATCGCCACAAGAAGAGTTTCCTGCACGCCAAGCACCTCAGCGTCGACGAGGACGTCGCGCTCGTCGGGTCGTCGAACCTCGACATCCGCTCGTTCGCGCTCAACGCCGAGGTGAGCGTGCTCATCCACGATCATGCGTTCGTGCGCGAGCTCGCGCAGATCCAGGACGGGTATCTGCGCAACAGCGAGCTCGTCACGCGAGAGACCCGTGCGAACCTCCGGCGCGGCAAGCGCGCGCTCGAAAATCTCGCGCGTCTGACCGACTCGCTGCTGTGACGCCGATGATCGCGACCGCCGGCTGACGGCGTGTCGCGCGCGGCGCCAGCGCTGCGGATTACGGCAACTGGATCTTGCCGCCGCCGGGCATGCCGCCCAGACCGCCGCCACCCGTCAGCGCTGCGGCGGTACCGGCGGGAGGCACGATGAGTCCGGACGACGCCTGCCGGCGCAGATCCTGCAACTCGCGCATGGTGCGCTCGATGCCGACGCGCGCGGCCTCGCCGTAATTCGCTACGGCTTCCGCAAGCGTTTTCGCCTCGATCTCGAAGCTCACCGGCAGCGCGCCCATGTTGGTCATGATCTGCGCTTCGCCGGAATAGATCGTCGGGCGCGCGGCGTCCGGCGCGCCTTGCGCGGTGAGCGGGACCAGCACGCGAATGGTGCCGATCTTGCGGTCGGTGACGATCTCTTCGCGGTAGAGGGAGGTCGGATCCATCGCGGCGTCGGCGGGGGTGCGGGTATCGGCGGGCATGGCGGTGTCTTCTCGGACGGATGGTGTGGCCGGCGGGGCCGGAATGGCGTAAGTGTATGCGAGTCTTTCCCAAGGTCGTGGCGCCGGACGCGATGTCAACCCGGTTCGCCGCCACCGCGTTCTTGGAGATGCGTTGCCATTCGGACGGAACCGGGTTGCATTCCGGGTGCGCAGCGCCAATCTTCTGCTGGCATCCCGGAACCGCACGCCGGTCGTCGTGTCGAAGGCGCTTCGTCGCAGGGAGGGCTACCGTGAAATTCATCTTCATCGTGGGCATGGCGATCGCCGGCCTCGGGGTCTACGGGGTGGCTGACGCGCAGCATGGCCCGCGCGGTGGTTCCGTGGGCATGAGCGGCGGTGGGTACGGTGGCGGTTCGGCCGGCTCGTTCCGCGGTGGCTACGCCGGTGGCGCGACGTCCAGTTTCCGCCCGGTCACGATGGGCAGTTCCGGACGAGGCGGCGGCTCCTGGCAGGGCGGCGGCTCGTGGGGCGGCTCGCGACCCGGCTGGGGCGGCGGCTCCTGGCAGGGCGGCGGTTCGTGGAACGGCTCGCGACCCGGCTGGGGCGGCGGCTCCTGGCAGGGCGGCGGTTCGTGGAACGGCTCGCGACCCGGTTGGGGCGGCGGCTGGAACCACGGTTGGAATGGCCGACCGCCGGGTTGGAACGCGGGCTGGCATCCCGGCTGGGGGTGGGGCTGGAATGGGTGGCGAGGCGGCTGGTGGGGCGCGTCCTGGGGACCGGGTTGGGGTTGGGGGCCAGGCTGGGGCTGGAATGGTTGGTGGGCGCCTACTATCGGTGTAAGCGTTGGCGTGCCCACTGTTTGGGATTCGACCTGGACGACCGGCAGCTGGGTTGCCGCACCGGCCGTCGTACAGCCGGAGACGACCTTCATCTCGCAACCGGCGCCGGCACCGGCACCGACGCTGTGGTACTACTGCACCGAGCCCGCGGGCTACTTCCCCTATGTGCAAAACTGCAGTCGACCGTGGATCACGGTAACGCCGCAATCGGTACCGCCGGGATCGGGCGGGTGATGGCGCCGATGGCCATGCTCATTCGTGACGGAGACGCTCCGATGGCTCCGATGACCCGTGCCGGCGTCGACATGACCGTCGGCGTGCCCGCGCGATCGCCGAGGTGCGCGCCGCCCAGCCTTGCGGTCGCGGCGGCGGTTGCCGTGGCGCTGCTCGCCGGTTGCGCCACGGTGCCGAGCGGCCCGGGCGTTCTCGTGTTGCCCGGACCGCAGGCAACCCTGCCGCAGTTCCAGGCGGATCAGGCGATGTGCCAGCAGTACGCGCAGTCGTCGGTCGGGGTGAGTCCGCAGGACGCCGCTGCGCAGAGTGCCGCGGCGAGCGCGCTCGTCGGTGCGGCGATCGGCGCGGCCGCCGGCGCCATCATGGGCTCGGCGTACGGCAATGCCGGCGAGGCCGCGGCCTGGGGTGCCGGCACCGGGCTACTTTTCGGCAGCGCGGCCGGAGCCAATGCCGCGGGCTTCAGCGCGCAGGAAGCGCAACGGCGCTACGACGCGGCGTACCTGCAGTGCATGTACGCCAACGGTCACCAGATTCCGGGTCGCGTCGCGATGCGCGCGCCGCCGCAACGGGCGGTCCCGGCGATTCCGCCACCCAATACCCCACCGCCGAATCTCGGATCGTCGTCACCGTCGGGTGGCTGGCAGACCCCGTCGGGCTATGCCGCGCCCGCACCGCCGGCAGGTGCGCCGGTCGCCAACGGCTATGCGACGACACCGGGTGCGGGCGGCTATGCGACGACACCGGGTGCGGGCGGCTACGCGACGACCCCGGGCAACGGTGCCCGCGTACCGGCGCCGCGCCTCGCGCCGCCGTCGGCGGCTACCGCCGCGGCGTCACCGTCGGGTTCGTCCTTGTCGGCGTTGCCGGCTGTCGCGCCCACTGCGGGTTACGGCACGCCGCCGGGGCCGGTCCAGCCCGGACCGCCGTTGACGATCGTGCCGCCGGGCGGGACCGCATATCCGCCATCCGCGTATCCGCCGCCGGGCACCCCGCCGCCGGCCGGCGCGAACTGAGCGCGTCAGGCCCTACTCGAAGCTTCGTCCCTCCCCTGCCTCCTCCTGCGTCACGCCGTCGCGGATGTGATAGATCCGCTTGAAGGTCGGGATGATCTTCTCGTCGTGGGTGACGACGATGATCGCGGTCGCGAAGCGCTTTGCCATGTCGTTGAGGATGCGGATCACCGCCATCGCGCGCACCGAGTCGAGCGGCGCGGTCGGCTCGTCGGCGAGGATCACCGGCGGCCGATTGACGAGGCCACGGGCGATGGCGATGCGCTGCTGTTCGCCCCCGGACAACTGCGCCGGCATCGCCTGCGCACGGTGCGCGACGTCGAGCGCGGCGAGGAGGTCGCGTGCCCGCCCGCGCGCCTCGTCGTTGGGCACGCCGGCGAGCATCGGCAGCAGCGCCACGTTGTCGGTCGCGTCGAGGAAGGGAATGAGGTAGGGCGCCTGGAACACGAAGCCGATCCGGTCGCGACGCAGCGCGCGCAGGTCGCGCACCTTCCAGCCGTCGTCGTAGATCACGGTGTCGTCGAGGATCATGCGTCCCGCGCTGGGATCGATCACCGCGCCGAGGCACTTCAGCAGCGTGCTCTTGCCCGAGCCCGAGGGACCGATCAACCCCACCACCTCACCGGGCGCCACCTCCATGTTCGCGTCCTTCAGCGCGAGGACGGCGGTGTCGCCGCTGCCGAAGCGCTTGGCCAGACGCTCGATGCGAATCCCGCCCTTGCCCATGGCTACGATCGGTCGATGCCTTGCAAGCTGCTCGTATGCATGGCGTGAACGAGCCCGCTAGCTGATCGCCTGCGCCGGGTCGACCTGCAGCGCGACGCGGATGGCGACGATGCTGGCCAGCACGCAGATCGCGAGCACGGCGGCAAAGCCCAGGATCGAATCGATCGGCACCAGCAGCACGTATTTCGGGAACATCGGCGCGGCGAAGGTCGCCGCGATCTTGCCCACCACGAAGCCGATCACGCCGAGCACCAGCGCCTGCTGCATGATCATCCACGCGATCGTGCGGTTGCGCGTGCCGATGAGCTTCAGCACCGCGATCTCGCGGATCTTGTCCATCGTCAACGTGTAGATGATGAAGGCGACGATCGCTGCGCTCACGAAGGCGAGGATGACGAGGAACATGCCGATCTGCCGAGCCGAGGTGGCGATGAGCTTGCCCACGAGGATGTCCTCCATCTGCGCGCGGTCGTACACGGTGAGGCGCTTCCAGCGGCGGATGCGCTCGGTCACGTCCGTTGGCGCGACGCCAGGTTGCAGGCGCACCAGGATCGCATTGACGTAGCTGTTGCTCGTCTGCGAGGCCACCACCGCATCGACGAGGCCCGGCACGCCCGGCCGGTTGAAGGCGGGATTGGCTTCGGTGCGGCGACGCTGCATCAGGATGGCGTCGTTGTCCTTGAGGAACTGCGCTTCCTGCGCGTCCTTGAGCGGGATGAACACCATGGGATCTCCGGACGACGACACCATGCGCCGCGTGAGGCCGACCACGGTGTAGTGGTTGCGGCGGATCTTCAGCACGTCGCCCAGGCGCGCGCCGGTGCCGATGTCGGCGACCGCCTCGTAGTGGCCGCGCGTGATGTGCCGGCCGGCGACGAGGTACGGCGGCCAGCCGGGCTCGCCCGAACCGCCGGGCGCGATGCCGACGACCAGCGCGCGCACGTCCTCGTCGCCCTTGCCGACCTGCATGGTGAGATAGGTGACGTTGGCCGCCTGCGCGACGCCGGGCATGGTGCGGATGTCACGCCAGAGGTCGTCGAAGACGCTCGACGATTCGGCGTAGGGCCCGAGCGTGTCCTGCTGCACGACCCACAGGTCGGCGCCGCTGTTGTCGAGGAGCGCCTTGCCGTCGTCGACCATGCCGCGATACACACCGGCCATGGTGAGCGTCACGCCGATGAGGAGCCCGAGGCCTACACCGGTGAAGACGAACTTCCCCCAGGCGTGCAGGATGTCGCGTCCGGCGAGACTGATCACGGCGTCACACCCGGGATGCGCTCGACGACGTGGATGCGGCTGTGCGCGGCGAGCGCCCGCTCGCTGTAGCTGACGATCCGCTCGCCGGCGGCGAGCCCATCGCGTATCTGCACGCGGCCGTCGAGATCGGCGCGACCGAGCGTCACCGGCGCGAATTCGACCTTGCCGTCGACGAGTTTCCATACGCCACGCTTGCCGCCGATGGTGACGAGGGCGGCATTGCCGATCGTCGGTGCGGCCGGCAACGCCGGCAGCCGCACCGTGAGTTCCGCGAGTTCGCCGATGGGCGGCAGCGGCTGGGGCGGCGTGTCGAAGACGATCTTGGCGAGCGTCTCCTCGGTGACGGCATCGGCACGCGGCTCGACGCGCTGCACGCGACCCGGCAATACCTCGCCGCGCCGCGAGCGCAGGACGATCTGCGCGGGCAGGCCGGCCGCGAGCCCCTGCGCGCTCAACTGGTCGAAGCGCGTGTCGATCCACAGGCTCGCCGGGTCGATCACCTCGACCACGGCTTGCCCGGCGACGATCGTCGTGCCGGGGTCGGCGTCGCGGGTGACGACGAGTCCGGCGACGGGGGTGATGAGGCGCAGGTTGCCGCGCTGCGCCTTCAACGCTTCGAGATCGGCGCGCAGGCGCGCGGCGTCGGCGCGCGCCGCGCCGAGTGCGGCGTCGGCGACGGCGAGTTCCTGTCGCTTGTTGGCGGCGATCTCTTCACTGATGAAGCGCACCGCCAGCAACTCCTGGTAGCGCCGCGCCTGCGCCTGCGCGTAAACCTGCTTGGCCTCGGTCTGGCGGATCGCCGCGTCGGCGCTGCCGATCGCCGCCTGCTGCGCGCGGATGCGGTCGTCGAGGTCGACGGCATCCATCTCGCCCAGCACCTGGCCTGCGGTGACCGCGTCGCCGACGTGCACGTCGAGGCGCTTGACCCGTCCCGCCGCGGTCGGCCCGATCTTGTACGTGTAGCGCGCCTGCACGGTCCCGATGCCGGCCAGCGCGGGCGTGAGCGGCTGCGCCTCGACGGTCGTCACCGTTACCGCGATAGGTGCGAGCGGCCCCGAGCGCAGCGCCACATAGACGAAGAGCACCGCGAGCGGGACGATGACCGCGACGAGCGCCACCGTGCGCCGCTGGAGTCGGGGCATTTTCATCGGCGACTCCCGATGCCGCGGCGGTAGATTGCGAACACCCCCGGCGCATCGCGGCGGATCCGGGCGACGTCACCGGCGAGGAGCGACTGCATCACGAGGCCCTGGATGCTGCCGATGAAGAGGACGCTCGCCGCCGCCTCATCGAGTGCGTGATCGAGGTCGCCCGCCGCCTTGCCGGCAGCGAGCAACCGGCGCAGGCGCTCGCCGTAACTCTCGACGAGCGTTTGCACCATTCGCTTGGGCAGCGTGTCTCCGGGGCGCTGCAATTCGCCGAAGAGCATCCGCGGCACGCCGGGATGCGCGCAGACGAAGTCGACGTGCGCCATGAATGCCGCTTCGAGCGCGGCGAGCGGCGCGGTCTCGCGTCGTATCGCCGCATCGACCCGGGCAAGCAGTCGCTGCGCCACCCACGACATCACCGCTTGCAGGATCGCGTCCTTGGACGGGAAGTGACGAAAGAGCGCGCCCTGGGTGAGCCCCATGCGCTGCGCGATCGCAGTGGTCGTGATGTCGCTCGGATTCTGTTCGGCCGCAAGTGCCACCACCGCCGCGACCGTCGCCGCGCGTCGCTCGTCGGCCGGAAGGTGTCGCGGATGCTCGCTCACGTCGCACCCCGAAAGTAAGTAACTTGTTACTAGCTTATCACGATCGGACGCAAGCGCAAGCGCCGAGCCCCGCCCGATCGCAAGCGAGTCGGGACGGCCGCGATTCCAACGGCAAGGATTTCGAAGCGCGACACCGGCGCTCGCGCGATCCGCTACGCGTGCGTCATGCGCTGCCCGTGCTCGCGGGTGGCGTGGAAGCCGACCTGCGGCCAGCGTTCCATGGCGACCTGCAAATTGAAGCGGTTAGGGGCGAGGTAGACCGGATTGCCGTCGACGTCGGTGGCGAGCGAGGCCGCGCGGTCGCGCTCGAAGTCGCGCTGCACTTTCTCGTCGGGGTACGTCAACCAGCGCGCGGTGGCGATGCCGGCGTCGTCGTAGAGCGCGTCGACCTTGTACTCGGCGGCAAGCCGCGCCGCGACGACCTCGAACTGGAGCTGGCCCACCGCGCCGAGGAGGAGGTTGTTGCCGATCATGGTCTCGAAGACCTGGATGGCGCCTTCCTCACCGAGTTCCTGCAGGCCTTTTTGCAGTTGCTTGGCCTTGAACGGATCGCGCGGCCGCGCGACGCGGAACATCTCGGGTGCGAAGTACGGGATGCCCTTGAAGCCGAGGGCCTCGCCTTCGGTCAGCGTATCGCCGATCTGCAGCTGACCGTGGTTGTGGATGCCGATGATGTCGCCGGCCACCGCGTCTTCGCTCTGCACGCGCTCGTTGGCCATGAAGACGAGCACGTTGCCGAGCTTCATCTCGCGACCGAGGCGCTGGTGCTGCACCTTCATGGCAGGCGTGTAGCGGCCGGAGCACACGCGGAAGAAGGCGATCCGATCGCGGTGGCGCGGGTCCATGTTCGCCTGGATCTTGAACACGAAGCCGCTGAACGGCTTCTCGGTGGGTGCCACCATGCGCGTACCGCCGTCGCGCGGCTGCGGCGGCGGCGCCCATTCGATGAGCGCGGCGAGGATCTCCTGCACGCCGAAGTTGTTGATGCCCGAGCCGAAGAAGACCGGCGACTGCCGGCCGGCGAGGAAGGCGGTGAGGTCGAAGGGGGCGGACGCCGTGCGCAGCAGCTCGACGTCGTTGCGCAACGCCGGCATTTCCTGCGGAAAGAGGGCGGCGAGGCGTGGATTGTCGAGCCCTTCGATGATCTCGCTGTCCGCCGCGCGGTGCTCCTCGCCCGGCGTGAAGCGGACGAGCCGGTCGTGGCGCAGGTCATACACGCCGCGGAACGACTTGCCCATGCCGATCGGCCAGGTCACCGGGGCGCAGTCGATCGCGAGCACCGACTCGATTTCCTCGATCAGCGCGAGTGGCTCGCGCACCTCGCGGTCCATCTTGTTGATGAAGGTGATGATCGGCGTGGCGCGCAGGCGGCACACCTCGAGGAGCTTGATCGTCTGCGCCTCCACACCCTTGGCAGCGTCGATCACCATGACTGCCGCGTCGACGGCGGTCAGCACCCGATACGTGTCCTCGGAAAAATCCTGGTGGCCGGGCGTGTCGAGAAGGTTGATCGTGTGTCCGGCGTACTCGAACTGCATCACCGAGCTCGTGACCGAGATCCCGCGCTGCTTCTCGACTTCCATCCAGTCGGAGGTCGCGTGGCGCGCACTCTTGCGCGCCTTGACGGTGCCGGCGAGCTGGATCGCGCCGCCGTAGAGCAGCAGCTTCTCGGTCAGCGTGGTCTTGCCGGCGTCGGGGTGGGCGATGATGGCAAACGTTCGACGTTTGCGGACGTCTTGCTCGAGCGTGCCTGGGGCCATGACGTGCAGCGACGGCGCCCGTGGGACGCGCGCAAAGGCGCAATTGTACGTGTCCGCCCGCTTCGGTAACATCGTGCTGACCGGGCGGGTTGCCGCGCCCGCGACCGTCCACCTCCTCCTCTCGCCTCATGCCCAAGCTGCGCATCACCTTCGGCGACCAGTCGTTCGTGGCCGTCACGCACCCCGACGCCCCCTTGACCGTAGCGGCATTCACGAAGCTCCTGCCGTATCGGCAGAAGGCGATTCACGTGCGTTGGAGCGGCGA
This sequence comes from Burkholderiales bacterium, assembly GCA_039807685.1. Classification (GTDB taxonomy): domain Bacteria; phylum Pseudomonadota; class Gammaproteobacteria; order Burkholderiales; family Casimicrobiaceae; genus VBCG01. The sequence goes on from JBDHRR010000001.1 coordinate 27,975, forward strand.
GGCGGTGTGGGTGCCTCTCGGCGACTTCAAGCTGGGGGTCGGCTTCGAGAACCACACGAGCCACCCTTCGGTGGGCGACATCCTGTTCTATCCCGGCGGCTACAGCGAGACCGAGCTCCTCGTCGCCTACGGGTCGTGCTGCTTCGCGAGCAAGATGGGGCAACTCGCGGGCAATCACTTTCTCACGGTCGTCGAAGGTCGCGAGCGCCTGCGTGAAGTGGGCGTCAGGACGCTGTGGGAAGGCGCGAAGGATATCGTCTTCGAGGCGATGTAGGCGTTCGCGATTTCGCGATCGAACCGCGCACGGGCAGGTGCCTGGGCGCGCAGGTCGGCGCGCGCTCCGGCGCGTTGCCCTGGCGCGGTCGTCAGTGTCGCGTCACCCGCATCGGTCCGCCGACTGCGTCACGACTGCGGCGCCTGCGCGATCACTTCCTTGCGGATCGCGCGCAGCTTGTCCTTCACCCGCGCCGCATTCGCCGATCCCATGCGCAGCAGGATCTTCTGGCCCGCCGAGCGCTCCTCGAGCGCGGGGTCGGCGAACTGGTAGAGCACCTTCGGTTGCACCAGCGCGGGATCGGCGACGTCGGGCGTCGCGAGGAGATCGTCGATCGCCTGGATCAAGCGATCGTTGAAGTAGGCGTTGGGATAGCCCAGCTCCTCGTATGCCTTCTGGAAGAGCGGATACAGGCGCACGTAGGCGGCGACGAGGCGCTTCGCTTCGGCAGCTTCCATCGCCACCACGTACGGCCGGTAGCGCAGCGCGTTGTCGGCAGCGATCGTCAGGGACCCGGTGTGGGTGGTCGCGAACGCTCCGGGAACGGGCCGGACCGGCCACAGTCGCACGGCGGCGGTCTTGCGCGGCAGGTTGTCGACGGTCGCCACGAAGTTGCGCACCAGCGCCTCGGGGACGAAGTAGCGCGCAAAGGCGTCGCGGCCGAAGAGGCCGGCGAGCGTATCGCGCGCCAGCGTGTCGCTGTCGGCGAGCGGCGGCAGCGGCGGTGCCGCCGCCTCGGGTGGCGGCAGCGGATGCTGGATCGCCGGCGGCGGCGGTGCCACCGGCGGTGCTTCGGTCGGTGCCGCTGCCATCGGCGGGGGCGCTGCCGGTGTCGCAGGCTCCGGCGCGCGAGCCCGCCACGCGTAAAAGGCGATGCCGCCGGCCACGACGACGAGTGCGCCGACCACGAGCAACGGATGTTTCATGCGAACCTCCTCCATCGGGCGAGCGGTTGGACCGGTCGCCCGCGCAATGGTTGCGCGGCGGCAGCGCGACTGTCAACGCACGCAGCGCGGGCCCCTCGCTGCACTGTATCCTTGCCTGCGAGGAGGTTCGCCATGAGCTACCGATCCATTTTCGTGCATCTCGACGACGACGACGCGGGCGACCGCGCGCTCGACGTCGCCGCGCGCGTCGCGCAGTCGTTTGCCGCTGAACTCGCGGGGACCTACCTCGTGCCCGACGCGGCACTCACGCCGTTCACCTCCGCCATGTTGCCGGCGGGGATCGTGCAGGGGCGGCTGGCGGCGAGCGGCGACGAACAGAATCGGGCCGAGGCGCGTTTTCGCGCCGCGGCGGCGCAGTACACCCTCACCGCGGCTGCTTTTGCCGCACCGGCCGGCGAGCCCCTCGAGGAGGCGGTGCGTCACGCACGCCGCGCCGACCTCGCGGTCCTGCGCCAGCCGGATGCACGGCGACCGGAAGCGGGATTCGCGACCGAACTCGCGCACGCGGTCCTGCTCGGGTCGGGACGGCCCGTACTCTTCGTCCCCTACAGCGGATCATTCGCGACGATCGGCAGCACCGTGGTCGTCGCCTGGAAGGAATCGCGCGAGGCGGCCCGCGCGATCGCCGACGCGCTGCCGTTCCTCGAACGTGCGCGCAAGGTGATCGTCATGGCGATGCAGGCGCGTGACGCGAGCGATGCGGAAGACGTCGCCGGTGCGCTCTCGGCGCGCGGCGTGACGCAGTTCCTCGCACGGCACGGGGTGGCTGCGGAATTCCGCCGCGAGATCGCCGAGGACATCGACGTCGGCAATCTCCTGCTCTCGCGCGTCGCCGACTTCAGCGCCGACCTCGTGGTGATGGGCGGCTACAGCCGGCCGCGACTCGCGGAGCGGGTGCTGGGTGGCGTCACCCGCTCGCTCGTCGAGACGATGACGGTGCCGGTGCTGATGTCGCACTAGCCCTCGCCCGGAGCGCCGGCGAGCCGCCGTGCGCTTCGTTGCGCATGGTGGTTCGCCGCGCCCGTCGTGTCGCCGGTTCGTCTCATTGCCCACCTCGACATGGATGCGTTCTATGCGTCCGTCGAGCTCCTGCGCTACCCGGAACTGAAGGGCCTGCCGGTGGTGATCGGTGGGCACCGGCATGCACCGCAGGAGGTCGTCGATCCGGTCAGCGGCGCCGTCGCCCGCCGGTTCGCCACACTCGGCGACTACGTCGGTCGCGGGGTGGCCACCACCGCCACCTACGAGGCGCGCCGCCTCGGCTTGCACTCGGCGCAGGGACTCATGAAGGGCGCCGCGCTCGCCCCGCAGGCGATCCTGCTGCCGGTCGACTTCGACCGCTACCGCCATTTCTCGCGCCTCTTCAAGACGGCGGTGCGGCAGATCGCGCCGCGCATCGAGGATCATGGGATCGACGAGATCTTCATCGACCTGACCGACGTCTACCTGCCGGAGAGCGACGGCATCGCCGCCGCGCCGGAGGCGGACGATGCCGCCGACCCCGCCGCGACCGGGGAGTCCGAGATCGACGCCTGGTGGCGCGCCCGCGACATCGCCAAGGCATTGAAGGCCGCGGTGCGCACTGCGACGGGCTTGAGCTGCTCGATCGCGGTGGCGCCCAACAAGCTCCTCGCCAAGATCGCCTCCGAACTCGACAAACCCGACGGTCTCACCATTCTCAAGTCCGCAGACATCGCCACCCGCATCTGGCCGTTGCCGCCGGGACGCATCAACGGCATCGGCCCGAAGGCGAGTCGCAAGCTCGATGCGCTCGGCATCACGACGATCGGCGCGCTCGCCCGCGCCGACGTCGCCTGGCTCATCGAGCGCTTCGGACGCAACTACGGCGCGTGGCTGCATCGCGTCGCCCACGGCGAGGACGAGCGCGAGGTGGTGACCGCGAGCGAACCGGTGTCGATCAGCCGCGAGACGACCTTCGAGCGCGACCTGTCCGCACGCCTCGATCGCGCGGAGCTCGGGGCGGTCTTCACCGAGCTTTGCACGAGCCTCGCCGGTGACCTCGCTCGCAAGGGCTACGCGGGACGCACCGTCGGCGTGAAGCTGCGCTTCGACAACTTCACGACGGTGACGCGCGACCATACGCTCGCGGCACCGATCCAGGACGCGCAGGCGATCCGCCACGCCGCCGGACTGTGCCTCAAGCGCGCACCGCTCACCCGGCGCATCCGGCTCCTCGGCGTGCGCATCGCTTCGCTCACGCCCGTCACCGGCAATCGCGGCTGACTGCCGGTGCTCGCGATCGATCGATGGTCGCCGGTGGCGAGGTGCAGTAAGCTTCGTCGCATCGTGCTTCCACTTCGGATCAGCGTTGGCAGCGCTCGGACCTCGGGTGTGACCGGCGCAACGTGCATGCGCCGGTGGAAGCCAGCCCGGACCCGAGCATGAGCGAATCCAACCCGCCACCGATTTCCGCATCGGATCCCGCCCGTTTCGGGAGTGGCCAGTCCGTACGCCGTATCGAGGACGATGCGCTCCTCACCGGTCGCGGCCGGTTCGTCGACGATTGCGGCGGCGCCGACCTCGCGCACCTCGTTTTCGTGCGCTCGCCGCACGCGCACGCGACCATCACGGCGATCGACGGCGCGGCGGCGACCGCGATGCCGGGCGTGCTCGCCGTGCTGACCGGCGCCGAGCTCGTCGCGGCCGGCGTGAAGCCGCTGCCGCACTCGACCGACTTCAAGCGCGCGGACGGCAGCCCCGGGCTTGCGCCGCCCCAGCACGCGCTTGCCGTCGACGTCGTCCGCTACGTCGGCGAGGCGGTTGCCGCCGTGGTGGCGACCTCGCGACCGGCGGCGCAGGCGGCCGCCGAGTCCATCGACGTGCGTTACGCGCCGCTGCCGGCGGTGGTGAGCGTGGCGGAGGCGATCGCCAAGGACGCACCCCGCATCCTCGCCGAGGCGCCCGACAACGTGGCGGCACTCGCCCGTTACGGCAGCGTCGCGGCGGCGACCCTCGCGATCGCGTCGAGCCGTCATGTCGTGACGCTCGACCTGCACAACCAGCGGGTGGCGCCGGCGCCCCTCGAACCGCGGACCACGCTCGCGACGTTCGATGCGGCGAGCGAGCGCCTGACGCTGCACCTGTCGTGCCAGACGCCCACCGGCGTGCGCGACGCGCTCTGCGACGTGCTCGGCCTTGCCACCGACCGGGTTCGCGTCGTCGTGGGCGACGTGGGCGGCGGCTTCGGCATGAAGACCGCGCTCTACGCGGAGGACGTCGTTGCGGCGTTTGCAGCGCGCCGGCTCGCTCGCTCGGTGAAGTGGACAGCCGATCGCATGGAGGAATTTCTCGCCGCCTCGCACGGCCGTGACCTCACCACGCACGCGACGCTGGCACTCGACGAGGACGGCCGCATCCTCGCGCTGCGCATCGAGTCGAACGCCAACCTGGGCGCGTATGCGACGCCGTCGGGGGTGGTGATCCAGCTCCTCATCGGTCCGTGGGTGGCGACCAGCGTGTACGACGTGCCGATCGTCGACGTCCGGATCAGCGGCGTGCTGACGCACACGGCCCCCACCGGTCCGTATCGCGGTGCGGGGCGGCCGGAGGCGATCTACATCATCGAGCGCCTGCTCGATGCGGCAGCGCGCAAGTGCGGGCTCGACCGCGTCGACCTGCGGCGGCGCAATCTCATCCGACCGGTGCAGATGCCGTATCGCAATGCGATGGGCAAGACCTACGATACGGGGCAGTTCGAGCGCGTGCTCGACCTCGCGCTGGCGCACGCCGACTGGGATGGCTACGCCGCGCGCGAGGCGGCGAGCCGGGCCCGCGGCCGGCTGCGCGGGCGCGGCATCGTGACGTTCCTCGAGTGGACCGGTGCCGATGTCTTCGCCGAGCGCGTTACGGTGACCGTCGCCGACGGCACGATCGAGATCTACTCGGCCACGCAGCCGATGGGCACGTCGCTTGCCACCACCTTCACGCAGCTCGCGGTCGACGTCTTCGGCGTGGCGCCGGAGCGCATCCGTTTTGCTTTCGGTGACACCGATCGCGGTACCGGCTTTGGCAGTGCGGGATCACGCTCGCTCTTCGTTGGCGGCTCGGCGGTGCACGTCGCCGCCGAGCGCACCGTCGAGCGCGGACGCGAGCTAGCGGCGGCGGCACTGGAGGCCGCAGCCACCGACATCGAGTACGCGGGTGGCGTCTTCCGCATCAGCGGCACCGATCGCGTGATCGGGCTCTTCGACCTCGCCGCGACGCAGCCCGAGCGGCGCATCGCGCTCGTCTCCGACAGCGAGGTCACCGCCGCCACCTGGCCCAATGCCTGTCACGTCTGCGAGGTCGAGATCGACCCGGAGACGGGCACCGTCGCGGTCGATCGCTACTGGGGCGTGAACGACGTCGGTCGCGTCGTCAATCCGCTCGTCGTGCAGGGCCAGCTCGAGGGTGGCGCGCTGCAGGGCATCGGCCAGGCGTTGTGCGAAGCGGTGACGTACGACGCGGCATCCGGGCAGCTCCTCACCGGCTCGTTCCAGGACTACGCGCTGCCCCGCGCCGACCTGGCGCCGTGCTTCGCCATGGCCACTGACGAAGCGACGCCGTCGACCAACAACCTCCTGGGCGTGAAGGGCGTGGGCGAGCTCGGTACCATCGGTGCGACACCCGTGGTCGTCAATGCCGTTCTCGACGCCCTGCAGCGCGCGCGTCCGGAGGTTGCCGTCGAGGCGCTGCAGATGCCGCTCACCGCCGAGCGCGTGTGGCGCGCGCTCACCGCACCAGCAGGCGCTTGACGCCGCCTGCGCACGTCGTCAACCGCGGCTAGCGCCGGCGAAAGCCGCGCCAGTAGGCAATCATCAGCGCGCCGCCGACGAGTCCGCCCAAATGCGCGAAGTGCGCGACCCCGGTCTGCGCACCGGTCACGCCGAGCGTGAGTTCGACCACCGCGTAGATCACGACGAAGATGCGCGCGGGAATCGGGATCGGCAGGAAGATGAGGAAGAGCTTGTTGCGCGGGAAGTACACGGCGTAGGCGAGCAGCAGGCCGAACACGCCGCCCGAGGCGCCCACGGTCGGGTACACGCTGGTCGCGGCGAGACCGACGAGGAGTTGCGTGATACCGGCGGCGATGACGCACACGAAGTAGTACGCGAGGAAGCGCCGTGGTCCCACCACCTGCTCCAGCGGCCCGCCGAACATGTAAAGACCGAACATGTTGAAGAGCAAGTGCGTGAAGCCGCCGTGGAGGAAGCCGTAGGTGACGAGTTGCCACACCTGGAAGTCGACCTGGCCGCCGGTTGCTGCGCCCGAGCCGACCGGCCACAGGGCGAACGGGAAGAGGAGACCGGGCAGCAGCGAGGTCTGGATGAGGAAGATCGCGACGTTGGCGACGAGGAGGGCGGTGGTGACGGGGGGCATGGTGGCGAGAGTATGGCGGCGAATCGTGGCCGGCGGGGATTGGAGCGCTCACCGCGGCAGCGGATCCGATCCGGTAGGCAGGTCGTGGCCGCCGCTCGCGGCGCGGGCGCGACGCAGAGCCGAAGCGTCGTCCGCATCGAGGGGATTGTCGCCATCGGGCTGCTCGACCTCGATGGCGGCGTCGTCGGTATCGTCGGCGAGGAAGCCGCCGCTCTGGTGCGTCCACAGCTTGGCGTAGATGCCGCCACGCGCGAGCAGGCTCTTGTGGTCACCCTCCTCGACCACGCGCCCGCCGTCGAGCACGAGCAGCCGGTCCATGGCCGCGACGGTGGAGAGGCGATGCGCGATGGCCACCACCGTCTTGCCCTCCATCAGCCGATCGAGGCTCGCCTGGATCGCCGCCTCGACCTCGCTGTCGAGCGCGCTCGTCGCCTCGTCGAGGAGCAGGATCGGCGCATCCTTCAGCATCACGCGGGCGATCGCGATGCGCTGGCGCTGGCCGCCGGAGAGCTTGACGCCGCGCTCGCCCACGTGCGCGTCGTAGCCGCGGCGGCCCTTGGGATCGACGAGCTGGTCGATGAAGCCATCGGCCTCGGCGCGTGCCGCAGCGGCGACGAGTTCGGCCTCGGTGGCGTCCGGACGCCCGTAGACGATGTTGTCGCGGACCGAGCGGTGCAGGAGCGAGGTGTCCTGCGTCACCATGCCGATCTGCGCACGCAGGCTCTCCTGTGTCGCGTGCGCGATGTCCTGGCCGTCGATCTCGATGCGCCCGCCGCCCACGTCGTAGAAGCGCAGGAGGAGGTTCACGATCGTCGACTTGCCCGCTCCCGAGCGTCCCACGAGGCCGATCTTCTCGCCAGGGCGGATGTGCAGCGTCAGGTCGTCGATCACGTTGGTGCTCCCGCCGTAGCCGAACGAGACCTGCTCGAAGCGGATGTCGCCGCGGGTGACGACGAGCGGCTTCGCATCCGCAGCGTCGACCACCGCGTGCGGCTTCGACAGCGTGGTGATGCCGTCCTCCACGGTGCCGACATGCTCGAAGAGTGCCGCCATCTCCCACATCACCCAGTGCGAGATGCCGTTGAGGCGCAGCGCCATCGCGGTGGACGCCGCCACCGCGCCGACGCCGACCTCGCCCTGCGTCCACAGCCACAGCACGAGGCCGGCGGTGGTGATGACGAGGAGCATCGACAGCGCGTGATTGGCGATCTCGAAGCCGGTCACGAGCCGCATCTGCGCGTACACCGTGGCGAGGAACTCGCGCATGGCGCCCTTCGCGTACGCGGCCTCGCGCCGTGAATGCGAGAAGAGCTTCACCGTCGCGATGTTGGTGTACGCATCGGTGATGCGTCCCGTCATGAGCGAGCGGGCGTCGGCCTGCTGCTTGCCGATGCGGCCCAAGCGCGGCACGAAGAACCACAGCGCCGCGACGTAGGCGACGAGCCAGCCCATGAACGGCACCAGGAGGCGCGTATCGAAGTCGCCCAGCACCGCGAGCAGCGTCACGAAATAGATGACGATGAAGACCACCAGCTCGCAGACGATGAGCCAGGTGTCGCGCGCGGCAATCGCCGTCTGCATCACCTTGGTGGCGATGCGGCCGGCGAACTCGTCCTGGTAGAAATGCATGCTCTGCGCGAGCATCAGGCGATGGAAGTTCCAGCGCAGCAGCATCGGAAAGTTGCCGAAGAGCCCCTGCTGCTTGATCGCCGATTGCAGCGCGACGAGGAGGATGCTCGCGACGAGCACGCCGGCGAGCAGGAGGAGCGTCCCGCGCTCCTGCGTCAGGAGCTTCGCCGGTTCGACCGCGGCGAGCCAGTCGACGATGCGCCCCATGAAGGCGAAGAGCAGCGCTTCGAAAGCGCCGATGGCGCCGGTGAGGATGATGGTCGCCAGCAGATACTTGCGCAGCCCGTAGGATGCCGCCCAGAGGAACGCGAAGAAGCCGCGCGGAGCCGGCTTCGGCAGCGCATCGGGGAACGGATCGACGAGACGTTCGAAGAAAGCGAACACGCGGGGTCTTCCGACGTTGCTGGCCGGCGCGATCCGCGTGCGGATGGGTCATCCGCAGCGCCGCTGGCCGGCGGGGGGTGCGTAGCTTACCGCAGCGCCCGCCATTCGGCGGCGGCGCGCAACCATGAGGTCCCGGGCGGCACGCCGACGACCGCGCCCGTGCTCCGTACCCGCGCGGGGCCACGCTGGGCATGGCGGAGCCGCCTTCCCATATGCTTGCGAGATGCTGCGTCAGGTCGCCACCGCCATCGAGGTCACGAATCGTGGTCGGGGTCTGGTCGAGATCACGCCGCACTGACCGCGGTGACGCTTCCGATTCCCGTGGTCGCCGGCCGCTCGGCATGCGGCAGGACATCTACCTGTGGGAGCATCGCACGCGGGCGCATCGGCGCCACGTCGTGCTGCATGTGCGCGGCGAGTGACGCGCGCCGCATCGTAGAATCCGCGCTTCACGAGAGGGAGGCTCGTATGTCCGATGCAGCGGTCGCGGTCCGCGAACTCGCACCCACCGGCGCGCTCCGCGCGGCCATCAACTACGGCAATCCGGTGCTCGCACGGCGCGATCCCGGCGACGTTCCCGGCGGCATCTCTGCCGATCTCGCGCGCGAGCTCGCCCGACGTCTCGGCGTGCCGGTCGCTTTCGTGACCTACGAGCAGGCGGGGCAGGTCTTCGCCGGCTTTGCGAGCAATGCGTGGGACGTGTGTTTCATGGCGATCGAGCCGGCGCGCGCCGCGAAACTCGCCTTTACCGCACCGTATGTCCTGATCGAGGGCGTCTACGCCGTGCCGCGGGACTCTCCCGTCCGCGAGGTGGGGGAGGTCGACGTCGAGGGAATGCGCATCGGTGTCGTGCAGGGGAGCGCCTACGATCTCTTCCTCACCCGCGAACTCCTCGCGGCGTCGCTGGTGCGCGTGCCGGTGGCCGGCGCGGTGCCGGCGTTGCTGCGCGATGGCAAGGTCGATGCGGTGGCGGGCGTGAAGCCGCAGGTCGAAGGTATCGTGCGCACGCTGCCGGGTACGCGTCTCGTGCCCGGCGCCTTCATGACGATCCGCCAGGCGATGGCTACTGCGCGCGCCAAGGAGGCAGGGGCTGCGTACCTCGCAGCCTTCATCGACGACGCCAAGGCGTCGGGACTTGTTCGCCGGCTCTTCGAGGCGAACGACGTGCAGGGTGGAACGCTCGCGGCGTGAGGGGGCCGGGGAACGGATGACGAGTGCGCGGGTCTCCGCGCCGCCGCTCGCTACTCATCTCGCCCGATAGGCGAGCCGTGCGTGCTCCGGCGTTACAAATCCCATGGCGACATCGTGGGCGAGGGCATCCGCGGAGCGGCGGGCTGGATCGCCGTAGCCACCGCCACCTGCCTCGTAGGTTGTGAGCCGGTCGCCTGGAGCAAGGATGTAGCGGCCCTTCGGATCGGCGGTCTTGTCGTTCACGCGTACCTCGCGCAATCGACCCGGTCGCCCACCGCGCACCCCTGCCGGTGGGAACACCGTACGTCCAGCAAGAAACGCGATCGCCATGTCGTGGCCACTGTCGTTGACGAACTCGATTCGCTGGCCGAGTCCGCCCCGGAATTCGCCGGGTCCGCCACTGTCCGCGAGCAGCGCCTTCGATTCGATGAAGACGCCTGTCAGGTCTTCCCAGATCTCGATCGAGCTTCCCGTCATGTTCGACGGGGACGGTGTCGTCGGCGCGCCGTCCTGTCCGGCAAGGGCGCCGAAGCCACCCGACGCGAAGAAGATGCTCGATACGCCACGGCCATCGCGCGTGGTGCCCTGCACGTTGATGAGATTCAGCATGCCGGAATCTGCTTGTACGCGGTCCGGAACGATGTCGGCGAGCGCACCGAAGACAAGAGGCACCACGAAATGGCCGACGATGTGCCGACCTCCCGTGGGCGAAGGTGGCTGGGCATTGAGCAGGCAGCCGACCGGGGCTCGCAGCGCGATGGGACGCACGCTGCCTTCATTGTTCGGAATGCGAGGTGTCGTGAGGCACTTGATTGCGTAACACGTCATTGCCCTCGTGTAGCACAGCGGGACGTTGATCGCGTGCTGAATGGAATCACTCGTGCCGGTGAAGTCGGCGATGGCTTCACCGTTGCCGAGGGTCACTGCCACTGCCAGCGTGAGGGGTCCCTCCTGCCCCTCGATCTGGATGGCATGGCGATAGACTCCGGCCGGCAACAGCGAGAGCTCGCGGCGAATCGCCTGCTCGGACTGTCCGAGAATCGCGTCCGCGAGCGCATCGATCGACTCGAGGCCGTACTCGTCCATGAACTCGTTCAGCATCCGTGCACCGACGGATGTACAGGCGACGTTGGCGAGGAGGTCGCCGATCGTCTGCTCCGGCACGCGCACGTTGAGGCGGATGAGCTCGAGTAGCATGTCGTCGATCTCGCCCTCGCGTGCAAGGAGGCACGGTGGCAGGCGCAAGCCCTCCTCGTAGATCTCGCGTGCAGCGGCGGAGTAGCCCGCGCCCCCGATATCGGGCAGATGCGTGATGCTCATCGAATAGCCGACGATGGCGCCCTTGCGAAACACCGGCTGCATGACGTTGATGTCGAAGAGGTGACCCGTCCCCAGCCATGGATCGTTCGTCATCACCACGTCGCCTGCCCGCAGCGTCTCCGGTGGAAAGCGCTTCAGCATCGCTGCCAGTGTTGCAGGGGCCGTACCGGTGAACGACGGCACGCTGTACGCGCCCTGTGCAATCGCCCGGCCACGACTGTCGAACACCACGCACGACAGGTCGTAGCTCTCGCGGACGTTGGTGGAGAAGGACGAGCGCACGAGCGAGTTGATGATCTCGTCGGCAATCGAGATGAGGCGATCCCACTGGATGCCGAGTGTGATGGGGTCGATCATGGCCATGGCTTGGTGTCAATGGTGAGACTGGGGATAGGTGCATCGCCGCACAATGGCATCGAGGTCACAGCCATTCGCTATGCCTCCTGCAGGGCTGGAATGGATAGGGCTTCGGTTGGGGCAATCGCGATGTCGATCACGAGATGTCCGGAACCATCAACGTGGGCTCGATCGCCGGGACCGATGACGCACGTCGATTCCGCCTCTTCCACGAGAGCGGGGCCGTCGATGGGCATCCCGGGTTGCAGTCGGTAGCGGTCATACACGGGGCAGTTCACCTTGTCAGGCAGGTCCGCGAAGTACGCGCCGCGGTAGCCGCGCAGCGCGTTGCCCGCCTTCCCGGCGGTGCGCAGGCGATAGGTCGCGTCGGCCGCCGGCGGCTTTCCCCGTACCTCGACCTTCCACGCCACGATCTCGATCTCGCGGCCCGGGAAGCTCATGCCGAAGATCGCTGCATAAGCATCGGCGAAACGTTGCGCAAGGGTCGGAAGCGAGTCGCCGGGAGCGTCTTCCGGCAGCCGGACCTCGATCTCGTAGCCCTGGCCGACGTAGCGCATGTCCAGCCGCACGAGTACATGCGATTCGTCCTCCCGTTCCCCCACGGACAGGAGCTGCTCGCGCACGCGCGCCTCGAGCCCACCTATGATGTCCGTGAAGCGCTCGTGTGTCATCGAGGCAAGCGGCACGCGCAGCGATTGCACGACCTCGAAGCCCACGGGACTTGCCAGGAGACCGAACGCGGACATCACCCCCGCCCCACTGGGGCAGATAACACGTGGGATACGCAGCTTGCGCGCGATGCGCGCACCATGGATCGGACCTGAGCCACCGAACACGATCATGCTGCAGCGACGGTAGTCGACTCCGCGCTCCGAAGCGTGCACGCGAAACGCCTTGGCGACATCCTCGTTGATCATCTCGTGCACGCCCCAGGCGGCTCGCTCGATACTGACCCCCAATGGTGTGCCGAGATCGGCCGCGATGGCTCGACGCGACGCTTCCATATCAAGGTGCATTCGTCCCCCCAAGAACGACGTGGCCCCGAGGTAGCCCAAGACCAGATTTGCGTCGGTCAACGTGGGCGCGTGACCGCCGCGGCCGTAGCACGCCGGCCCCGGCTCCGCACCAGCGCTGCGCGGCCCCACGCAGATCACGCCCCGCGAATCGAGCTCGGCGACACTTCCGCCGCCCGATCCGATTTCGATCATGTCGATGACCGGGATCTTGATCGGCAGGCCGCTGCCGCGTTTGAATTCGTGCACACGGGCAACTTCGAATTCGTAACGCTTGAGCGGGGCGTGATCGCGCACGACACACCCTTTGGCGGTCGTGCCTCCCATGTCGAACGACAGCACCTGCGGAGCTCCGAGGCTTGCGCTGTGTCGCGCCGCCATGAGCGCGCCCGCCGCGGGGCCCGATTCGAGCAGGCGGACTGGGTAGCGTCGTGCCATCTCCGGCGTGAGGGTGCTGCCCGACGAGCTCATGATCAGAAATCGGCCCTGAAAGCCGGCAGCGGCAAGACCCCGTTCCAGCCGCTCGATGTAGGCGTCAACGAGGGGTTGCACGTAGGCATTGAGGCACGCCGTGGTCCAGCGCTGGTATTCGCGCGCAAACGGAAATACCACCGACGACGCGGACACCTGCAGGTCTGGAAAGCGCTCATGCAACCAGTCGACCACGGCGAGCTCGTGCGCAGGGTTGACGTACGAGTGGAGGAGGCAAACGGCTACGGCGCGCACGGCGTGCTCCGCGACGGCCCTCACCAGCTGGCTCTCGAGGGAAACGAGGGCATCGGCATCCAGCGGCTGCAGCACGGATCCGTCCGCCTTGATGCGCTCGGCTAGCTCAAAGCGCAAGGGGCGCGACACCAGAGGTGCAGGAAATTTGATGCGCAGGTCGAACAGATCGTAACGCTGCTCCATCGCGATATCGAGCACGTCACGGAAGCCGCGGGTGACAATCATTGCGGTCGGCGTGCCCCGTCGCTCGATCACGGCATTGGTGACGAGCGTCGTTCCGTGGACGATCATCGATACGTCGGCTGGTGCGATATTCGCTTGGCGGGTGAGCGCGAGTACGCCGTCAAGCACGGCATGCTCGGGTGCCTTTGGCGTCGTCAGTGTCTTGTGCACGACCATCTCGTGCCCTTCGTCGTTGAAAAGCGCGAAGTCCGTGAAGGTGCCGCCGATGTCGATGCCGATGCGATATGCCATGTCTCTACGTTCCTTGCATACGTCGTGATCCCGGATGTCAGCGAGCCGGATTTCGCAACAGCTCACCCAGGCGCGTGATCACCTGCTCGATGTGGTCTGCCGTTATCCCGCGGTAGGTGACGAAGCGGATCTGGTTGGTGCCCATCGGCAAAGCGAGGATGCCGGCAGCTGCGAGGGCAGTGCAGAGCATTGCCGCTGTCCACGGTTCCACGACCTTGGCTGCAACGATGTTCGTCGGGTGTGCGAGCGCTTCCGGCGCGATGCATGGGAGGTCGGCGAGCCCGGCGGCAAGCCGCGCGGCAAGGGCGTTGCACGTCGCGATATGCGACAGATCATCCAGTCCCGCGAGCGTTGCGGCAGATACGGCGCCGGTCGGGCGCAAGCCGCCCCCCAGACGATGGCGCAACACGAGCGCACGTTCGATATGGACGGCGCTTGCGGCCAATGCGGCACCGATGGGCGCGCCAAATGTCTTGTTGAGGCTGACCGAGACCGTATCGAATCCGGACGCAAGTCGCGCTGGCGTCGTGGCGAGCGCGCATGCGGCATAGAAGATCCGCGAGCCGTCGAGATGGAGTGCTCCTCCTCGCTTGCGTACCAGCGTCACGACCGGATCGGCATAGTCGACGGGCAAGGCGACGCCGCCGGCGCGCATGTGGGTATTCTCGAGCACCGCCAACGCGACGCGTGAACGCTGCGCATCGGACCCATTGCCGAATGCGCGATCCCACGACGAAAGGGGCGGCAGCGCTCCCTCGGTGTCGACACTCGTCATCCAGAGGCCGCCGAGAGCGGCGCCGGCATTGGCCTCCGACACGAGCACGTGCGCGGCGTGTTGCGTGACGACAGTCTCGCCTGGTCTGGCCTGCAACAGCAGGGCCACGGTGTTGGCCATCGTGCAGGTAGGGAAGACGAGTGCGTCTTCGTGGCCGAGCATTTCCGCAATGCGGGCCTCGACCTTGCGCTGCCAGGGATCCTCGCGCAGCCCGAAATGCCGCGAGTGGGCGGCTTCCCGTGCCGCTGCCGCCATCGCCGGCGAGTCATGCGACAGGAAGTCGCTGCGCAGGTCGATCACCGCCATTACGCGCCTTTCAGCGTGGCCGGCAGCCACAGCGCGATGCCGGGCACCCAGTACAGGATGAAGCAGAGCAGCACGATGATGAGCGCGTACGGCAGCGAAGCGCGGGCGACCGCCCCGATCGACGCGGGTGCCGCGATGGAGTGGACCGCGAAGAGATTGAGCCCCATGGGTGGCGTGAGCTGCCCGAGCTCGATCAGCACCACCAGGACGACTCCGAACCAGACGCCGGAGAGTCCCATGGCCTGGATGGTGGGATAGAGCAATGGCACGGTGAGGAGCATCATCGAGATGCCGTCGACGAACATGCCGAGCACCAGGTAGACGGCGACCAGGATGCAGAAGAACACGAACGGCGCGACCCCCAGCGTGGCCATGGCCGTTGCCACGCCGCGACCGATGCCCGCCGTCGTGAAGGCGAAACTCAGGATCTGCGCATTGATGATGATGAACATGATCACTGCGTTGGTCACCACTGAATTGCGCAGTGCGACGCGAAAGGAGGAGAGCGTCATCTCCCGGTAGACGAGGCCGAGCAGCGCTGCGATGGCGCAGCCGAATGCGGCGGCCTCCGTGGGGGTCACGATCCCGAAGTACATTCCACCCAGGATCGCAAGGAGGAGCAGGGTCACCGGAAGACAGTCCCCGAGGGCGCGCAGTGCGAGCGCGCCGGGTGGCCGTGTTCGCTTGGGGGGCACCCAGGTGGGATGACGCGCCACGAGGAACGCCACCCACGCCATGAACATGCCAGCAAGCAGCAGGCCCGGCAGGACCCCGGCCATGAACAGGTCGATGACCGATTCCTGCACGACGGCGGCGTAGATCACCATCGGGATGGATGGTGGAATGAGGATCCCAAGACAGCCGCCACCCGTGAGCGTGCCGAGGGTCAGGCGATCGTCGTAGCCGTGCTTGCGCATCTCGGGTAGAGCCACGGTGCCGATCGTCAGTGCCGTGGCGGTCGAGGATCCCGAGATGGCGGCGAAGATCGCGCAGCCGACCACGTTCGATTGCGCAAGGCCTCCACGCACGCCGTACATCAAGGTGGAAAGGGCCCCGTAGAAGCGCTTGGATACGCCGCTGCGCAGGATGATCTCGCCCATCAGCACGAACAGGGGCACCGCGACGAGCGTGAACGAGTTCGTCGTGTTCCAAACCAGGTCACCGAGGGTTGGCCAGAGTGTGAGTCCCGAGGCCGCCGTCACGCCGAGGATGCCGACCAGGCCCATGACCGAGCCGATGCCGACACCGAAGACCAGCAGCGCCACGAGCACGACGCCGTATAGCCCGAGGGCGACTTGCCAACTCATGCTGCGAGAAGCCGATTTGCCACACGACGGGCGCCGCTGATGGCGAGAGCGGCATAGAGGGTCGTGAGGAACGCGAAGGCGATGGGGATCAGCACTTGGACCATCCACAGCGGTGTCGCCGACGGTTGGATCGAAAGCGTGTCGTAGCGATGGCTCGCCAGGGCGAGCAACGTCGTCGCATAGGTGCACACGGCGGCGACGACGAGGCCCACCAATGCCGATGTCGTGTCAGCAAACGCGCGCCCCCGCGGCGAAAGCCGGGCGATCAGGCCCTCGACGCGCAGGAAAGCACCATCCTGCAGTGCGTGGCCGAAGCCCAGGAGTGTCAGCCACGCGAAGAGGTAGCCGGAGTATTCATCGGCGATCAACGTCGAGGCGCCGAACAGGCCGCGGGTAACGATCTCGACGTTGATCAGCACCGCGATCGCCACCAGCATCAGTCCCGCGATGTCGCAGGCGATTGCGGCAAGCCGTGTGATGCACGGCGGTGCAGCACGTTCAGCGCGTGTCATGAGGGCGCTCCGTCCAGGCGGGAGGCGAAGGGGATTCCGGGGATCGACGGGGTGCCGACGATGCCCGGGTGTTCCGCGGGGGAACGCGCGTTCAGCTTGCGCCGCAGGCCTTCATTGCACCATCGAGAAGTTGCTGGCCGACGGCGCCATGCTTCTTCGCCCACGCGTCCCACATCGGGCGCATGATTGCCTGTGCCCGCTTGCGATCGTCGGGCGTCGGGTCGACGAGGTTGACCTTGTTCGCGGCGAGGTTGGCACGCGCCGCCTTGTCGCCATCCTCGGACATCTTCCGGTAGCGCGGAGCGTATTCGTTCATCTTGGCCTGGAGCACCGCGCGGACATCGGGCGCCAATTTGGCGAGCTCGGCCGAGTTGACGAGCATCACCTGGTGCCCCATGGTCAAGTTGACCAGATAGCCGGTCTTCACGATCTCGTAGGCCTTCCAGTCGTTGGCCGATAGCGCTGACGTGATTGCGCCATCGATGACCTTGCGCTCGAGTGCCGGGATGACTTCCGCGGACGTGATCGAGACCGCGCTACCACCCAGCAGCCTCATCATCTCGACTTGCTCCGGACTCCACGTGCGCACCTTGAGTCCCTTGAGATCGTCGAGTCGCGCCACCGGGCGATTGAGCCAGAAATTTTGTGGCGGCATCGTCCAATGAATACCGACGGTCAGGCCGAACTTCTTCCCGAGTTGTGCGTCGGCGGCAGCGGCCACTGCAGGGAGCGCCTTGTCGAATTCGTCGTAACTCGTGCACAGGAACGGCAGTCCGAGAACGTTCAGGTCAGGGACGTCGCCGGCCGCGAAGCCCACTGCGACGTCGCCCATCTGCACCTGGTTGGTGGACACCGCCTTGACGACGTCCGCCGCCTTGTAGGGCAATTCGCCCGCGGCCAGCACGGTGATCTTGAGCTTCCCACCCGTGGCCCGGGCTACATCCTCCGCAAACGCGCGATTGAGTTGGGCGGGCTTGTCGTTCGGTGGGAAATATGTGAAGAACTTCCACTCCGTGCCCTGGCCGAAGGCGGAGCCCGCCATCAGGGCAAGCGGCAGGACGGCACCGCGCAAGAAGCTGGTGCGGATTCGATGTGTGACGCGCATACATCCTCCCCCGATCAATCGCTGCAACGGCAGCGGCGGATGAATGCTACGAGGGGACCGTGCATCCATGCAATCGCGCAAATTGCCGGCGATTTGTACGATCGGGGGAGCCCCTACCGCTTCGTGTGCACAGGGGATGTCTTCGGTCGCATCGCCGTCGCGGCGGTGGCGAAGCGACTGGCCTGATCGTAGAGCGCCGTCATCGTCCGCAGGAAGCCCGCAGCTTCCTTGACCGCACCTTCGTGACCGCTCACCCACGTGAGGCTCGGGACGAGGAAGTGCTCGCGCACCTCACGGTATCCGAGACATGCCCGTTCGCCACTTTCGGTGGTCTCATAGTGGCGCTCGCGGCCCTGTGGGGTGATGAGCACGAGCCCGGCCGCCGTAAGCTTCTTGAGCGCATAGGCGACGAGATGCGTGTCGTCGATGTTGAGGACCATGCAGATGTCCGCGAGGCGCCGGCCGCGCGCGCGATGGTTCACTGCATGCAGCACCAGGATATCGAGGGCATTCAGGCCGTTGACATTCGCTGCGGCCATGCAGCTTTGTACCCAACGCTGGAAGCCGTACACGAGGATGATGAGGCCGTACTCGAATTCGCTCAGATCCTGGCTCGATGCGCTGGGTTGGAAGGAACTGTCGGGATCGGCGGGGGCGCCCGACCTGGGATACAGGCCCTGGGTCGCACCCTGCAGCACGGTAGGCGGCGCCCCAACCGGCGAGGGGCCGACCCGGCCGGTCGATGCCGGCCGGTTGGCAGCGCGCTTTGGATGGCGTGCCCGAGTCATGTCGTCTCCGACCAGGTGAAATGCGCATACGCTGTCGCTGCCGCGCAGTCGGCTCGCGTGCTCCGTGCCCTACCGGGTGCCCTCATCGCCACCATGCCACCTCCGCGTTTTCGGCCAATCGCCGAGTTCGTTGAACCACCCAGGGACCGCCCCTCCCGCGCGCCACCTTGCAGCCGATCAACCCGGACGGGTACTTCGACGTCGACGTCCAGTGATTCGAAAGCTTCGACAGCGGCCCGCGTCGCATTCGGGAAGGGCTCGCCTCCTTGCGTGTCCATTACCATACCGTGCGTGGCGTGGTTGATGACAGGAAGCGCCGCGCGGGTGCATCGCATCTGGCCGTGGCGTGGGATCCGGGCAGGCGTGACTCGCGCGCCACGAGCGCCCTTCCAAACCCCGATCACCGTCCCCATGTAGTTTGTCATGTCCAGAGGGGTCATCGCCCCCGGGTCGCCTCGCCGACGCATACACAGTGGCGATCTGCCACGAGGAGAACGAATCATGACTGTCACCCTCGATCCCAACCACGCTGACGTCGTCACGGTCTCGCGCGGCGTCGAGCGCGTCGTCGCCGGCCAGGCTACGAGCGACGGCGCGGGCGTGAAGCTGACGCGCGTGCTGACGCAGCCGTTGCAGCGTCGTCTCGATCCCTTCCTCCTGCTCGACGCCTTCGGCACCGACGATCCGCAGGACTACATCGCGGGCTTTCCCAACCATCCGCACCGCGGTTTCGAGACGATCACCTACATGATCGCCGGGCGCATGCGCCATCGCGACAATGCGGGCCACGAGGGGCTGCTCACCAACGGCAGCGTCCAGTGGATGACTGCGGGGCGGGGGATCGTCCACTCGGAGCTTCCCGAGCAGGAGGACGGGCGGATGGAGGGCTTCCAGCTGTGGCTCAACCTGGCCGCCGCCGACAAGATGCGCGCGCCGTGGTATCGCGACATCGCACCGGCGGAGATTCCCGAGTTCACCACGGCGGAAGGCGTGCAGGTAAGGGTGATCGCGGGGGCGAGCCATGGCGTGGCGGGTGCCATGCAGCGCGAGGTAACCGAGCCCGTGTACCTCGACGTGACGCTGCCGGCGGGTGGCCGCTTTCGGCAGGCGCTCGCACCGACGCACACGGCCTTCGTCTACGTCTATCGGGGCGGCGTGCGCATTGCCGGTACCGACGTCGCCGTGCAGCGCATGGCGATCCTGGGCAACGAGCCCGGCACCGACGGGGTGGAGATCTTTGCGCCGGTTGCCTCGAAGGTGCTGGTCATCGCCGGCAAGCCGCTCGACGAGCCGATCGCGCAGTACGGGCCGTTCGTGATGAACACGCACGACGAGATCGCGCAGGCGGTGCACGACTATCAGGCTGGGAAGTTCGGCGCCTGACGCCGGGTCCGCCCGATGCGGGACGCCCCTGCCGCTGGTGTCCGCGTCAGGGCTTCCAGCAGAAGCGGGCGTCGGCGTCGTTCTGTGCTCGCAGCGCCTTCAGGCGTTCGACGTTGGCGGGGACCGCGAGGTAGTCGCGTTCGCGCTTCACCGTTGCGAAGAGGTCCGTGAGCCCTTTCTGGTAGTTCTCCTGGCGATCGCCGAAGAGCCCCGGGACCTCGGGGAGCAGCAATGCCTCGTACGGGTGGCGGCCGGTCCATTCGGCTGCCGCGAGCGCGATCTTTCGCTGCTGCTCGACGTTGCAGAAGGCGTACCCGTTGATCGTCGGACCGACAAGCTGCACGAAGGCGTTCATCGCTCCGGCCACCGGCGAAAGCTCCGGTGATTTCATGTCGGCCACGCGCGTGAGCAGGTAATAGCGGTGCTTGGCGACGTAGAACCAGAATACGGCGTCGTCGCGCATGCCGACGTCGTACAGGCGAATTGCGAGCACCATCATCGTCATCGGCGTGATACGCGCTGGATCGCGCTCGATCTCGTCGCGGGCGCGCTTGATGTCGTCGGCGCGCGTCGACGCGAGCAGCTTGTCGAGCCGCGGTGCCACCGCGATGAGCGGCGGGTCGTCGGGATGACGGGCGGCCTGGTAGTACGGCAACACCTGGATGGGCAGGCGTTTCACGGGATCGGCGGCGTGCGCCACGGGCGTAGCGCCGGTGACACCAACGACGACGAGGAGCAGGGCGAGACGATGACGGAGATGGGACATCGCGAGGCGGGCGGTGGCGACGGCCGACAGTGTGCCAGAGCCACGCCGCCCCCCTGACATGCGGGAGACCGCCGGCCGTCACGGGCCGATGTGCGCCGTGGTCCGCTGCCGAAGGCGACGCGCGCCGGCCCCGCCGCGCGCCCGGGGCCAGTCATACGGTGGCCGGCGCCGCCGCGGTCGAAGCAGGTAAGATGATTCGCCGCGCAGCACGCGCCACTGTCGAGATTCCATGAGCGATTCGACCCACTGGTCCTTTCCACCGCAGATGCAGCCGACACCGGCCGAGGTGGAGTTCGATCTTGCGTCGGCGCTCGGTGCGGTGGTGCGCCTGTCGTCGCGGATTCCCGATGACGGCTTCACTGCGCAGATCCTCGGCACCGAGCGCACCGGCAACGGCGTCGTCGTGCGCGATGACGGACTCATCGTCACCATCGGGTATCTCATCACCGAGGCGGAGGCGATCTGGATCACCACCAATGACCGGCAGGCGGTCGCCGGTCATCCGCTCGCCGTCGATTTCGCGACGGGAATGGGTCTCGTGCTGCCGCTCGCCCCACTCGGCATCGCGCCGCTGCCGATCGGGACGTCGTCGACGGTGGCGGTGGGTGACGAGGTCTACATCATCGGCCACGGTGGTCGTGCGCACGCGTTGAAGGCCGAAGTCTTTGCACGCCGCGAATTCGCGGGCTACTGGGAATACCTCCTCGACGTCGCGCTCTTTACCTCGCCGCCGCATCCGGAGTGGAGCGGCGCCGCCCTCGTCGATCGCGACGGCCGGCTGATCGGTATCGGCTCGCTCTTCGTGCAGGAGGCTGACGGCGACGACGTGCGCAAGGGCAACATGTTCGTGCCCATCGACGTGCTGGTGCCCATCCTCGACGACATGGTGAAGACCGGCCGCTCGGGGCGCCCGCCGCGACCGTGGCTCGGTTTGTACGCGAGCGAGGACAACCGCAAGATCGTCGTGGGCGGCCTCACGCAGGGCGGCCCGGCGGCGCGCGCAGGGGTGAAGCAGGGTGACCAGATCGTCGCCGTCGCCGGCGAGCGAGTGGCCACGCTCGCCGACCTCTATCGCGGCGTATGGCGGCTCGGGCCCTCGGGTACCGAGATCCCGATGACCGTCGCCCGCGGCGGCGCCACCGTACCGGTGACCGTGCAGTCGGCCGATCGCGCCGATTTCCTGAAGAAGCCGTCGCTGCAATAGAGCGACCGCTGACCGGTCGCATCGATGGCCACCAGCCTTACCCTCGCCCGTGCGCCCACGCCGGGATCGGCAATCGCGATGATCGTCGGCGCGATGGCGTGCTTCAGCCTTTCCGACGCGCTGGCGAAGTACCTCACGGGGTTGCTGCCGGTGATCGTGATCGTGTGGATTCGCTACTTCGCCTTCGTCGTCGCGCTCTCGCCGCTCCTGCGGCGGGGACGGACCGTGCTGCGCACGAAGCATCCGTGGCTGCATCTCGTCCGTGCACTCGCTCTGGTTTGTTCCGCCGGATTCTTCATTCTCGGCTTGCGAGCGCTTCCGCTGGCCGAGGTGACGGCGCTCGCGTTCGCCTCGCCGCTCTTCGTCACGGTGCTCTCCGCGTGGCTGCTGCGCGAGCGCGTGGATCGCGTGCAGTGGCTGATCGTGACGGTGGGTTTCGCCGGCGTGCTGGTGGTCATGCGTCCGGGGACGGCAGCGTTCCAGTTCGCGGCACTGTTCCCGCTGTGCTCTTCGCTCGCCTGGGCGATCGCGGTGATCTGCACGCGCAAACTCACCCGGCACGACGGGGTGGACACCACGCTCCTCTATTCCGGCCTGTTCGGCTTCGCGCTGCTGTCGGTCGTCGCGCTGCCGCAGTTCGTCGTGCCGCCGCCGGCGGCGATCGGTGCCGGGGTGGCGATGGCGCTGGTGTGGAGCGCGGCGCAATGGCTGTCGGTGCATGCCTACCATCGCGGCGATGCTGCGGTGCTGGCGCCGTTCTCGTACACGCAGTTGCTGTGGTCGACACTGATCGGCGTCGCCATCTTCCGCCATGTGCCGGATGGCGCAACGCTGGCCGGCATCGGAACCATCCTCGTTTGCGGCGTGGTGGCGGCCTGGTGGAGCACGCGTGACGCCGCCGGACCCGCCCGCCCCGGGTAGGCGGCGAGTTCCTGACGCACCGCGGGCGCGCCGGCACGCCGCTGCGTGGATTGCCGACCGGGGGATTGCAGGCTCGCTACAATGCCGCCGGTGACCGCCTACCCGCACCTGCTCGCACCGCTTGATCTCGGCTTCACGACGCTCGCCAATCGGGTGCTCATGGGCTCGATGCACACCGGGCTCGAGGAAGCGCCCAACGGCTTCGCGCGGCTGGCCGCGTTCTACGCAGCGCGCGCCCGCGGCGGTGTCGGGCTCATCGTCACCGGCGGGATCGCTCCCAATCTCGTCGGCCGTCTCGAACCGAAGGCGGCGCAACTCTCGTTCTCGTGGCAGGTCGGCCGCCATCGTCGGGTCACCGACGCGGTGCACCGCGAAGGCGGGAAGATCGCCCTGCAGATCCTGCATGCGGGCCGCTACGCCTTCCACCCGCTGGCGGTTGCGCCGTCGGCCTCGAAGGCGCCGATCGTTCCGTTCCGGGCACGCGCGCTGACCGGCTGGGGTGTACGCCGCACGATCGCCGCCTACGTCCGCTGCGCGCGCCTCGCCCGCGAGGCGGGGTACGACGGCGTCGAGATCATGGGTTCGGAGGGCTATCTCATCAACCAGTTCGTCGCGCCGCAGACCAACCGGCGCGACGATGAATGGGGTGGCGACTTCACCGGCCGCATCCGCTTTCCGCTCGAGATCCTGCGCCGCACGCGCGTGGCGGTCGGGCGCGATTTCATCGTCATCTATCGTCTGTCGATGCTCGACCTCGTGGAAGGCGGCAGCACCTGGGACGAGGTGGTCGAACTCGCCCGCGCCGTCGAGGCGGCGGGAACGACGATGATCAACACCGGCATCGGCTGGCACGAGGCGCGCATTCCGACCATCGCGACCATGGTGCCGCGCGGGGCCTTCGCATGGGTGACGCGGCGGCTGCGCGGCGCGGTCACGATCCCGCTCGTCACCACCAATCGCATCAACGATCCGGCGACTGCCGAGGCGATCCTCGCGCGCGGCGACGCCGACATGGTATCGATGGCGCGACCGTTCCTCGCCGATCCCGATTTCGTGCGCAAGGCGGCGGCGGATCGCGCCGCCGAGATCAACACCTGCATCGCCTGCAACCAGGCCTGTCTCGATCGGATCTTCGCGCGCAAGACCGCGTCGTGCCTCGTCAATCCGTTCGCGTGCAACGAGACCGAGATGACGGTCGAGCGCGTACTCCAACCGCGGCGGATCGCGGTGGTCGGCGCAGGACCGGCCGGGCTTGCC
The DNA here is from genome assembly GCA_039807685.1 of Burkholderiales bacterium. GTDB lineage: Bacteria > Pseudomonadota > Gammaproteobacteria > Burkholderiales > Casimicrobiaceae > VBCG01. The sequence goes on from JBDHRR010000001.1 coordinate 51,993, forward strand.
GCGGCGGCGACGGCAGCAGAGCGCGGGCACCGCGTGACGCTCTTCGAGGCGGCATCGGAAATCGGCGGGCAGTTCAACCTCGCGCGGCGCATTCCAGGCAAGGAGGAATTCGGTGAGACGCTGCGCTACTTTGGCATCCGTCTCACCGAGGTCGGCGTCACCCAGCGGCTCGCCACCCGCGCGACGGCGGGCGATCTCGCGGCTTTCGACCACGTGCTGCTCGCCACCGGTGTGGTGCCCCGGGTGCCGGCGATCCCCGGAATCGACCACGTGAAGGTCGTGACCTACGCGGACGTCGTGAGCGGCCGCACGCCGGCGGGCGCGAGCGTGGCGATCATCGGCGCCGGCGGCATCGGCTTCGACGTTGCCGAACTCCTCACCGCCGGGCAGGCACCCGATGGCCACGCGAGCGACGGCGCGAGCGAAGACCCGGCAATCGTCGCCTTTCGCGACGAATGGGGCATCGACGAAGCCTACGCGCAGCGCGGCGGACTGCGCGAAGCGGATGCCGTCACGCCACCGCGCCGCGTGTGGCTCCTGCAACGCAAGCAGGAGCGCGTCGGCGCGGGGCTCGCCCGCACCACCGGCTGGATCCGGCGCACCGTCTTGAAGCGTCGCGGTGTGACGATGCTTCCCGGCGTCGAATACGTGAAGATCGACGATGCGGGGCTGCACGTGCGCATCGACGGCAAACCGCAACTGCTGGCGGTGGAGACCATTGTCGTGTGTGCGGGGCAGGAGCCGCAACGCGACCTCGTCGCGGCACTCGCCGCAGCCGGCACGTCGTTCGAGCTGATCGGCGGCGCCGACGTCGCCGCCGAACTCGACGCGCAGCGCGCCATCGATCAGGGGACCCGGGTCGCACTCGCGTTGTGACGAACCCCGCTGCACCCGGCACATCGCTTGCTTTCCAGCAGTCCCGTCAACATCCCCATCAGGAGTCTCGAATGTGCGCTGCCTGCGGTAACGTTCACCATCATCCCGCGCTGCCGCGGCGCAGCTTCCTCGCCGCGGGTGCGCTTGCCGCGCTGGCGGTCGCGGCGCCGCGCCGCGTCCTGGGCGCCGATCCGCCGAAGCCGGGATCGCCGCCACCTCCCAATGCGATCGCCCCGGCTGCGGCACTGGCCCGCATCATGGATGGCAACGCGCGCTACGTTGCCAATGCGCCCCGCCAGCGCGACTTTGCCGCCGGACGGGCAGCGCGCGCGCAAGGGCAGTATCCCATCGCATCGATCCTCTCCTGCGCCGATTCGCGGGTGGCGCCGGAACTCGTCTTCGACCAGGCGCCCGGCGATCTCTTCGTGGTCCGCGTCGCGGGCAACGTCGTCGACATGGACCTGCTCGCTTCCCTCGAGTATGGCGTGCAGTTCCTCGGCAGTCCGCTCATCGTCGTGCTGGGCCATTCGTCCTGCGGCGCCGTCGACGCGGCGCTGAAGGTCGTGCAGACGAAGGCCGAATTGCCCGGACATCTGCCCGAGCTCATCGCCGCCATCAAGCCGGCGGCGGTCGTGGCGACGCGCTTCGCGCCGAAGGCGACCCTCGACTACGCGATCGCCGAGAACGTGCGCCGCCAGGTGGCGCGCCTCGAGGCATCGCCGCCGATCGTGCAGAAGTTCCACCGTGAAAAGAAGATCGACATCGTCGGTGGCGTCTACGACATCGCCACGGGGAAGGTGACGCTCGTCTGAGCGTCGACGCCGCCCGCCCGCCTACGGGTTCTTGCCCATCACCTCGATGGTGAGCCGGAGGAGGCGGGCGAGCGCCTCGGCATCCGGGATCGTGTCCTCGGCGACGCCGATCGCGCGTAGGTACGTCGCCCCCGCCCGCAGCGCCCGCGCGCGGGTATCGACGGGGATCGTGGAATAGCGCGCACCGTAGGCGGCGCGCAGCGCGTCGGCCAGCGCGAGCGCGAGCTTCTCGTTGAGCAGCGATCCCGCTGGTTCGTCGAGGCGCATCGTGCCGTGGCCGGTCAGAAGCCAGTGCAGGTTGATGCGCCGTACCTCGGCGATGCGCAGCAGGTGATCCTGCGTTGCCGAGTCGCGCCGCTCGGCGTTGGCAACGGTGTTCTCGTGAATGCCGAGGGCGGCAGCGAACGCCTTCTGCGTTTCGCTGCCGCGCACGAGGCGCAGCCGTTCGCCGAGCGTCATGGCGAGGCTCCGGCAGGCGCGCTCATCCGGGTCGACGCGGCCGGCGGGCGGATGGCGCCGGCGACGAGTGCCGACCCGTCAGATCGTGTGTGTTGCATTTTCGTCACGCGACCACCGTCGTCAGGAACTTTCCGCTTGCGCCGTGGCGCCCGCGAAGTCTATCATCGCTCCATCGTTTCTCCCGTGGGCGTACTCCTCGTTTCTCCAATGAGCTTTGCGATTCGACAACCCGAAGGCATGTTCCAGGCGCTGATGGCGCCCGGCGCCGCCATTGGTGTCGCAATAGCGGGCAATGCAGGGCATTGGGGCAAACGCGAGATCGCCTGCGGCGTCGTCAGCGTGATCAACGATTCGCCGGCCACCGCCGGCGCGCTGGCGACGCCGTAATCCCTCCGACCGGACGCTGTTCCGCCGGAAGGACAGGCGGAACAGTCGGAAGGTCGCAAGCAGTACCGCTCCCTCCAGATTGTTGCGCCGCCCGCGTGAGGCAATTCGCACGCGCGCGCACCGCTTTCGGGTGCGCGCTCCGCGAGGAAAGGAGCGTGGCCGCATGACGATTCGAAACCTGGCAGACCCCCGCCGATCCGGGGAGGCGCGTGCGCTCGACCGCGCGGCCTTCCCGCAGCTCGGCGAATGCAGCGACGGCAGCGCCTCCGGCACCGCCGGCGGTTGCTGCGACCGATCGCGCGGCGGGCGAGCGCACATGCAACGAGACACGAGCGGCAGGACGGCTTCCGCCGCGGGAGATGCGATGAGCTAGACGCAGCACCTGCCATCGGAAGCCCCGGCCCACGAGGCTGCGGGGTGTTGCCTGCAGTCATAACAAATGACGGCAATGAGGCACAAGAAATGGCAAGGAACGGATCGGGAGTGTTGGACGAGCTTCGCCGTCCCTACGGACGGGAGCACTGGGGGCTCGTGAAGGCGGGTCGGGAAGGGTCGTACTGGCAGGCGGCGGACGGACTCATCGTCCGGCTGGCGGTGGCGGAGTCGGTGCATCAGGCCGATAACCTCGGTCGGCTCCTGCTGGACCTCGCGGTCCAGTACGCCGGCGGCAAGTAGATCGCGCGGTGCATCGCCGGCGGTCGCAAGACCGCGGGCTCCCGCGCGGAAGCAGGACCGGCGCGTCATGTGGCGCGGCGGAACACGACGTTGAAACGGATGCCGGAGGGCCCGGCCCGGATCCACGCGGACTCGGGCAAGGCGCCGTCCCCATCCGCCGCCGCAGCATGGCGGGGAGGTGCTCTCATGACTGCATCAGGAGAACGGTGCTAGCACCGGGCGGTAACGGCGATTTCGAAGGCTGTGCGCGGCCTTCCCAACCGACGATCGGGATCGCCGCCCCGACGGGCTTGCCGCCCGGAAGGGGTCACGCGTTACGGAGAACCCGGCGGGAGCATCCCGCCGGGCCGTGACGAAGCGCGCGGCATTGATGCATACTTTCTGGTAATGCGGCGCAGCAAGGCGCCGCCCAGCCTCCCTCATGGATCCCCTCGTCCTCACCGTCGACATGGCCGGCCTCCCGCAAGCGTGGGTCGCACTCGAAGACGCCATCACCTATCACGCGCGGCAGATGGTGGCGTGGTCGATCGGGCGCGAGGTGCGCGAGTTCCGCGGCGGCTGGCAGAAGAACGGCGAGCGCTCGCGGCTCGCGACGAAGTCGATCCTCGCCATCAAGGGTAGCGGCGCCGGCGTCCATCGACATGCGCCGAGTCTCACCAATCCGATGCTCTTCGCGCGCGATCGGCAGCTTTGCGCGTATTGCGGCCGGCGCTTCCTGATGCGCGACCTGTCGCGCGATCACGTGATGCCGGTGTCGCACGGCGGCCGGGACTCGTGGACCAATACCGTGACCGCGTGCCGCAGCTGCAATACGCGCAAGGGCGGCCGCTCGCCCGAGCAGGCGCACATGCCACTGCTGTACGTGCCGTACGTGCCCAACCGGCACGAGCACTTCATCCTGCGCAACCGCCGCATCCTCGCCGACCAGATGGAGTACCTGCTGGCCGGCGTGCCGCGGACGAGCCGCCTGCATGGGACGCAGGCCCTGGTCGCAACGACGGCACCCCGCGCGGCCTGAGCGCCGCACTGCGCACGGCATGCGCGCGCGACAGCTGCAGCGCGCGCTGAAAGTTCCAATCCTGCGTCAGCCGGTCCGCGTCGTCACCGGCGCGGCCTTTGCCTGGAGCACGGCGAGCGCGCAGGACGCAACGCGCGCCTGCGGTGAGTCGGCGCGGCTCGTCAGGACCACGGGAACCCGGGTGCCGAGGATGAGTCCCGCGCACTCCGCGTGCGCGAGGTAGACGAGCTCCTTGTAGAGCATGTTGCCGGCCTCGAGGTTGGGGACGATCAGGAGGTCGGGACGTTCCCGCCCCCGCAGGTCGAGGCCCTTGATGCGAGCCGCTTCCGCGGAAACGGCGGCATCGAATCCCAGCGGACCGTCGACGAGCGCACCGGTGATTTGCCCGCGTTCGGACATCTTGGCGAGCGCGGCGGCCTCGATCGTTCCGGGAATGGCCGGGTTGATCGTCTCGACCGCGGAGAGGACGGCGGCGTACGGGCGCGCGATACCGAGCGCGTGCATGAGGTCGATCGCGTTCTGGATGATGTCGCGCTTGTCCATGAGGCCCGGCTCGATGTTGACCACGCAATCCGCCATGAAGAGCGGGTGCGGGTCACCGGGCAGGTCGAAGACGAAGGCGTGGCTCATCCGCCGTGGCGTGCGCAGCCCGCTGTCGCGCGCGACCACGGCGCCGAGAAGCTCGTCGGTGTGCAGGCTCCCCTTCATGATGACGCTCGCCTGGCCGTCCCGGCACAGGCCGACGCAGGCGCCGGCGGCCGCGTGCGGATCGTCTTCGGTTTCCGCGAAGGTCACGCCGCGCAGGTCGAGGTTCTCCTTGCGCGCCAGCGTCTCGATTCGCTGGCGGGGGCCGACGAGGATGGGGTGGGCGAGCCCCAGCCGTTGCGTGGCGACGGCAGCTTCGATCGCGTTGGCGCTGCACGGATAGGCGACGGCGACCGGCGCCGGACCGACGCGCTGCGCCGTCGCCACGAGGCGATCGAGATGTGGTCGCGCCGGCGCCGCTGCGGTGCTGCCGTCGGTGTCGGCCGTGGCGCGCGTGCTCTTTGCCGCCTTCTTCCTGCGTTCGGTCATTGTCATGTCGTTCATGCAGATCGGCACGCACGGCGCGCGCACGGGGGTGGATCACGATGCGCCGCGGATACGGCGCGGTGGCCGGCAACGGTACCACGCCGGCTACCGAAGTCCTGCGTGGATGACGCCGGGCGACCCTACAGCTTCTCGTCCTTGAGGTAGTACCAGTGATAGAGCGCGCGCTGGCCCAAGCGTCGGAAAGGAGCGAAGAAGCGCGACTCGAAGCGGTGGAAGGCGATCGGCAGCGGCAAGGGCGAGTCGTAGATCGGCAGGTCGAAGGCGGGATCGGACTTGCCGGCGATGCGCTGGGCGAGGCGCCGTCCGGCATGTGCCGAAAACGAGACGCCGTTGCCGCCGTAGCCCAGCGCGTAGTACACGGTCTGCCGCGGGTCAGGTTGCACGATGCGCGGCATCATGTCGTGCGAGACGTCGACCCAGCCCCACCACGAGTGCTCGACAGCGATGCCGGTGAGCGCCGGGAACTTGCGGTGCAGGCCGTCGACCAGCACCTTCATGTGCCGCGGATTCGGCGCATCGGCGCCGGTGACCGAGCTGCGGCTGCCGATCTGCACGCGGTTGTCGGGCAGGCGTCGGTAATAGAAGCGCAGCGTGCGCGTGTCGGTGACGATCTGCGTCGTGCGGAAATTGGTGGCCGCGATCTCGTCGGCGGTGAGTGGGCGCGTCACCATCGAATTCGACAGGATCGGCATGATCCGCGAATCGAGCGAGGGGTGCAGCCCATTCGAGGTGTAGCCGCCGGTCGCAAAGCCCACCGCTCGTGCGCGCACCGTACCACCCGGCGTGCGCAGGTGGTGCACGCCGTTGTGCCATTCGTAGCCGACGACCGGGCTCGCGGCATGCATCCTGGCGCCGAGCGCACGCGCCTTGGCGAGGTAGCCGTAGGCGAGCTTCAGCGGATGGACGCCGATGCCGTCGGGCTCGTGCAGCGCACCCACCGACTCGGCTTCGTTGACGTAGTCGCGGCGCACTTCCTCGGCGGTCAGCATCCGCGCGTCGTAGCCGAACACCTCGCGCATCACCCGCGCCTCGTTCTCGAGGAAGGGAAGCTTCTTCGCGCGATGCGCGATGTACAGGTGGCCGCCCGGTTGCGGATCGCAGTCGATCTCGGCGACCAGGCTCTTGAAGGTCTCGAAGCCGCTGCGGATCTCCGCATCGAGGCGCAACGCCGTCGCCTTGCCCCAGCGCGCGATCCACTGCGACCGGTAGAGTCGTCCGCTCGCATTCTGGCCCTGGCCGCCGTTGCGGCTGGTGCAGCCCCACACCGAGCGATTGGCCTCGAGCACCGTCGCGCGAATGCCGTGCTCGCGGGCGAGGAAGAGTGCGGCGGCGAGGCCGGTGAAGCCGGCCCCGACGATCACGACGTCGGCATCGACATCCTGCGCAATCGGACCGTCATCCGCAGGAGGTTCGCCGGCAGAGGCCACCCAGTAGGTGGGCGCATACTCGCGCCCCCGGCCAGGATTGGCCGCGACGAGCGGGTCGTACTGCGGGTCATAGGGCGCGAGCGCGCCGGTCGCCTTGTTCACCTTGGAGTCCATGCACGCGTACCCCCGTGCCGCCGTTCACGCCTTCGGCAACGGCGGCCGGTCCTTGCGAAACGCATTCTTCACGGCGATCCGCCCGTTGCGGAAGGTGAAAATGTCACAGCCGTTCGCGTGGATGCGGGTGCCGTCGGCCTTGGTGCCGATGAAGGTCCATTCGGAAACGCCGCGATCGCCGCAGACGAAATGGCGGCCATTCGTCCACTGCGCATCGGGGAAGGTGGTCCACGCCTGCGCGAAACCCTTGCGCAAGGCTTCCTTGCCGGCGTGGCGGGTGCCGTGCACGTCCGGCCCGCCAACCGCGTCGAAGATGCAGTCGTCGGTGACGAAGCCCAGCAGGGCCTCGACATCGTGCCGATTCCAGGCGTCGGTAAACGCCTGCAGGAATGCCTCGTCGACACGCGCGCCAGGCGCGTCACGTTCGCTTGCCACGTTCTTCTCTCCTCGTCGCGGACGCCACCGGCGACGGTTGCCGGTGCCGCGTGCCAGGTTCGTAGCGTACGACCCGGGTGCAAGACCCCGTAGCACCAGATCGTTGGATTTGCATGGACCAGGCGCCGCCCGCCCCAAGCTCCAAGTGCGGATCACAGGAGGCGCAGAGGCGCCGAGAAAGAAAACATTCTCTCCGCGTCTCAGCGTCTCTTTGTGAAGGCTTTCGTCAGTGGTGCCGGGCCGCCCCAAGCTCCAAGTCCGGATCACAGGAGGCGCAGAGGCGCCGAGAAAGAAAACATTCTCTCCGCGTCTCAGCGTCTCTTTGTGAAGGCTTTCGTCAGTGGTGCCGCCGGCCCCAAGCCGCCGACGGCGCCCCCTCTGGAGGCAGTGCGCGCGAGGGTGATTCATCCCAGGACGCCCAGCACCGCGGGTCGCATCTCGCGCATGACACCGGCGAGCGCGCGGATGCCGGCGTCGATCCGCTCGACCGGCACCGACGAATAGCCGAGGCGGAAGCTGTTGCGGCCGGTGCCTTCCGCCATGTGGAAGACCTCGCCGGGCTCGATCAGCACGCCGTGCGCCTCGGCGGCGCGGGCGAGTTCGGTCGCGTCGAGCCAGCGGGGGCCGACGACCCAGCACGCGCTGCCACCGACTGTGTGCGTGACGTCGAGTCCGGCCAGGTGCTGCGTGAGCGCGGCGGACAGGGCGCTCGATCGTTCGTGATAGACGATGCGCAAGCGCCGCAGCAGCGCCTCGTGGTGACCGAGTGAGAGGAAGAGCGCAAACGCACGTGCGACGTAGGTCGACGGATGGCGCAGCACCAGGCGCCGCAGCGCGCGCAGTTCGGCGATGAGGTCGGCGGGTCCGACGATGTAACCCAGGCGCAGTCCCGGCGCGAAGGTCTTGGAGAGACTGCCCACGTAGATGACGCGGCCGTTGCGATCGAGGCTCTTCAGCGCCGGCGTCGGCGTGCCGACGAAGAGGTTCTCGCTCTCGTAGTCGTCCTCAATCACGATCGCATCGCCGTCCTGGACCGCGGCCAGCAGCGCCTCGCGCCGCGCGCGCGGCATCGTCACCGTCGTCGGGCACTGGTGGCTCGGCGTCACGTAGACGTAGTCGCAGCCGCGCAGCGCCGGGCCGGGGACGAGTCCCTGCGCATCGACCGGCAGCGGCACGAGTCGCGCATCGCGGCTCGCAAATGCATTGCGGGCGTCGGGATACCCCGGATCCTCGACACCGACGGTGGTGCGCGCCGTCATCAGGAGGTCGGCCAGGAGGTAGAGCGCCTGCTGGGCGCCGACGGTGACGACGATCTCGTCGGGCAGCGCCCACACGCCGCGCCGTGGCAGGACGCGCGCCTGGATCTGCTGGATGAGCGAGGCGTCGTCGCTGAAGATGAGATCGGGCGCCCACTCGCGGATGTCGAGCACGCTCAGCGCCTTGAGCGAGCATTCGCGCCATTCGGCGGTGGGGAAGAGCGAGGCGTCGAACTGCGCGTAGAGGAATGGGTAGGGGTACTTCTGCCAGTCGGCGCGCTTGACGATGTTGCGCTGCATCGACGGCTGGAAGCGAAAGCGCCGCCGCCAGTCCGGCGCCGGGCCGAGCAATGGCGCCTCGTCGCTCGCGACATGCCCGACCCGGCCCGCGAGCGCCTCCGGATGGACGTAGAACCCGCTACGCTCGCGGGAGACGAGAAATCCCTCGTCGACGAGCTGCTGGTAGGCAATGACCACGGTATTGCGCGCCACCTGCAGGTGCAAGGCGAGCTCGCGGCTCGACGGAATCGGTGCGCCGACGGGCAACTGGCCGTCGAGCACGGCGGCGACCAGCATCTGCCGGATCCGGGCCTGGAGGCTGATGCCGCCATGTGCGGAGCGGCGAAAGAGCGGCTCCCAGATGGTCGCCGAGGGCCTTGCCGGCGTAGTCATTCGGACCCGGTGTCGTCAAAGTGGCCATTATCACCTCGAATTGCGTACGCTTCCCGCCGTGCCGCGCGGCGGCGACCGCGACCCTTGGCGCAAGCGATTGCGGCCAACTGGCACTAGTCGCGTGCACGCACCCCCCGTCACACTCGTTACGGCGTATCGTGAGCAAGGTGCGGCGCCGATCCGGAACCGATTGCGTACCGGCGACGGTCGAGGTCCGGCCTTTCACCACATATTTTTCGGAGGAGGAACGAAACATGAAACGGATATGGAGGACGCTCGCCGTCGCGCTGGGTTTGCCGCTGCTGTTCGGCGGATTGGCGCAGGCGCAGGACAAGACGGTCACCATCGGTTACCAGACGATCGTCGGCCCGTTCCCGACGGCGATCGCCAACGGCGTGTTCGAGAAGGCCACGGGCTACAAGATCAACTGGCGGCAGTTCACCTCGGCGGGTGACATCAGCGCGGCACTTGCCTCCGGCGACGTGCCGATCGGCGTCATCGGCTCCACCGGCATCGCGGCGGCGACCAGCAACGGCGTCGACCTCGAACTCTTCTGGATCCTCGACAACATCGGGCAATCCGAGCAACTCGTCGCTCGCAACGGGTCGGGCATCAACACGCCGCAGGATCTCGTCGGCAAGAAGGTCGCGGTGCCGTTCGTGTCGACCTCGCACTTCCACCTCCTGCTGGCGCTGGAGAAGATCTGGAAGATTCCGCCGTCCAAGGTGCAGATCCTCAACATGAAGCCGCCCGAGATCGTCGCCGCCTGGTCGCGCGGCGACATCGACGCCGCGTACGTGTGGCCGCCGGCGCTGACGACGCTCCTGAAGAACGGGAAGACGCTCATCACCTCCGAGGAAGTCGGCGCCAAGACCGTGCCGACCTTCGACGGCCTGGTGGTGAACAAGGCGTGGGCCGGGAAGAATGCGGCGTTCATGGCGGCGTTCACCAAGGCGCTGGCCACCTCGTACGCCGACTACAACGCGAACAAGGCGAAGTGGACCGCGGCCTCGCCCGAGGTCAAGGCGATGACCAAGCTCGTTGGCGGTGACGCTGCCGAGAACGCCGACTCGCTCAAGCTCCTCACCTTCCCCGATGCCAAGCAGCAGGCGTCGACCGAGTGGCTGGGCGGCGGCAAGTCCGGCAAGGCGCTGGGTGCGATCACGCAAAGCGCCGAGTTCCTGAAGACGCAGCGGCAGATCAACACGCTGCTGCCCGACTACAGCGCCTACGTGACGGCGAAGTACGCCGACGCCGCGGCCAAGTAATCGGCTGTCCGTCACGGCGTGCCGGGGCCGCTCGTCCGGCACGCCGCGAGGCAGCCTGCGCCCGACAGCGACGCAGCGAGGATTGCGATGGGAGCCCCGAGCGAAGCGCTCAGCATCGACGGCGTCAGTGTGCTCTTCCCCGGGCGGCGGGCTGGAGAGCAGGTCCAGGCGCTCGACAACATCAACCTGACGATCAATCCGGGCGACTTCGTCGTGGCACTCGGTGCCTCGGGTTGCGGCAAGACCACGTTGCTCAATCTGATGGCGGGATTCCTGTCGCCGTCGCGAGGCGTGCTGCGCCTGGGGCAGCGCACGATCACGGGGCCCGGCCCGGATCGCGGCGTGGTGTTCCAGAAGCACGCGCTCTTGCCGTGGCTCAACGTGATCCGCAATACCGAATTCGGCCTGAGTCTGCAAGGCGTCGATTCCCGCAAGCGTCAGGAGATTGCCGCGCACAATCTGGCGCTCGTCGGGTTGCAGGATTTTCACCAGCACATGATCTACGAGCTCTCGGGCGGAATGCAGCAGCGCGTGGGCATCGCCCGGGCGCTCACCTGCAATCCGGCGACGCTGCTCATGGACGAGCCGATGGCCGCCCTCGATGCACTGACGCGCGAGACGATCCAGGAGCTCCTGCTCGACGTCTGGCAGAAGACCGGCAAGATGGTCTTCTTCATCACGCACAGCGTCGAGGAGGCGCTGTTTCTCGCGACCCGGGTCATCGTGATGTCGCCGCGGCCGGGGCGCATCACCAATGCCTACGAGGTCGACTTCAATCGCCGCTTCCTCGAATGTCGCGACGCGCGCAAGGTGAAATCGAGCGCGGATTTCATCCGCATGCGCGAGACGGTGCTCGGCATCATCTACGGCGACGAGCGTGGCGAGGGTCCAGGGGTGGAGACCGCGCATGTCTAGCGCTGCGCCCGATAGTCCCCGGCCCGCCGCCGCGTCGTCGCCCGCCGCCGGCGGACGGCGGCGGTGGTTCGCGAGCCGGGCGGCGGCGCCCGGCCAGGTCTACGGCGCACCCGGCCAGGGCAAGAGCACGACGATCAGCGTGGCCACCACGATCGTGCTCTTCGCGCTGTGGTTCCTCATCACCAACATGGGATGGATCAAGCCGCTCTTCCTGCCCACCCCGCAGGCGGTATGGGACAAGTTCATCCTCGCGGCCACCGAAGGCGTGGCGAACTCGACGCTCCTCGAGCACACGACGACGAGCTTGATGCGCGTGTTCGGCGCGTTCCTGCTGTCCTGCGTCACGGCGATCCCGATCGGCATCCTGATGGGCACCAACCGCGTGATGCGCGGCGTCTTCGATCCGCCGATCGAGTTCTATCGTCCGCTGCCGCCGCTCGCCTACCTGCCGCTCATGATCATCTGGTTCGGCATCGGCGAGCTGTCGAAGATCCTGCTCATCTTTCTCGCGGTCTTCGCACCGATGGCGATCTCCGCCAGGGCAGGGGTGCGCTCGGTAGGCATCGAGCAGATCCACGCCGCGTACACGATGGGGGCGTCGAAGTTCCAGATCATCTCGCGCGTCATCCTGCCCGCAGCGACCCCCGAGATCCTCACCGGGATGCGCATCGGCATCGGCTTCGGCTGGACCACGCTGGTGGCGGCCGAAATGATCGCGGCGAACCGCGGCCTGGGCTTCATGGTGCTCAATGCCGCCCAGTACCTGCAAAGCGATACCGTGATCATGGGGATCGTGGTGATCGGGCTCTTTGCCTTCGGCTTCGACCTCCTCATGCGCCGCGTCGAGCGCGTGCTGGTGCCGTGGAAGGGGAAGGTATGAGCGGCCGCGCGCTCACCTGAGCGTGGCGGCGATGCGCGCCGCCGCGGCACGCATCTCGTCGGCGTAGCCCAGCGCGGTGGCAAGCGACATGCGCGCGGTCGGCGCATGGACCGCGATCGCCGCGGCGATACGTCCGCGCCGGTCGCGCACCGGCACCGCAATGGCCACGAGTCCCGCCATGTACTCCTCGTCGTCGACCCCGAGGTCGCGCTTGCGCAGACGGTCGAGCTCACGGTCGAGTTCGGCGCGGTCGACGATCGTCGCCGGCGCGTGACGTTCGAGCGGCGCCGCAGCGAGCAGCGCGGCACGGCGCGCCTTCGGCATGGTGGCGAGGAAGAGCTTGCCACTCGCCGTGCAATGGATCGGAACCCGCGAACCCGGCGCGAGGTGAAGGCGCAGGGGCCACTGGCATTCGACGCGGTCGAGGTAGACCACGTGTCCCCGGTCGAGCATGGTGAGGTTGCAGGTCTCGCCGATGCGGGTGGCGAGCCCTTCGAGGATGGCGTGGCGCTCGGTCTGCGCCGAGTCGCCCAGCAGGACCTCGCGGGCGAAGGCCGCGAGTTGCGCCGACGCGCGAAAGCCGCGTGACCCCGGCTCGCGCACGACGAGACCCGCATCCGCGAGCTGCGCGAGGACGCGGTGCGCCGACGATGCCGCGAGCCCGAGCTTCGCGGCGATGGTCGCCGCCACCGGCGGCCGCGGCGACGATGCGATGAGCGAGAGCACCGCGAAGCTGCGCTCGAGCAACCGCGACGGTGGTTGCGCATCCACTGCCGCCGACGCGGGGGGCCGCGTCAGTCGCGGAGCACGGCCGGCAGCCACAGCGCGAGCTGCGGGAAGAAGAGGACGAGGAGGAGTCCGATCACCTGCAGCACCATGAACTGCATCATGCCCTTGTAGATGTCGCCCAGCCTCCACTCGGGAACCACGCCCTTGAGGAAGTATGCCGACAGCGCGACCGGTGGCGACAGCCAAGCCGTTTGCAGGCAGACGGCGACCAGCGTGCAGAACCACACGATGTCGATTCCCATCTTCTGCACGAGCGGCAGCAGGATCGGCACCACGATGAGCACGATCGGTACCCACTCGAGCGGCCAGCCGAGCACGAAGATGATGCCGAGGATGAGGAGCAGCATCAGCGTCGGCGGCAGGTCGAGCCCCAGCAGCGATTCGGCGATGAGCGAGGCGCTGCCCAGGCGCGAGAAGACTGCGCCGAAATAGTTCGACGCCGCGACGAGCAGCAGGATCATGCAGCTCGTGAGCAGCGTCGAATAGACGGCGGTCCGGAAGCCCTTCCAGCTCATCCGCCGATAGACGAGCGTCAGGAGCAGCACGGCAAAGGCGCCCACGGCACCGGCGTCGGTCGGCGTGGCGATCCCGGCGAGGATCACGCCGAGCGTCGCGAAGATGATGATGACGACCGGTGCGATGCCGAAGACGAGCTCACGCACGATCTCGCCGACTGACTCCGCACGCTCGTGCATCGGGACCGGGGGCCCGAGCTTCGGGTTGATGTAGCTGCGCGCGATGGCGTAGACGATGTAGAGCGTGGCGAGCAGCAATCCCGGGATCACCGCCGCGGCAAAGAGGTCGGTCGCGGGAACGCCGACCACCGGACCCATCACGATCAGCATCACCGAGGGCGGGATGAGGATGCCGAGCGTCCCGCCGGCGGTGATCGCCCCGGCCGACAGCTGCACGTCGTAGCCGCTGCGCTTCATGGCGGGTGCGGCCATCACGCCGAGCAGCGTGACCGACGAGCCGACGATGCCCGTGGCCGCGGCGAAGATCGTCGCGGTCAGCAGCACCGCGAGATAGAGCGAGCCGCGGATCGGCGCGAGTGCGAGCTGCACGCCGCGAAACAATCGCTCCATCAATCCCGACTGCTCGAGCAAGTACCCCATGAAGAGGAAGAACGGCACCGCCGCGAGCGTCGGGTCGCGCATCACCGAGAAGACCTGCAACGTCATGAGGTGCATGGCGAGGGGGCCGAGTGCCACCCAGCCGCCGATCGCGGCTACCGCGATCAGCGTGAAGGCGATCGGGAAGCCGATGAAGATCGCCGCGAACAGCACGGCGAGCAGTACGAGGCCGAACCATTCGGGACTCACAGGACCACCTCGCCTTCGCCGGCGTCCGCACGGCTGTCGTCGGCGTCACCGCGATCGGGTCCGAAGGCATGCCCCCAGCAGCGGATGCACTCGGCCACGCCCTGCAGCAGCAGGAGCGCCGCCGATAGCGGCATCGTGAACTTGAACGGCCAGACGATCGGCATCCACGGGCTCGTCACGATGCGCTCGTTCTGCTGGAACGACTTCCAGAAGTAGTCCCAGGTGAGGTCGGCGAAGACGAACATCGCCGGGAAGAAGAGGATCGCGTAGCAGACGAGGTCGACGCGCGCCTGCGTACGCTTCGACCATCGCCCGTAGTAGACGTCGGTGCGGATGTGGCCGCCGCGCTGCAGCGTCCACGCCGAGCCGACCATGAAGAACGTGCCGTAGAGCATGAACGTCATGTCGTACGCCCAGACCGTCGGTGCGTCGAAGAAGTAGCGCGCGACGACCTCCCAGACGAGCGAGAGCACCATCGGGATGATCAGCCACGCGATCGCCTTGCCGGTGAAGCGCGTGATGGCGTCGATCGCGCCGGCGAGGCGCACGGCTCCGCTCGTATCGGATGTCATGTCGGGTCCAGAGAGGTGAGGCGCGGGCGCGCGGATGACGCGGCCGCGCCGCAAACGGATGCCACCCGGCCGATCCCGATGCCGGGATCGGCCGGACTGGCCGTCACTTCGCTGCGGGTTGCGGTGCCTGCTGTGCGGCGAGCGCCGCGTTGCCCAAGGCCGCGTACAGGTCGAGGATCTTCGTCCAGTAGGGGACGACGACCTTCGCGAAATTGCGCTGCGAGTCGAGGACCTGCCGGAAGAAGGCATCCTTCGCCGCGTAGCGATCGAGCACCACCGTCGTCGCTCGCACGAACTCGGGATAGAAGTCCTTCGGCGTGTCGTGGATCTGCACCTTGAACTCGTTGCGCAGCTTCACGATCGCCTGCGCATTGCGGTAGACGTTGAAGGTGTACGTCTCCATCATCGACGCCATGACCGCGGTGCGGAAGATCTCCTGCAGGTCCGGCGAGAGCTTGTTCCACGCCGCCTTGTTGAGGATCAGCTCACCGATGTCGGTCGACTGGTGCAAGCCCTGCAGGTAGTAGTGCTTCCACACGGTTTGCAGGCCGAGGTTGAGGTCGTCGGCCGGCCCGATCCACTCGGCGGCGTCGATGACTCCGCGCTGCGCGGCCGGTACGATTTCACCACCCGGAAGCGCGACGGCGGCGATGCCCATTTCCTTGAAGATCTCGCCGGTGATGCCGGGTGGCGAGCGGTACTTCATCTTCTTGAAATCGGCGGTGGAATTGATCGGCGACTTGAACCAGCCGAGCGGATCCGGACCCATCGGCTGGATGAAGAACGGCTCGACGTTGACCTTCAGCACGTCGCTGTAGAGCTTGCGATAGAGGTCGTAGCCGCCGCCTTCGAAGATCCACGCCACGTGCGAGAGCTGGTCGAGGCCCACACCGGCCCCGGCCATCGGATTGCTGAACAGGCCCGCCGCCGCGTTCTTGCCGGACCAATAGTGCGTCCACGCATAGCCGCCTTCGACGATGCCCTTGTCGACCGCATCGAGGATCTCGAATGCCGGCACGATGGCGCCGTCGGGCAGCATCTCCATCTTGATGCGGCCTCCCGACATCTTGTCGACGCGGTCGCCGAACCGTTTCAGGAGTTCGAAGTAAATGCTGGCCGACGGCACCGCCGTCTGGATCCGCAGCTTCGCCGGTTGCTGCGCGGTCTGCGCAAACGCCGTGGTGCAGGCGAGCGCGACGGCGCCGATGGCGAGCGCCGCGCGGGCGTACGCTGAACGCTTCATGGGTTCTCCTCCTTGTGGGCCGCAAGCGCGGCGTCGTTGACGCGCTGCCGTCTTCCGCGGAGCACGCGCCGCAGCCAATGTAGACATTTCCATCGCGAATGGCAATACTTTCCCGTCGAATCCGGAAATTGCCGTTTCACAATCCGATAATCCGGCATCGACACCAGGGTGAATACGGGAGGAATCGATGGACGCTTACGACTACGTCATCGTCGGCGCGGGTACCGCTGGGTGCGTTCTCGCCAATCGCCTGTCGGCGGACGGTCGGCATTCGGTGCTGCTCCTCGAAGCGGGCCCCACCGATCGGTACCTGTGGATCCACATCCCGATCGGCTACGGGAAGACGATGTTCCATCCCGCGTACAACTGGGGATTCCATACCGATCCCGACCCGGGCATGGACGGTCGGCGCATCTACTGGCCGCGGGGGCGTGGTCTGGGCGGCAGCAGCTCGATCAACGGACTCATCTACGTGCGCGGCCAGCCCGAGGACTACGATCGCTGGGCCGCCGCCGGCAATCGCGGGTGGGGCTGGCGCGACGTGCTCCCGTTCTTCATTCGCAGCGAGGGCAACGAGCGTGGCGCGTCGCAGATGCACGGCGCCGACGGGCCGCTCAAGTGCTCCGACATCGGCGAGAAGCACGAATTGATGGAGGCGCTCATTGCCGGCGCCGGCGAGCTCGGCGTGCCGCGCAACGACGATTTCAACGGCGGCGTGCAGGAAGGCGTGGGCTACTACCAGCTCTTCACGCACCGCGGCTGGCGCTGCAGCACGGCGGTTGCGTACCTCAAGCCGGCGCGCGGGCGAACGAACCTCGCGGTCGAGACCAACGCCCAGGCCACGCGCGTGCTGCTCGAGGAGGGGCGTGCGGTCGGCGTCGAGTATCGCCGCGCGGGCGAGACGCGCACCGCCCGCGCCCGGCGCGAGGTGATCCTCGCCGCCGGTGCGCTGCAGAGCCCGCAGCTCCTGCTGCTCTCGGGGATCGGACCGGGCGCGCAGCTCGCCGAACACGGAATCGGCGTCGTCCGCGACCTGCCCGGCGTGGGCGAGAACCTGCAGGACCATCTGCAATTGCGGCTCCTCTTCCGCTGCTCGAAGCCGATCACGACCAACGACGATCTCGCCTCGTGGTGGCGGTCGCTGAAGATCGGGCTGCGCTGGCTCGTGGCGCGCAAGGGACCGCTCGCGATCGGGATCAACCAGGGGGGGCTCTTCACGCGCGTGCTGCGCGACTCCGCAACGCCCGACATCCAGTTCCATTTCGCGACGCTGTCCGCCGACATGGCGGGCGCCAAGCCGCACCCGTTTCCCGGCTTCACGATGAGCGTGTGCCAGCTGCGGCCGACCTCGCGCGGGAGCGTGCGCCTCGCCTCATCCGATCCGCTGGCGGCGCCGTCGATGCAGCCGCATTATCTGTCCACTGCCGACGATCGCGCCTGCGCGGTGGCCGCGCTCAAGTTCGCGCGCCGGCTCGCGGCGACGAAGGCGGTCGCGCCGTACATCGTCGAGGAGTTGCGGCCTGGGGCGGCGTTGCAAAGCGACGACGAGCTCCTCGGCTTCGCGCGTGCGTACGGGGCGACGATCTTCCACCCTTCGGGGACCTGCAAGATGGGCAGCGACCCGCTGGCGGTCGTCGACGACCGCTTGCGCGTGCACGGCGTGGGCGGCTTGCGGGTGGTCGACTGCTCGATCATGCCGACCCTCGTCTCGGGCAACACCAACGCGCCGGTGGTGATGATCGCCGAGAAGGCGTCCGACATGATCCTCGAGGACGAGCGATAGCGCGCCGGCTCGGCGCGTCCGATCGTGCGTGGCGACCCCCAATGGCCTCGCCTTCGACGAAGGAACCGACGTCGAGGCTTCGGGCCGTCCTTCCCGCGGGTCCGTGCGGGCGTCAGCGCTTCGCGTCGCCGAACGTGGCGCCAAGGGCCGTCGCCGCACGCTTGAGCGCCGGCACGTGCGCAACCGCGTCGGCGAGCGTCATCCGGGCCACGGGCGCGTGCACGGCGACGCAGGCGACGTTGCGCCCGGCGCCGGTCATGACCGGGACCGCGACGCACACCAGCCCGGCGAGGTACTCCTCGTTGTCGGTCGCGTAGCCATCGCGGCGAATTGCTGCAAGCTCGGCGACGAGCGCCTTGCGGGTGGCGAGCGTGTGTTCCGTGTAACGGGGCAGCGGGAGTTCGGCGACGATGCGCCGCCGGCGCGCGGCCGGGAGCAGCGCCAGGAGGAGCTTGCCGCTCGCCGTGCAGTGCAGTGGCACGTGCGAGCCCGGCTGCAACGTCATGCGCAGCGGCCATTGCGCCTCGACGCGGTCGAGGTAGACCACTTCGCTGCCGTCGAGCATGGTGAGATTCACCGTCTCGCCGAGTTCGGTGGCAAGGCGATTCAGGATGGCATTGCGCGGTGCACGCACCGTCGCCGCGAGTTGCACGTCGAGCGCGAAGCGCACGAGGCGCGGGCCGGCACCGATGCGCCGTCCATCGGGTTCACGGGTCACGAGGCCCGCCGACTCGAGCATCGCGAGCATCCGGTACACGGTGGGCTTCGGCAGGCCGGCGCCAGCGGCGAGATCCTGGAGGGTGGCGGCGCCATCGGCGGCGGCGATCCGCTCGAGCAATCCGAAGGCGCGCAGCAGCGGCGGGGTACGGTCGCGCTTGTCGGGCATGGTATCGAGTTTATATCGAAATCTGGAACAAGACAAACCATATTTTGAGTACATGCACTTGCCGGATGGGGTCGGTTTGTGCAACACTGACCGGCCGTTGCCGGCCACCGGCCACGCGCCACCCGATCCCTGATCCCTGATCTCCGATACCTGGATTCCCCGAGGAGCCGCCATGAACAAGCCAGTGGACCTGCCCGCCGCCGTCGTCGGGCGCCAGAAGATGACCCCATCGGAAGCCTTCGTCGAGACGCTCGTCGCGCAGGGCGTGAAGTACGTCTTCGGCATCGTCGGCTCCGCGTACATGGATGCACTCGACATGTTCCCGCTGGCCGGCATCCGCTTCATCTCGGTCGCGCACGAGCAGGGCGGCGGGCACATGGCCGACGGCTACTCGCGCGTCTCCGGCCGTCACGGCGTGTGCATCGCGCAGAACGGCCCCGGCATCACCAACTTCGTGACGTCGGTCGCCGCGGCGTACTGGGCGCATTCCCCGGTCGTGTGCATCACGCCGGAAACCGGCTCGATGACGTTGGGGTTGGGCGGCTTCCAGGAGACCGAGCAGTTGCCGATCTTCACCAAGATCACCAAGTTCCAGGCACACGTCAACAACAAGGCGCGCATGGCCGAGTTCACCGCACGCGCCTTCGATCGCGCGCACCTCGAGCTCGGACCCACGCAGCTCAACATCCCGCGCGACTTCTTCTACGGCGACATCGAGTGCGAGATCCCGCAACCGATCGTCATCGAGCGAGGCGCCGGCGGCGAGAAGAGCCTTGCCGACGCGGCTGAACTGCTGGCGAGCGCCAAGTTCCCGGTCATCCTGGCGGGCGGCGGCGTCATCATGGCCAACGGCCAGGCCGAGGCGCTCGCGCTGGCCGAACTTCTCCAGGCGCCGGTCGCGTGCTCGTACCTGCACAACGACGCGTTCCCCGCGCAGCATCCGTTGTGGTGTGGGCCGCTCGGTTATCAGGGCAGCAAGGCGGCGATGAAGCTCATCAGCGAAGCCGACGTCGTCGTGGCGCTCGGCACGCGGCTGGGACCCTTCGGCACGCTTCCCCAATACGGGCTCGACTACTGGCCGAAGCAGGCGAAGATCATCCAGATCGACGCCGACGCCAAGATGCTGGGCCTCGTCAAGCCGATCTCGGTGGGCATCTGCGGCGACGCCAAGGCGACGGCAGCCGCGCTCGTCGCGCGCTTGAAGGGCAAGTCGCTCGCCTGTCACGCGAACCAGGCCGCGCGGCTCGCCAAGGTCAAGGCCGAGAAGGCGGCGTGGGAGGGCGAGCTCGACACCTGGACGCACGAGAAGGATCCGTGGTCGATCGAAGTGTCGAAGGGCAGCAGCGCGATGCATCCGCGCCAGATGCTGCGTGAACTCGAGCGCGCGATGCCCGAGCACGCGATGGTATCGACCGATATCGGCAACATCTGCTCGGTGTCGAACAGCTATCTGCGCTTCGCCCAGCCGCGCTCGATGTTCGCCGCGATGAGCTTCGGCAACTGCGGCTATGCATTCCCGACAATCATCGGCGCCAAGGTCGCGGCTCCCGACCGTCCGGCGATCGCCTACGTCGGCGACGGCGCCTGGGGCATGAGCTTCGGCGAGTTGCAGACCTGCGTGCGCGAGGCGATTCCGGTGACCGCGGTCGTCTTCAACAACGGCCAGTGGGGTGCCGAGAAGAAGAACCACGTCGACTTCTACGCCAATCGCTTCGTCGGCGTGAACCTCGACCAGCAGCCGTCGTGGGCGACCGTGGCCAAGGCAATGGGTGCCGAAGGCCTGCGCATCGAGAAGCTCTCCGACGTCGGCCCCGCGCTGCGGGCTGCCGCCGCGGCGCAGAAGGAGGGCAAGACGACGGTGCTGGAAATGATGGTTACCCGCGAGTTGGGTGACCCGTTCCGCCGCGATGCGCTGGCGCTTCCCACGCGCCACCTCGCCAAGTACAAGTCGACTGCCGCGACGTAGGGAAGCGACCCGGCACCGCACCACCCTCCGCGCCGTGGCTCATGGGGCCGCGGCGCGGATGCGTGGGGCACCAACTTCACCGGCACCGACGCCGCGCCCGCCGGCTGCGCCCGGCCGTCGACAGCGGGCGCGCACTGGTCTAGGCTTTGCGGTCGCCCCTGCCTGTGCCCGGCCGCGCGCCGGGCTTTCCGCCCG
The DNA here is from genome assembly GCA_039807685.1 of Burkholderiales bacterium. Classification (GTDB taxonomy): domain Bacteria; phylum Pseudomonadota; class Gammaproteobacteria; order Burkholderiales; family Casimicrobiaceae; genus VBCG01. Next base: position 73,035 of record JBDHRR010000001.1, read on the forward strand.
CCATGCGCACCCAGCCGCACGTCCTGGACCATCCACTCATCCAGCACAAGCTCACGCTCCTGCGCAAGAAGGAGACGAGCACCGCGAGCTTTCGCCGGCTGCTGACCGAGATCGGCTCGCTCATGGCCTACGAGGTGGTGCGCGACGTGCCGTTGCACGACGTGACCATCGACACGCCGCTCGAGACGATGGTGGGCCGGCTCATCGACGGCAAGAAGCTCGTCTTCGCGCCGATCCTGCGGGCGGGGATGGGCCTCCTCGACGGCTTCCTCACCGTGATTCCCTCCGCGCGTGTCGGCCACATCGGCCTGTACCGCGATCCCGCGACCCTCGCCGCGGTGGAGTATTACTTCAAGATGCCGGGCGGAATGCCCGAGCGCGATGTGGTGGTGCTCGATCCGATGCTCGCCACCGGCCATTCGGCGGTGGCGGCGATCACCCGGCTGAAGGCCACCCGCCCGCGCTCGATCCGCTTCGTGTGCATCGTCGCCGCGCCGGAAGGCATTCGTGCGCTCACCGCGGCGCACCCCGACGTGCCGATCTACACCGCGGCGGTCGACCGCGAGCTGAACGACCACAGCTACATCCTGCCGGGGCTGGGCGACGCCGGCGATCGGATCTTCGGAACCAAATAGGGGTCGTAGCCCGCTCGTTCACGGGCGCCGCGTTTCGCTGACGCAGAAACCCGCGATCCGGGTGAGAACGCGCGCGAGCGCCGCGTTTGCCGCGGCAACGCCACCCGCGGCGTTGTCGGAAGACGAGAGTTCCGTTTCCTCGAACACGTGGGTCGCCACGACGCGGCGCGTGCGTAGATCCGTGAGCTGGGCGCGCACCACGACCTCGCTGCGGCTCGGCGTCGCACTGAAGTTCTGCACGACGCGTACGATCTCGGTGTCGAGCCGATAGTCCGCCGGCGCGGCGGCCGGCGCCTGGACCACGGCGCGGAAGCCACCCGTCTGTTCGAGAGCGCGCACGACGAGCGGCGCCAGCATGCGCGGTGGCGTGTCGACCCAGCGATTGACGGCGAAGCGGTCGAGCTCGTAACCGCCGCGCGTGTACACCATGTCCGTCGTATCGAAGCCGGGCCACGCGCGTGGCGCCGCGACCTCGATGGCGGCGTCGCTCGGCGGCGCGGCGGCGGCGATCGTCGGCGCGGCGGCGAGGACGTGCACCGTCACGGGCTCGGGCGCCGGGGGTTGCAGCGCACTGCACGAAGCGAGCACGAAGGCGGCCAGCACGGCAAACGCGAGTTTCATCGTCATTCTCCGGGTCCGCGCTTGGCGGGCTGCCGTCCCCAGACGAGCGTGCCCGGATTGCGCTCGAGCTCGCTCGTCGTGCGGCGCAGCGTGCTGGTGACCTCGCGCAGTTCGGCGATGAGCTGGCGGACCTCGGGCAGCGTCTCCCCGGTGAACTGCGCGACCTCGCCGCGGCTGCCTTCGACGAGCTGCCCCGCGCTCGTCCCGGCGCTGGCGAGGCTTTGCGTCATGCGATCGAACGCGTCGGCGCTGCGCTCGATTCGCTGCACCAGCGCCGGCAGCTCGGCGGTGAATCGCGCGGCATTGGCCGTCGTGCGACCGGCGTCGGCGAGCGCCGCGTCGACCGTCGCCGAGCGCGCGGCGAGCGTGTGCGAGACGACGCGCAGGTCGGCGAGCGTTTGCGAGATCGCGCGACGATTCTCCTCGTCGAGCACCGCGTTGATGTTGTCGAGCGCGCGCGTCGCCTTCTCGACGAGGACCGTCACCGAAGTGTCGAGGCGCGCGAACAGCGACGGCCCCGAGCGGATCACCGGATACGAATCACCGGGCTTGGCGACGAGCGGCGGCGACTCCTTGCGTCCGCCCATGAGCTCGACGTAGGCGATGCCGGTGAGGCCTTGCGTCTGCAGCGTCGCCACCGTGTCCTGCTTGACGGGTGTGTCGCGCTGGATCGACAGCGTGAGCTGCACCTCTTCGACGTTCGCGGGGTTGAGGACGATGCCGCGGACGAATCCGACGTCGACGCCGCGGTACTTGACGGGCGCGTTGACGTTGAGGCCCGACACCGATTCGGTCAGGTACGCGAGATAGGTGTCGTAGCTCTTGCCGTAGTAGCGGCCGCTGGTGAGCCACAGCACGCCGCCGATCAGCGCCGTGCCGAGGAGCAGGACGAAGGCGCCTACGACGGCAAAGTTGAACTTCGCTTCCAAGCCTGTTCCCGCGCGGCGCGGCCGCGCGGTCCGTAGAAGTACTCGTGGACGAGAGGATCGTCGAGTTTGGCGAGGTCGTCCATCGAGCCGACCCCCAGGATATGCCCCCGCCCGAGGACGGCCACCCGATCCGCGGCGCGCCACAGCAGGTCGAGATCGTGCGTGACCATCATGATCGACAGGCCCAGCGTATCGCGCAGGTTGCGCACGAGCTCGTCGATGCCGCTTGCGCTGAGCGGATCGAGTCCCGCGGTCGGCTCGTCGAGGAAGAGAAGCTCGGGATCGAGCGCCAGCGCCCGCGCCAGCGCCGCCCGCTTGCGCATGCCGCCCGACAGTTCGTTGGGGTACTTGGCACCGGCGTCGGCGGGCAATCCGGTGAGGGCGATCTTGATCGCGGCCATCTCCGCGACGAGGCGCGGCGACAGGGCGGTGTGCTCGTGCAGGACCATGCCGACATTCTCGGCGACGGTGAGCGAGCTGAACAGCGCGCCGCGCTCGAATACCACGCCGAATCGCCGGCGCAGCGGGAGCGCCTCCTCGTCGCCGAGGCCGACGACTTCGCGGCCGAAGACGCGGATCGACCCGGCGGCGGGGGCGTGCAGCAGGAGGATCTCGCGCAACAGCGTCGACTTGCCGCAGCCGCTGCCCCCGACCAGCGCAAAGATCTCGCCGCGGCGCATCGCGAGGCTCACGCCATCGTGCACGACGGAAGCGCCGAAGCGGGTGACCAGGTCGGTGATCTCGACGACGTTATCCATCACAGATCGAGCAGGTTGAACACGATCGAGAAGATGGCGTCGGTGACGATCACGAGGAAGATCGACTGCACGACCGAGATCGTCGTTTGCCGCCCCACGCTGTCCGCGCTCCCCGCCGTCCGGAATCCCTGATAGCAACCGACGAGCGCGATGATCGCCGCGAACACCGGGGCCTTGCAAAGGCCCGTGAGGTACGTCGACAGCACGATCGCCTCCTTGAGCCGGTCGAAGAAGACCTGGAACGTCAGGCCGAGCTGCGTGCGCGCCATCAGCATGCCGCCGAGCACGCCCGTGACGTCGGTATAGACGGTGAGCAGTGGCAGCACGATCATCAGCGCGAGCAGCTTGGGCAGCACGAGCAGCTCCTGCGGCACGATGCCCACGGTGCGCAGCGCGTCGATCTCCTCGGTCACCTTCATGGTGCCGATCTGCGCGGTGAAGGCGGACCCCGAGCGTCCCGCGACGATGATCGCCGTGAGCAACGGCGAGAGCTCGCGCAGCATCGCGATGCCGACGAGGTCGGCCACGAAGATGTTCGCACCGAAGCGGCGGAGCTGGTCGGCGCCCTGGTAGGCGATGACGATGCCCATCAGGAAGGAGAGCAACCCGGTGATCGGCAGCGCGTCGAAGCCGGCGAGCTGCACGTTGTGCAGCACCGCGCGCCAGCGGATGCGCCGCGGCTGCGCGAGCGCGCGGAGCAGCACCTGGAACGATTCGCCGACGAACGATAGAAAGCCGGCGATATTGCGCGCGTCGTCCCACGCCTTGCGCCCGATGGCTTCGAACATCCCGACCCTGGCCACCGCCGGCGCCGTGCCGATCCCGTCGCCACGCGCGGCGACGAGTTCGAGGAGCGCGCCGAGCTCGGGGCGCAGGCCGGTGAGCTGCGCATCGATGCCTCCGGCCCGCAGGCGTGTGAGCGTGCGGTGGAGCAGCCACGCGCCCGCCGTGTCGAGCGCCGAGATCTGCGTCGCGTCGACGAAGAGGCTGCCGGTCGCGGGCCATGGCTTCGCGTCGATATGCGGCTCGAGCTCGGCGATGCCGTGAATCGTCCACTGGCCCGCGCATGTCGCGCGAGCGACGCCGGCGCCCGCGGGGGGGACGACTTCCAGCACTGCCTGGGCGGTCTCGACGGCATTCACAGGCGGCAAGATCGCCTTCGCACGCCCGGCGTGCGTTGACGCAGGTCAAGCCGGTCGGCTCCGGCCTCGCGAGGGCAACGGGCGCCGCCGGCTGGGGGCGCGGCGGCGCGGGCAACGACGCCGCGCTTGACCAAATGTCGGCGCGCCGAAATACTCACCGGTTCCTCCCGCGATTGCACACCCATGGCCGACCTGCGCGTCACCAATGCCACGCTGCCCGACGGCCGTACCGGCATCGACGTGCTGGTGGCTGGCGGCCGCATCGTCGAGGTGCGGCCGCAGATCGAAGTTGCGGCCGCGCGCACGCTCGACGCCGGCGGCCTGCTCCTCACGCCGCCATTCGTGGACGCGCATTTCCATCTCGATTCGACGCTTTCCTACGGACTGCCGCGCGTCAACCGCAGCGGCACGCTGCTCGAGGGCATCGCGCTGTGGGGCGAACTGAAACCGCAACTCACGCAGGAGGCGCTCGTCGAGCGCGCGCTCGCCTACTGCGACTGGGCAGTGGGGAAGGGGCTGCTCGCGATCCGCTCGCACGTCGACGTCTGCGATCCGCGCCTCACCGCGGTCGAGGCGCTCCTGCACGTGAAGGCGCGCGTCGCCCCGTACCTCGATCTGCAACTCGTGGCCTTTCCGCAGGATGGCCTGCTGCGCAGCCCCGGGGCGCTCGATCTCGTGAAGCGAGCGCTCGCCATGGGCGTGGACGTGGTGGGCGGCATCCCGCACTTCGAGCGCACGATGGCCGACGGTGCCGAGAGCGTGCGTCTGCTGTGCGAGATTGCCGCCGACGAGGGGCGTCTCGTCGATCTGCACTGCGACGAGTCCGACGACCCCCTCTCGCGCCACGTCGAAGCGCTGGCGGCGCAGAGCGTGCGCCTGGGCCTGCAAGGACGCGTCACCGGGTCGCATCTGACGTCGATGCACTCGATGGACAACTACTACGTCTCGAAGCTCATCCCGCTCCTGGTCGACGGCGGTGTCAACGCGATCGCCAATCCGCTCATCAACATCACGCTGCAGGGGCGCCACGACAGCTATCCCAAGCGTCGCGGCATGACGCGCGTCCCCGAGCTCATGGCGGCCGGTGTCACCGTTGCGTTCGGTCACGATTGCGTGCTCGATCCGTGGTATCCGCTCGGCAGTGCCGACCTGCTCGAGGTGGCGGCGATGGGGCTGCACGTGGCGCAGATGACGGGGCAGGAGGCGATGCGCGCCTGTTTCGACGCGGTCACGGTCAACGCCGCGAGGATCCTCCATCTCGACGGCTACGGCATCGCTCCGGGCAACCGCGCCGACTTCGTGCTCCTGCAGGCGCGCGATCCCGTCGAGGCGATCCGCCTGCGCGCGACGCGGTTGCACGTGTTCCGCGCAGGGCGCGAGATCGCGCATGCCTCGCCGGTGCGTGCCTGCCTCGATCTTCCCGGGCGTCCGCGCGAGGTCGACTGGCGGTTGCGCGGCGCGGAGGCTTCGACATGAGTCGCGCGTCGGCGCGTTTCGCCGGCGGCCGTGCCCGAGGGGCGCGAACGCGGGTCGCCGTCGCGAGCCGCTGGGGGTGCGCGTGGCGTAGCACTTCGTTCGTCGTCGCCCTGTCGGTGCTCGCGGGTGGCGCGCTTGCCGCCGATGTCGGCAGCGCGCCGGCGACCCCGGCGGCCTCGGCAACGACGACGCTGCCAGCGGTGCAGGCCCGCGCCCGCAAGCAGGACAGCGGCTATGTGGTGACCGCATCGTTCACGGTCGCGGCGCCGCTGGGTCTGGTGTGGAGCGTGCTCGTCGATTTCGATCACATGGCCGACATCCTGTCGAGCGTCGACGCGAGCAAGATCGTCAATCGCCGCGGCAACGAGTTCGACGTCGACCAGCGCAGTCACGCCAGCGCGGGGCCGTTGCGTATTTCGATGGACAACGTTCGCCACGTGACGCTCACTCCCGAGACCGAGATCCGCTCGCGCCTCGTGAGCAGCGGCAACCTGAAGGCGTCGGATTTCAGCACCCGGGTGACGCCGGTGGACAAGCGCGTGCGCGTCGACGTCGAGGGGACGTTCGTTCCCACGCTGCTCGCCGGCGCCGTGCTCAACGCCGACAACGTCGCCGCTCAAGTCGGCCGGCAATACACCGAGTTGCGCGACGAGATCCTCCGCCGCCAGAGCGGGACGCCACGTCCCGCGTGCCTCGCAACCAAGGATTGCCCTTGACGGCGTCGGGGGTCGCGGCGCCGCGGCGCCTGCCGGGACGCGCCGTCCTCGTCGGACTCGCCCTTCTGCTGGTGACGGTGGTCGTCCTTGCCGTTGGCCACGGCAGCTTTCGTGTCGCCCCGCTCGACGTGCTGCGCATTCTCGCGAGCAATGCGGGCCTCGACGTCGGGAGCGTCGATCCGCGCCAGGTTGCCGTGCTCAATTCGATCCGTTTGCCGCGGGTGCTGCTCGCCGTCATCGCCGGCGCGGGACTTGCGGTGGCCGGCGCCCTGATGCAGGGGCTCTTCCGCAATCCGCTCGCCGATCCAACGCTCATCGGGGTGTCGTCGGGCGGGGCGCTGGCGGCTGCCTTCGTGATCGTGCTCGGCGCGACGTGGCTGCCGGGGATTTCGAAGGTGCTGGGGGCCTGGACGCTGCCGCTCGCCGCCTTCCTCGGCGCGCTGGCGGTGACGCTCGTCGTCTATCGCATCGGCGCCGCGGGGGGCTTCCTCTCGCTGCCGTCGGTGCTGCTCGCCGGCATCGCGCTCAATGCACTCGCCATGGCGGGCGTGGGCCTGTTGTCGTATCTCGCGAGCGACGAGCAGTTACGCAACCTCACCTTCTGGAGCTTCGGCTCGCTGGGTGGCGCCACCTGGTCGATGCTGACCGCCGTGGTGCCGCTCGCCCTGGTGGCCGTGGTGGCGGGCAGCCTGCTCGCGCGCCCGCTCAATGCGCTGGCGCTGGGTGAGACGCAGGCGACGCACATCGGCGTCGACGTACTGGCCGTCAAGCGGGCGACGATCGTGCTGACCGCGCTGGCCGTCGGTTCGCTGGTGGCGGCGGCCGGTGTCATCGGCTTCGTCGGCCTCGTCGCGCCGCATGCGATTCGGCTCGCCTGCGGGCCCGATCACCGCATCGTCCTCCCGGGCGCGGCGTTGCTGGGCGCCGTGCTGCTCGTGTTCGCCGATGCGCTCGCGCGTACCGTCGTGGCTCCCGCCGAATTGCCGATCGGCATCCTGACGGCGACCTTGGGGGGGCCCTTCTTTCTCGTGCTGCTGCTGCGCCGGCGCGGCCAGATCGGGCTTTGAACCGTGCTCGAAGCGCGTAGCGTCACCGTTCGCATCGGCATGCGCAAGCTGCTCGACGACGTCTCGCTGCAGGTTGCCGCCGGCGAGATCGTGGCGGTCGTCGGCGAGAACGGGGCCGGCAAGTCGACGCTCCTGAAGCTTCTCGCCGGCGATCGCCTGCCGGCCGCCGCGCGTGTCGACGGCAGCGTGTGGATCGCCGGGCGCGAGCTCGTCGCGTGGTCGCTTGCCGAGCGCGCCCGGCTGCGGGCGGTGCTGCCGCAGCGGCCCGAACTCGCCTTCGCCTTCACCGCCCGCGAGGTCGCGGCCTTTGGTCGCTACCCGGTATCGACCCGCTGGCACGATCGCCGCGACCGCGAGATCGTCGATGCCGCGCTCGCTCTCGCCGACGCGACGCAACTCGCGGACCGCGAAGTCACGACCCTGTCCGGCGGCGAGCAGGCGCGCGTCCATCTGGCGACGGCGTTCGCGCAACTGTGGGAGATCGAGCATCTGCAGCCGCGCTTCCTCCTGCTCGACGAGCCGACGGCAGCCCTCGATCTCGCGCATCAGCACGCGTTGCTCGTCACCGCGCGCGCCTTCGCAGCGCGACGCAACATCGGCATCCTCGCCATCCTGCACGATCTCAATCTCGCGGCGACCTATGCCGATCGGGTCGTCGTGCTGCATCGCGGACGGATGCTCGCACAGGGGGCGCCCGGCGACGTCTTGCAGCCGGCGACGATCGCCGCCGGCTTCGGGGTCGCGGCGCAAGTCCTGCGGCATCCGCTCACCGGCGGGCTCCTCATTGCGACGGCGGCCGTCGACCCCAGCGCCTGACCGAGCCGCGGACGACCGGCGCATGCCCCTGGCGGCGTGTAGGACAAAGGCTGTTCGTCCCCTGTGAGACGCTGTAGGATATGTCCGACACGGCTTTCCGCCGGGCGCCGATGCGGACAACCCCGTGCTTTGCCTACCATGGGGGCGTTCGACAGCAGGATTCGAGCGAGCCAAGCGACATCGACGGCCCATTCCCGGAGCGAGCGCGCAAGCGCAGGCGATGCCGGGGCAGCGATGGCGCCGTCACCCCACGATCATGGAAGTTGCCACCCCCAGCGCTGCCGTCGAGACGCGCCATCATCCCGCGACCATGATCCGCATCCTGATCGCCGATGATCACGCCATCGTGCGCGCCGGCCTCCGGCAGTTCATCGCCGATCAGGCGGACATGGAAGTCGCGGGTGAGGCCGCCACCGGCAGCCAGTGCATCGATCTCGTGCGCAACGGCGAGTTCGACGTGGTGCTGCTCGACATCTCGATGCCCGACAAGAACGGCATCGACACCTTGAAAGCGCTCAAGCAGATCCGGCCGAGCCTGCCGGTGCTGATGCTGTCCGGATACGCCGAGGATCAGTACGCGGTCAACCTCCTGCGGGCGGGCGCCGCCGGATATCTCGGCAAGGAGGCGGCATCGACCCAGCTCGTCGGCGCCATCCGCACCGTCGTCCACGGGCGCAAATTCGTGAGCCCGGCGCTGGCACAGATCCTTGCCGCAGGTGTTGCCGGCGATAGCGACAAGCCGCTGCACGGCGAATTGTCGCAGCGCGAGTTCCAGATCTTCTGCAAGATTGCCGCGGGTGCGGCGGTGTCGCGCATCGCCGACGAGTTGCACCTGTCGGTGAAGACCGTCAGCACGTATCGCACCCGCGTCCTCGAGAAGATGGGCATGAAATCGAATGCCGACCTCACCTACTACGCCATCAAGAACGGGCTCATCGATTGAACGCCGATCGAACGTTGCGCGCGGCGGTCCCTTCACGCGCGCCGATGCGTCGGCCGCGGCTCGCGCGGCTCGGTTGCGCGGCACGCGTGCGGCCCGCGCCGCGGTGGAGCGCGTGATTGCAGCGCCCACACCGCACGTGGAACTGGCCGATCTCCAACCGAGGGCGGGCGTGACGATGCAGCCGGGTGCGTCGTCTGCCGAAGCCGTCTTGCGGGTGGTGATCGTCGAGGATTCGGCGCTCATTCGCGCGCGCCTGTCCGAGACGCTGGCCGAGATCCCGAATCTCGCCATCGTCGAACAGGTCGAGAACGAAGCGGCCGCGATCGCGGTGCTGCGCGATCAGCGCTGGGATGCCGTCGTGCTCGACCTCCAGTTGAAGCAGGGCACCGGGCTCGGCGTGCTGAAGGCGCTCGCCAAGGGCACCAAACCGCAGCACGCGACGGTGATCGTCTTCACCAACTTCGCGTTTCCGCAGTACCGCGAGCGGAGTCTCGCGCTCGGCGCGGATTATTTTTTCGACAAGGCGCGCGAGTTCCACCGCGTGCGCGAAGTCCTGACCGCACTTGCCGCCGGCGGGTCGGCGGCGGCGCATTGATTCCCGACCTCCAACGTAACGGTTTCCATCATGACTCTAGTCGACGAAATCAAGCTCCTGCTAGAAGCCCCCACCATGAACGCGCGCGACATCCGTACGCTGCTGCGTAACGACCACGACGAGATCCTCATCCTGGCCCGCGACATGTACGAGTCCGAGAGCGGGGACGAGCGCCGCGCACTGCTGCGGCAATTGCGGCCGGCGCTCTTCCTGCACGCGCGCGCCGAGGAGCGGGACGTCTACGACGCCCTCCTCGCGCGCGACAACGACGAGCTCCGGACGCTCGCCTACGAGGGCTACGTCCGGCATGGCATCGTCGACGATCTCGTGGAGAAGCTCGTCAAGAGCCGCAAGACCGAAACCGACGAGTGGAAGGCGTATGCGAAGGTCCTCTTCGACGTCCTCGAGCAGCGCATCGAGGATGAACGCACGCACCTCCTGCCGGTGCTCGAAGAGATCTTCGACGACGACGCGCGGGAAGCGATGGGCCGCCGCTTCAATGCGACCAAGGCGCGGCTGTCGATGAAGCTCAAGGCGGCGTAACGGACGCTTCCTCGGCGGGCCGCGCGTGGATCGGCACGTTGACCTCGATCAGCGTGCCACCGTCGGGTCGCCGCGAGATCGCGAACTCACCGTGCAGCGCGCGTACGCGCTGGCGCATTCCCGCGATTCCATGTGACAGCAGGTTGCCCTGCGCATCCTCCGGGATGCCGATCCCGTCGTCCTCGATCAGCAAGATGACGTCGGTAGCCGTGGCGCCGAGGTCGACGCGCACCGTCTTCGCCCGAGCGTACTTCACGATGTTGGTGAGCGCCTCCTGCAGGATGCGGTAGAGCGCGATTGCGACGTCGGACGGGATCCGGCTATCGTCGCCCGGCGTGTCGATCGTGCACGCGAGCCCGGCGCGGTCGCAGACCTCGCGGACCTGCCAATCGAGCGCTGCGCTGAGGCCGAGGTTGTCGAGCAGCGTCGGCCGCAGGTCCTCGATGATCCGCCGCTTGATCTGCACGCCGTCGTCGAGCGCTTTCTGCGCGCGTTCGAGCTTGGCCGTGACCTGCGGCTCGTGGTGCTTGCGCAGGTAGTCTTCCACCCACGCGATGTCCATCTTCGCGCTCACCAGGATGCCGCCCAATTCGTCGTGGATGTCACGGGCGAGCTTCGACTTTTCGTCCTCCCGCACGCGTTGCAGGTAGCTCGACAGCTCGGACAGTTCTGCCGTGCGCTGCTCGACCTCGCTTTCGAGGCGTCGCTTGTCCTCGACCATCGTGCGCCGGCGCGCCTCGCGCTGCTGCGCGTCACGGCGGGCGAGGAGCCACACCACGAGCAGCAGGGCAATGGCGAAGCCGGTCATGATCTGCATGCCGAGGCGGGCGAAGGCGACGTCGGCAGACCAGCGATTCATGGCGGCCGTGAGCTGCTGCTGCTGCGCGGCGGCCATGCCGTCGACTTCCGCGCGGATGTCGTCCATGGCGCGCCGGCCGATGCCGGTATCGAGGAGCGCTTGCGCCGCCGAGTCGCCGTTTCGCTTGTACAGCGCGAGCGCCGACTCGAGTTCGGCGAGTTTCTGGCCGACCAGGCCGTTGAGCTTGGAGAGCGCATCGCGCTCCTGCGCGGTTCCGTACGTCACCAGCATTTCGCGCAACCGGTTGAAGGTGCCGCCGATCTTCGGCAGTGCATTGTTGTACGGCGTGAGATATTCCACCTTTCCAGTGAGGAGATAGCCGCGCTGCCCGGTCTCGGCATCGACCACGAGTGCGAGCGCCTCGTGCAACGACGCCTGCAGTTCGAGCGCCGCGGCGATCTGCCGGTTGGCCACTTCGAGTCGCCGATACCCGAGTTCGGCGTACACGGCGATGGCGATCGACGCGATCATGCCGAGGACGAGCGGGGCGACGAGCTTCAGCGGGAGAACGTGCTTCACGGGTATGGGCAGGTGCGCGACGGCATCGTTGCCGCAGCGCAACGAGGCAGTCTATACCGATCGTGCGGCGATGTCGTAGCCGGCTTGCCGTCTTAGAATGCGGGATGTCTTCACTACGACCATCTCCCACGCTTGCCGCACCGCTGCTCGCGGCGTTCCTCCTCGCCGGCTGCGCGAGCGCGCCAGGCAAGGATCCGCAGACGGTCGGCGAAGCCGATGCGTCCTATCTCAATCGCGAGTGCAAGCTCCTCGGTACGGTCACCAGCCGCAGTCTCTTCGGGGGTCTCTCCGACGAGGCGAAGATCCAGGGCGCGATCAAGGACGTGCGCGCGAAGGCGGCGGCGATGGGAGCGACGCACATCCTGATGCTGAAGGCCGAGATTTCGGGGGTTGCGAACCTGGGCGAGGCTACTGCCCGCGCGTATCGCTGCCCGGTCAAGCCCTGAGGGCGAAGGGCACTTGCATAGAGACGCCGGGACGCAGAGGAATCGTTCTTCTCGGCGCCTGTGCGTCTCCCGTGGAATCAATCGCCGAGGGCGAGGGCGAACGCGGCTTCGAGATCCATTGCCTCGCCTTCGGCGCGCAGGCGCGCGATCTCGGCCGGCGCCATGGCCTGCGCGAGTTCTGCCGCGAGCCTTGCGTGGACGCGCAGTTCGCCACGCTGGCGCAGGATCTCCCGTGCGGCGTGTGCCGCATCGCTGCAGCCGCCGATGCGCGCGGCATCGGCGAGTCGGCCGGTGCGTGCCGCGCGCAGCGCGAGGTGGTCGAGGAGCTGAGGGGCGAGTCCGTTGTCGCGACAGGGTGGGTGCGCGTCGTGCGCCACGCGCAGCGCGGCCGCGAGGTCGCCACGCTCGACCAGCATGCCGATCCGATTGATCAGACACAGCGCCATGGCGGTACCGCCTGCCATGTCGGGCATCCCGCGCAGCGTCGTCATGACCTCGTGGTTGGCCACCAGCGCGCGGTCGAGGTCGCCCGCCAGCCACGCCATTTCGGCGACGTTGCTCTGCAGCAGCGCGGCGACGCGCGTGACGCCGGTGCTGCGGCACAGGGCGATCGCCTGCTCGCTCGTGGCCAGCGCGCCCTCGGCATCATCGCGGACCGACATCATGTAGGCGACCGCTCCGAGGTAGGCGATGCGCGAGCGCGTCTGCGTCGAGCCTTCGAGGAGGCGCGCCGCCTCGGCGAGCGCGGCGTCGGCCTCGGCGAGCCGGTTGGCGTAGACGAGCGGATAGGCGCCACTCACCAGCGCATAGGCAAGCCCTTCGCGGTCGCCGGCAGCCCGTTGGGCCGCGATCGCCTCGGCGAATGCGTCGATCACCACGGTCAGCGACGACACCTCGGCCAGCATCGCTTGCGCCAGGGCGAGCCGCGCGCGATCGCGCGCTGAAGTCGTGTGATCCGCCCGCGCCAGCGCATGCGCGATCCACTCGCGTGCCTCGTTGCGGTCGGCGAGATTGTTGACGAAGAGCCGCACCGCGACTGCCGCGAGGGTGATGCCGAGCGCCGCATCACCACCGCCGAGCGCCCAGGCGAGGGCGGCCCGCACGTTGCCGAGTTCGGGTGTGCATGCGGCGTGCCACTCGGCGTCCGACATGCCCTGCCAGCGGTCGAATATCTCGCTGAAGAGGTCGCGATAGTGCTCCGCGTGACGCCGCTGCACGTCGGTCGTTTCGCCTGCTTCGGCGAGCCTTTCCAGCGCGTAAGCGCGCGTCGTCTGGTGCAGGTGGTAGCGCGGCAAGCCGCTGCCGCCGCTGGCGACGACGAGCGAGCGTTTCTCGAGACGGGCGAGCACGTCGACCGCGGCATGCGCATCGATCGCCGGATCGGCAACCACGGCGGCGATCCCGGCGAGCGTCGCGCCATCGACGAAGACCGCCATGCGTCGCAGCACGCTCCGCTCGTCCTGCGCCAGGAGGTCGTAGCTCCAGTCGAGGACGGTGCGCAGCGTCTGGTGATGCCGGGTGGACGTTGCCGTGGTCCTCGTCAGCAGCCGGAAGCGGTCGTCGAGGCGCGCCGCGATCTGCTCGATCGACAGCGTTTGCATCCGGGCAGCGGCGATTTCGAGTGCCAGGGGCATGCCGTCGAGGTCGATGCACAGTTGCGCCACCAGCGGCGCGGAGGCGGTGGTCAGCGCGAAGTCCGGCTGCTGCTGGCGGGCGCGCGCGACGAACAGGCGCGCGGCGTCGCTGCGGGCGACGGTCTCGGCGTCGGCACCGGGCGCGGGCAGTGTCAGCGGGTCGAGCCGGTACGTCCGCTCCTGGGCAAGATCGAGTGGCTCGCGGCTGGTGGCGAGGATTTTCAACCGTGGGGCGCGCTCGATGAGCGTCGCCACGAGGTCAGCGCTGGCGGCGCGCACGTGCTCGCAGTTGTCGATGACGAGGAGGGCGCAGCGCGCGGCGAGGTACCCCGCGATGGCCTCCGACAGCACCTGCGCTCCCTGGCGGCGGATTCCCAGCACCTGGGCCACGGTGTCGGCGACGCGAGCCGGGTCGGTCACGTTCGCGAGTCCGATGAACCAGATCCCGTCGGGGTACGCATCCGCCTGCCGTGCGGCCAGTTCCACGGCGAGGCGGGTCTTGCCGCTGCCGCCGGCGCCGACGATCGTCAGGACGCGCGCCGCCCGCAGCTCCCGCGCGATCTCGTCCTGCTCGCGTTCGCGACCGATGAACGAGGTCGTGGCGGCCCTGAGGTTGGTGTGCGCCACGCGGCTCGATGCGGGCGCGGCATCCGCGGACGTCACCGGTCCCACGAACCGGTAACCGCGCCACGGCACCGTCTCGATCCACTTCGCGGCACCCGGCACCGCCTTGAGTGCCCTGCGGATCGCGGAGATCTGTACCGCGAGGTTGCTCTCCTCGACGACAGCGTCGCGCCACGCCGCATCGAGGATATCCGCCTTGGCGACCATCTCCGGCGCGTGCCGGACGAGCATCGCCAGCACGGCAACCGCGCGCGGTCCGAGCGGAAGCGACGTCCCGGCGTGGCTCAGAAGCGCGGCGTCGACGTCGAGGCGCAGCGGTCCGAGGTCGAAAATTCGGGTCATGAGCAGGCAAAGGCGCGGATTCTCGGCAACGGCCGCGACCCGCGAGCGTCACCCGATCGGCGCCATCGGCGTGGCGCTCGATCAGGTCAAGCCTACCATTCTCGCCGCCGCGGGAGGTTACGGACGCGGCGACGGCCGGGCGCCGTCGTCGCGCGCTGCGCCGTGATCGCGCGGGAGAAGAATGCGGGCGGGCAGCGCCCCGCGCCGACAGGCTAGCCCGGCGCGATGCCGGCGTGGGATCCAGCCGATTCCACGAGCTGGATGAGTTGCGCCGGCGAGCGGGCGCCGAGCTTGCGCATCGCTCGCGAGCGGTGGACCTTCACCGTGCTCTCGGTGCACGCGAGGTCCGCCGCAATCTGCTTGTTGAGGAGTCCGCCGGCTACCCGAGTGAGAACCGCCCGCTCGCGCTGCGTGCAACGTGCCAGGAGGTCGTGCGCGCGGGCGGCGTGACGGGCATCGGCGTGACTCGTGATCGCGCGGGTCGCCGCCGCCTCGATCGCCGCGATGAGCGTGCCGTCGTCGGTCGGCGATGGCAGCACGTCGATGACGCCGGCGCGCATCGCGCGCACCACGAAGCGCAGGTCGACTCCCCGATATACGACGATCACGGCAGCGCCGATCGCGCACAGCCGCTGGCAGAGCTGCGTATCCACTTCGGGTGAGCTGTCGTCGACGTCGATCACCACGCACGTGGGCGTCGCCAGGGTTGCGGCGGCGCCCCAGACCGCGAGCGAGTCGACCGTGTCGATCCGATAGCGATCCGGAAGCCGGAGGGAGGCGAGGCGGGTGGTTGCGGTGGAGTCGCAGACGACGCGAATGATCGGAGGCTGCATGGCTGGGCCGGGACACCGCCGCGCTTGGGGCGGCGTCGGTAGTCGAGCAAACGATTGCCGGCGCCACGCGACGTGGCCGCGGCGGCTTCGGCGATGCCCCGCACGATGCGGCAAAGCCGTCGAAAAATCCTGAAGAATTCCTGAAAATGCCGCGCAAGACGGCGAAGCGGCGGCCCGCGGCCGCCGTGCGGTCATCGCGGCGGCTCGGATCGCGCTGCGGTCGATCCGCGCGGCGGCCGTGTTGGCGTCGGTGCCCGCGATGCGCGGGCGCCCCCGGCGACGATTCCCAGCGTCATGACGAGGAGGGTAGCAACGACGTTGTGCAGGGTCGCCGCCACGAGCGGACGGATACCGATCGAGGTCGCGGCGCCGATGACCACCTGCGCGGCAACGAGCACCACCAGCCACACCGCGAGTCGACGCCGCGTCGCGCGCAGGCGCCATGCCAGCAGGCCAACCGCGAGCGCAAACGCCAGCGCGACGATGCGGTGCGCAACCTGCAGTCCTTGCCGGGCGCCGGCATCCAACGCGGGCGACGCTTGCCACGGATCGAATGCCGCGACGCTCGGTCGCGCGCCGCTCATGCACAGCGGCGTGGCACAGGCGTCGATCGCGTGCCGGGCGCCGATCATCGTGCCGCTGTACGCGAGGAGGGCGACGAGCGCCAAGGCCACGAGCGCGCTGCGGGTGATCGCGGCGCCGGCCGGCGCGCTGGCGTCGACGGCGGGCGAGCCCGCTTCCCCGCGGCGGTGCAACGCTGCCGCGACCCACCCGAGGACAGCGGTCAGGAGGAGCCCGCCGACGAGGTTGCCGAGCGTCACCAGTGGCAGGTCGTGCGGGGTATAGCGACCCAACCACGCGAGGAAGGCGGTCACGGTCACTGCCACGACGGCGGCGACGCGTCCCGAGACGGCGAGCGACGTCCAGCCGAGCACGGTCACGACGAGAACGAGAACGCCGACGGTCGTCGCGCTCACCCGGTGCAGCGCGCGGGCGCTGCGCACGCCGGGGAGATCGTCGGTCTTCGCGGTGACCGCAGCCGGCGGGTGGGACGTGGTGCCGGGAGCGGGGCTGGCGGCGATGCCCGGCGCTGCGGCGGTCGCATGCGCGGTCCGATAGCACGCCGGCCAATCGACGCAGCCCACCCCGTTCTGCGCATGACGGATGAAGGCGCTCGACGCGGTGATGCACACCGTGAGCAGCGCCGCGACGAGCGCGACGAGCCGGATCATCGGGCCGG
Source organism: Burkholderiales bacterium (assembly GCA_039807685.1). Taxonomy (GTDB): domain Bacteria; phylum Pseudomonadota; class Gammaproteobacteria; order Burkholderiales; family Casimicrobiaceae; genus VBCG01. The sequence goes on from JBDHRR010000001.1 coordinate 89,773, forward strand.
ACGCGCCGCGATCACGCTCGCCAGCACCACCCACACGAAGAGGACGCCGCCGGCGATGGCGAGCAAACCGCCCAGCCCCATCAAGCCCATGCCCGCCACCTCCTGCGTGGTGCGCAGCGTCTGCTCGGCACCCGCCACCTTGCGCTGCACGCCGTAGCCGCCGGACCACAGCAGGCCCAGGATGTGCAGCAATTGCCCACCGCCGTACAGCCACGGCTGCCAGTCGGCGAGCCGTCCGCGGACCTCACGAAAGCCCAGGCGCGGCAGGAGCGCGTACGCCAACCCCATGAGCGCCAGCGTCACGCCGACGATCGAGCCGTGGTAGTGCGCCGGAATCCGCACGTCGGAGCCCTGGATGAGGAAGCCGATCAGGCCCCCGGCCGCGAACAGCAGTAGCGAGGCAACGAGCGCCGCGCGCAGCGGTCGCGTCACCGGGGTCGTCGCCCGCTGCCGCACCAGCGCCACCGCGAGTGCCAGCACCATCGGCAGGATGGCGAGCCCGCCGCCGAAGCGCATGAGCCAGGTCATCATCCTGCGATACTCGACCGAGACCACGGTCCAGTTGAGATAGATGAGCGGCGCGACGAATACCGAGACGAGACCGATCGCGTAGACGAGGACGACCACGCGCGGACTCAGCGGCAGCGGCGAGCCGGCAAGCGTGGCGAGCCACGCCCAGGCGACCAGCATGAGGAGCGTCCATGTGAACTGGATGACGTGCCCGGGGCCCCAGAACAGGAGTTCGTAATAGGTGAGCGCGTCGACGTCGCGCGGAACCTCGGCGAGCGACCACGCCAGCGCCAGCAGCGCAACCGCGCTCGATACCGCGGCGGCCTTGAGGCCGAAGCGCAGCGCATCGGCCCCGTCGAGGCGCAGGCTCATGCGCGCCGGCGCGACGAACGAGCGCAGGGTGAGGAGCAGGAAGCCCGCGCCCAGCACGACGAGTCCGGCGAGGAAAGTGTCATTGTCGAGGACCGGCACGTAGTTCGACATCACCGGTACGGCAGCGCCGGTGAAGGGGGCCGCCGCCATCAGTGCGGTGCCGGCGGCGGTCACCGCGAGCGCGAGCCACCCCAGCCAGACGAAACGCGGCGACGTATCGAGTGTCCACAGCATGCCCGCCATCGACACGAACCAGACCAGCACCGACAGGTCGACGTGAACGACGAGCGCGACCCGGAAGAAATCCCCTGCCGGCACGATTCCGGCGAAGAACGGCGTGCGGGCGAGCACCAGCAGGATCGAGAACACGCCGGCGCCGATCAGCGCCGCGACACCCAGCAGCAGCCAGCCGGTGGCGATCGAGCGCTGCGCGGTGGCGGGAATCGCGATCTCGAAGCGGGCGTCGCGTATCCCGCGCGCGACGCCGCCGAGCACGCGCGCCGGCTCCGCCGATGAGGTGCTGCTCAGCGCGCGCTGCGGCATGCTGGTGCCCTTCCCGCCGGCGGGCGCGGGGATGAATGTCGTTTCATCGTTTCATCGGATGACGACGCCGCCTTGATCGGGCACGAAGTCGATGAGGACGACCTGTCCGGGGGCGAGCTTGATCCGACGCTCCGCCTCGTGATTGAAGCCCTTGACGCGAACGCTGTCGTTCACCTGCACGCGCAGGAGATGCTCGCCGGCGGGAATCGGCTGCCGGCGATAGCCGCTCGCCGCGCCGTCGCGACGCAGCCCTGCCGGCGCGAACGTCTCGTCCAGCACCAGCTTGCCGTCGAGATCGACGCGCACGTGCACCGGCGAACGCTCGCGCGGGCAGTCCATCTGCGCGCGCAGTTGTGGCGACATCTTGGCGAGCTCCTCGGGACTGCGCGGACGGCAGTCGGTGGTGAGCTGGCCGGGCGCGCGGAACGACAGCCGCAGGAGCGCCTGATCGGGCGGCAGGTGCTGGTACGCGGGCGCCGTCGAGAAATAGCCGATGAAAGCAGCGAACAGGATGTAGAGGATCGCCTGTCCGCCGTAGCGCAACGCCGAGTTAGCCATGGATACTGTCTCCGAGCGGGTGGCGGGTCGTCCCGCCGTCTGCCTTTCTTGTCTCGCCCGCGGGGAGCCGCGCGCGGAACGATTCGATGTCGCTGTCGAGTGCGGCGCCCTGTTCGCGGCCGGCATGGATCACCGCGAGCCGCCTCCGATCGACGCTGCGGCGCAGCCACGGCGGACGCAGGCCGGCGATGCGCTCGAGCGTCCATCGTACCCCGAAGCGGTATTCGCAATCGCCCATCGCGCACGTTGCCACCACGACCCCGGCCGCGCCCGCGCGCAAGCCGTAGTCGACGAAGGTCGGCGGCAGCATGCCGGTACACGGCAGTCCGATGACGATCGTGCCGGGTTGCCTGGTCGGCTGCGCACCGTGGTGACAGGCGAAGACCAGGAGTGAGCCGCTCGCGTCGGGTCGGCCGAATGCAGTGTCGATCGCTGCGCGCACCGTATCCACCGTGTAGTACGGCAGGTCGATGCCACTCACCAAGGCGGTGACCGAACGGAACGGCACCGCCGACGGGCAGGCGCCCGCGCAGATCCCGCAGGAGGCACAGCGATCGGCGTCGACCACCGCGATCTCGCCCCTGCCGCTCGGATGCGGCGCCATGGCGATCGCGGCGTAGGGGCAATCCTCGAAGCAGCGCCGGCAGCCGTTGCAATACAGCGGGACGACCACCGCCGGCGCCGGTCGCGGCGTGCGACCGAGCCACGGCAGCACCGCGAGCAGCAGCGTCAGGCCTACGCTCGCGATCCAGACCGCCTCCGGCGAAGTGGTGTAGATGGCCGGCAACGGCGCGAGATAGAACCAGTCGATCGGCAGGTCGGTAGGGATTCGCGCGAGGTCGGCGGGCGGCCCCGACACCGCCGGTACGACGAGCGACAGCGCGACGAGCGCGGCGAGACTCGCCAGCGCCACGCGCCGCGTGGTGCCGGTCTGTGGGCGGGTGAGCCTTTGCACGTGTGCCCACATGGTAAGCAGCAGCACGAGCGGCAGCCCGATGTGCAGGAAGGCAACCAGCGAGAACAGGCGGTCGGACACCGCGCTCTCGGCGATGAAATTGCGCACCAGCGCCGGCCCGAAGCCGGGAAGGACGCCGAACCATTCGGTGGTGGCGGTGGCGACGAACTGCGCGAGCGTGTCCCACACCATCCAGTAGCCGACCACACCGGCGGCGACCGCGAGCCAGAGCGTGGGGATGCCGCTCACCCAGCTGTACCAGCGAAAGCCGCGGAAGCGCCCGAGCAGCAATTCGCGCAGGAGATGCACGATGATCACCACCACGAAGGCGTCCGACGCGTAGCGGTGGAGGCTGCGCATCAGCCCGCCGGCCCACCGCTGGCCGTGCGTGAGTGTCTCGACCGAGGCGTACGCACCGACGACGCTGGTGTCGTAGAAGATGTACAGGTAACCGCCGGTCAACGCGATCAGCCAGAAGAGGTAGAACCCGAGTCCCCCGAGCTGGCGCAATGGATTGTCGTCGACGCCGCAGAGGCGGTCGAGGGCATGCTCGCCGGCGCGCCACGCGCGCGCCGCCGCGGCGTCGGCCGCGACCGCGGCATCGGGAGTCGAAGACAGGTTGAACGCCATGCGCAGACGGCCGCCAGCCGGGAACCACTGCCGCTGCCGCCGCTCAGGCGCGGCGCGTCCGCCGCAACTCGCGCAGCGTGAACCAGGCGATTGCCCCGAGCGTGGTCAAGCCGGCGAAGATCTCGAAGAACAGCGAATAGTTGAGACGGTAGCCGCCGCCTTGCGGATCGTACACGGTACAGTACAGGATCACCTTGTCCCAGACGTTGCCCAGTGTGAGTTCGCGCGAGGCCTGCCCCGAGCGCAATTCCTTGAGCGGTTGCACGAGCATCGGCAGGTCGAAATTCTCGCCGTAGACCTGGCGGTAGATGACGCCTTCGGCATCGACGATGGTGACCTGCGTGACGTGATCGAAGCCCTTGGCGGTGGCCTCGTAGACGAAGCCCAGGTTGGCGGTGAGTGCCTCGACCTGCGTCGGATCGGGGCTCAGGAAATGCCAGCCGGGCTCATCGATGCGGTTCTGGCGCTTGAAGGCGGCCATTGCCGCCGGCGTGTCAAAGGGTTGATTGAAGCCGATCGACACCACGGTGAAGGCGTCGTCGCCCAAGGCCCGGCGCGCCTCGCGCACGGCCTGCGCGAGGAACTGCGTGGCGACCGGACAGGCCTGGAAGCAGCCGGTGTACACGAGGCTGACCAGCAGGGGTCGTCCCTGGTAGTCGCGCAGGCGAACGTCCTTGCCGTTGCTGTCGCGCAGGCGGATGTCGGCAACCGGCCGGCCGATCGCCGCCTGGCTCGTCGTGACGGCGCGCTGGTAATCGGGCGCCCGGGGTGCCTTGGCGCTGTCTTCTGCCGTCGCCCGCGCCGGCAGCGCGACCATGCAGGCGGCGGCGCCGGCCGCGAGCGAGGTGATCAGGATGCGGGCGAGCGGTGCGCGGCGGGAGCTGCGACTCGGCACGGCGTCAGGCCCCGAGCGAGGACCTCATCCAGCCGTCGGCGATGGTTCCCATGAGGAGCAGCGAGAGCTGGACGAGCGAGGCGTGGAAGCTTGCCAGCGCATTGGCCCGATTCGGCGTGCGGGCCAGCAGCCAGGCACGCCACACGAAGAGCGCACTGCCGGTCGCTGCACATGCGAGGTAGAGCCAACCCGGGCCGAAGAATGCAAGCGCGAGCGAACAGCCGACCATGACGAGCGCGTGCCAGAAGATCGCCCAGGCCGCGAAGCGGTCGCCCTTGACCACCGGCAGCATCGGCACCCCGACGCTCGCGTAGTCGTCGCGGCAGACGATCGCGAGACTCCAGAAGTGCGGCGGCGTCCACAGGAACAGCACGAGGGCGAGGACGAGCGCCTCCGGCGAAAGCTGCGGGGAGACCGCCGCCGCGCCGGCCAGCACCGCGAAGCTGCCGGCCAGCCCTCCGATCACGATGTTCCACGCGCTGCGACGCTTGAGCCAGACGGTGTACACGATCGCGTAGACGAAGGCGCCCAGGAACGTGTACAGCGCCGCGGCCGCGTTGGTGGCGAGCCACGCCGCCGCCACCGCGATTCCGGTCAGCGCGACGATGAGTACCAGCCAGCCGCGATGGTGCCGCATGTGCCCGCTCACGAACGGGCGGCGACGCGTCCGCGTCATCCGCGCGTCGAGATCGACCTCGTAGAACTGGTTGAAGGCACCTGCGGCCGCCGACGACAGCAGCACGGCAAGCGTCAGGACCACGCCTTGCCAGGGGGCGAGGGTGCTGCCGGGCGACACCATCAGCCCGGCGACCGCGGTGAGCGCGATCGCCACGCCGATGCGCAGCTTGAAGAGATTGAGCAGCGCCTTCATGCCGCGCTGCCAGCGCCGGACCGCGGAGCGCGGCCCGGCGCCGTCGACGGCTGCGAGAAGAGCAGGGCGCCCACGCCTAGCTCAGACCCCAGACCGTCGACAGGTACTTCCAGTTGACGAAGTAGTACAGCACGAAGGCGACCAGGAACACCATCGCGAACACGAAGGTACCCGGAACGCCCCAGCCGCCGCCGTGGCCGCCATCCTCGACGAGCGAGACCTCCACCGGCAGGCGCAGCGGCGTCACCTTGGTCGAGTAGGCACCCGAATCCAGTCGCTTGCCGAAGAGGATGGTGCCGACCGTCACGGTGATGTACATCACGCCGCCGATGACCGCGATGATGCCGCCGATCGCGAAGATGGCGATCATGAGCAGTGCCGTTCCCGGGAACTCGTAGGGGAATGCGGCGCCGGCGAAGGTGATGTCCCAGCTGCGACGCGGCACGCCGAGCGTGCCGGCGCCCATCATGGCGAGCGTGAACACACCCATGCCGAGACCGAAGACGTACGGCTGCAGCTTCGCCCAACCCGGGAGGATCAGCTCGCGATTGAAGAGCGTGGGCAGCAGGAAGTACGTCAGCGCCATGAAGGCGAGCGTGGTACCGATCACCACCGTGGCGTGGAAGTGCCCCGGCACGTAGATCGTGTTGTGGATGATCATGTTGAGCTGCTCGGTGCCCATCATCACGCCCGAGATGCCGCCCAGGAAGCCGAAGCCGATGAGCGAGATGAACATCCCCGAGAACACCGGATTGCTCCACGGCGCCTTGCGCAGCCACTCGAAGAGCCCCTTCGTGTAACCCTTCGCCCGCTGCGCGGCTTCGATCGCGCCCGGCACGGTGAGGCCGTGCAGCATCGACGCCAGCACCGCGAGGTACATCGCGTAGCTCGTGTTGAACACCTTCCACTCGGTGCCCACCGCCGGGTCGGCCAGGATGTGGTGCGCCGACGCGAGTTGCAGGAACAGGATGTAGAGGAGGAACGCGGAGCGGCTCACCCGCTCGGACATCGGCTTCGCGCCGAAGACGATGGCGGCGATCGCATACCACACCGCGATGTGCGCCGACACGTTGATCTGCTGCGACGAGTGACCGAACGCCCACCAGATCACGCGGTACATCGCCGGATCGATGTGGCTGATGTATCCCGCCGACCACAGGAAGGTGGGGATGAGGATGATCGCACCCGAGGCGATCGTGAAGATCGCGATGATGCAGGCGGTGATCGCGCCGAAGGTGACGAGCGGAACCGAGCCCTCGTAGGTCTTCTCGGACTTGGCGATGACGAGCGTACCCAGGAACACGAAGCAGCCGATGAGCGCGCCGACCGCGAACAGGATGAGGCCCAGGTAGAACGCCGGAATCGCCGGCAGCGGCACGTAGGACGTCATCATCACCGTCGCGTTGCCGGTGAAGATCGCGACGTTGAAGGTGATGGTGCCGATCACCATCAGCGCCCAGGCGAGCCAGGCGAGTCGCGGGGTGGCGATCCGGCAGCGCAGCAACGTCGACGAGCAGAAATAGAGGATCGCGATCTCGAAGAAGATGATCCAGACGACCAGCATGTCGAGACCGTGCGCGGTCAGGTACATGTAGAAGTTGTCGGCGTCGAGCAGGTGGATCGCCTGCCAGCGCGTGAGCGTGATCAGCAGGGCGAGAACTCCGCCGATCAGCAGCGCGACGACGGCGGCGACGGCGTTGGCCTTGATGAGCAACTCGGCCGACTTGTGGAATTGCAGCCCCGTGCGGGGGCAGATGCGGTACTGCGGGACGGCGGTGGCCATGGTTCCCCCGATTACTTGACGTAGAGCCGCGAGACCATCTTGTGATGGCCGATGCCGCAGAATTCGTTGCAGACGATCGCGTACTGGCCCGAGCGATTGGGCGTGACCGTCACCACGTGCTGGTAGCCGGGAAGGACCTGGATGTTGATGTTCTCAGGCTGCAGCGAGAATCCGTGCTGGTAATCCATCGAGCTCAGGTTGAGGCGATAGCTCTTGCCCTTCTCGAGTTCGAGGATCGGCCACCAGTCCCACAGGCGCGCGATGAGGTAGATGTCGCTGCCCGCGGGCGGCGCCACCACCGGCACCTTGCCCTCGCCCTCGGTGCGCACGGTGTACTTGTCGACCATGTCCTGCGCGGCCTTGGCGAAGAGTTCGGGCTTGACGCGGTACGTTTCCGATGACAGGTTCTGCTTACCGAACACGTGCCAGTACGGCATCATGAAGAACATGATCATGCACCACACGAAGGCGATGACGATCCAGATGATCTCGATCTTGTCGACCGGTTGCTTCCACCAGATGCGTTGCGGCGGGGGCAGTATGGCGCTCACGGCGTGTCTCCTGACGGATTGCGTTCGGTCACTTGGCGAGCGGCGTCACCGGCACCGTTGCGATTTCCATGACGCCCCAGAGGATATAGAGCACGGTGGGAATCACGACGCCCAGGAACAGCAGCAGGAACGGGTTGTCGAGGATCTGCTGCATCACGGGGATGCGCTCTTCTTGGTTTTCGGGCTGCGATCGAGTATGGTCAGCCATGGCGGCTCCCCCTTCCTGTCGATGAAATTGGCAACGAAATCGGCAACACCGGGCATCATGGTTGGCGGGGGCCTGCATCCGCCTTGACCTGCATCAAAGGTAACCCGGTTGCGCCGCCACCGCAATACGGAATCCAACACGTTGCAACGCGCGTCGAGCGCCATTCGGCCGCATCGCACGGTGCATTCTTGCAATGATGCGGTATTGCCGCTAGTTTCCACATCTTTGCCATTTCGCTCGCGACGCGATGCGTCGCCCGCGGCCGGTGCCCGCGCGGGGCCGGGCGCACGGCATCACGGAGGATCACGTTGCTCAAGATAGTCCAAGGCTTCCTGCAGTGGTTTTTCCTGCGGATGGAGGCGATCGGCAACCGGGTATTCGGCGATCGGCTGAACCCGATGTACTACCTGGGCGCGACGAGCTACTGGATGTTCTGGATCGTCGTCGCCAGCGGCCTGTACGTCTACGTTTTCTACGAGACCGGGGTCGACAAGACATACGCCTCGATGGAGGCGATCACGCACGGGCAGTGGTTCGCCGGCGGCATCATGCGCAGCGTGCACCGCTACGCGTCCGACGCGATGGTGCTGACCATGCTGCTGCACATGCTGCGGCATTTCGCCTTCGACCGCTATCGCAGCTTCCGCGCCTTCTCGTGGGTCACCGGCGTGATCGTGCTGTGGCTCGTCTACGCCTCGGGCGTGAACGGCTTCATGCTGCCCTGGGACAAGCTCGCGCAGTTCGTGGTGATCGGCACCACCGAATGGCTCGATTCGCTGCCGGTGTTCAACGGCATCCTGACGCGCAATTTCATCACCCCCGACGCGATCACCGACCGGCTTTTCTCGCTCCTGTCGTTCCTGCACATCGGCATTCCGCTGGTGGTGATGCTCGCGCTGTGGATCCACACGCAGCGCGTGCCGCGCGCGTCGCAGATTCCGCCTCGCCGTCTCGCCTTCGGACTGCTCGCGATGCTGCTCGTGCTGTCGCTCGTGAAGCCGGTGGTGAGCCAGGCGCCCGCCGATTTCAACACGGTGCCGATGCGGCTCGACTTCGACTGGTTCTATCTCACCGTCTATCCGCTCATCTACGCCTGGGATCCGCTCAAGCTGTGGATCCTCTGTGCCGGCGTCACCGTACTGCTGCTGGCGTTGCCGTGGCTGCCACCGGCGCGCAGCGGCAAGGGCCGCGCGTATCACCTGACGGCGCACCCGGGTCGCCAGGGCGCACCGGTGCGCGTCGGCGAGACGCTGCTCGACGCGGGGCTGCGCGCGGGCATCGCGCTGCCTTACGAATGCCGCTCTGGCGGCTGCGGCGTGTGCAAGGCGACGATGATCGGCGGCGAGGTCGAGATGTCGGGCTACCAGCCCTCCGCGCTCTCCGCCGAGGAGCGCAGCGCGGGTCGCATCCTGCTGTGCTGCGCCCGCGCGCTGTCCGATGTCGAGTTCGAATACGAGGCGGATGCGGCCGCCCGCGGCACGAAGATCGAGACCTACGAGACGCGCGTCGAGCGACTGGCGCCGCTCGCCCACGACGTGATGCTCGTCGCGCTGCGCCTGCCCGAGGGACGCAAGATCGAGTTCGAGGCCGGCCAGTACGTGAACGTCGTGCTCGACGGCGGCGCACGACGCAGCTACTCGTTCACGACGCCGTCGGGCGCCACCGACCTCATCGAACTGCACGTGCGGCTGATGCCTGGCGGGTTGTTCACCTCGCGCGTCTTCGAATCGATGAAGGTGGGCGATCCCATCACCATCGAGGGCCCGGTGGGGTCGTTCGTGCTGCACGAGCCGAGCGAGAAGCCGCTCATCTTCGTCGCCGGCGCGACCGGCTTCGCGCCGGTCAAGAGTCTCCTCGAACAGGCTTTCCACATGGGGATCCAGCGGCCGCTCTACCTGTACTGGGGCGTGCGCCGTCGCCGCGATCTCTACCTCACCGAGTTGCCGGAACGCTGGGCGCGCGAGCACCCCAATTTCCACTTCGTGCCCGTGCTCTCGGAGGCGGCCCCCGAGGACGACTGGCACGGCCGCACGGGCCTCGTCCACGAGGCGATCCTCGCCGATTTCCCGAACCTGTCGGGCTTTGCGGTCTACGCCTGCGGTTCGGTGCGCATGGTCGCCGCGGCGCGGCCGGCGTTCGTCACGCAGGGCCTGCACGAGGATGCGTGCTACTCCGACGCGTTCATCCCCGCCGGTGGCGCCGAGCCGGGAGTCGCGCCGCCCGCGTAACCGGCCGCCCCTATCGGGGTTCGACGCTGCACAGGTACGGCATCCAGGGGTGCAGCGCCGGTATCGCGGTGACGAGCCACGGTCCGGTGAGCGTGAGCGTCGCCCCGGCGAGCAGCACGACGCCCGCACCGCGGCGCAGCGCGGGGCGCGAACCGAGTGCCGCGAGCCGGCGCGCACCGAACGCCACGGCGAGCATCGCCGGCGCGGTGCCGAGGCCGAACATCAGCATCGTGGCCGCGGCGCGCAGCGCGTCGAGTTGCAGCGCGGCCAGGGTCAGCACCGTGTAGACGAAGCCGCAGGGCATGAATCCCCAGACCATGCCGAAGCCGATCGCGCGCGGCAGGCTCGTCACCGGCAGGAGCTTGCGGCCGAGCGGCGCGAGCTTGGGCCAGAGGTGGCGGCCGACGAAGCCGGCGCCGACGTCGCGCAGGCGACCGAAGGCGACGAGAGCCGCGACGAGCAGTGCGAGCGCGGCAATGACCCGCAGCGTGCGGCGCACCGCCTCGGCAGCGAGCGCGTCGGCAAGCGCGCCGAGCGCACCACCCACGACGAGCGCAACGAGCGCGTAGGCGAGCACGCGGCCGACCTGGTAGCCGATGAGGAAGTCGGCGCGGGGCCGTCCATTCGCCCCGCGCGCGGTCGCGAGTCCGAGTGCTGCGGAAATCCCGCCGCACATCACGAGGCAGTGTCCGCCCGCGGCGAGCCCCAGCAGGAGTGCCGCGAGGAGCGTGATGTTGCCGGTCATGGCGTCTCGCCCGGTGTCACCTGCCAGCGTGCCGCGGGTGGCACGGGTGGCGCCGCCAGCGGGTCGACGTCGGTGAGCGGCAGCAGGCCCGGCGTTTCCATGTCGTCGAACTGCCCGTGGTCGACCGCCCAGAAGAGGACGAAGCCGGCGCCGATGAGGACCACGATCGAGACGCCGATGAGCACGACGAGAATGCTCACCGGACGACCCTCCGCGCGATCGCGCTGCGGGGCAATCCGCCCTCGGGACGGCCCGTCGGGCTCATGCTGCCACCTGCGCCGGCGTTGGTGCCGGTTGCACGGTGTGGCGCCGCTCGCGTCCGATGCGCAGCGCATTGAGCACCACGATGAGCGAGCTCGCCGACATGCCGAGTGCCGCAAGCCACGGCGGCACGAAGCCGAGCGCGGCGAGCGGGACCGCGGAAAGGTTGTAGAACAGCGCCCAGCGCTGGTTGACGAGGAGCGTCGCCAGCGTGCGCTTCGCCAGTGCGCAGGTGTCGGCGAGCGCGCGCGGATCGTCGCGGGCGAGCACGACGTCGCTTGCCGTCTGCGCGATCGCCGCTCCGGAGGCCATCGCCACCCCGACGTCGGCGCCGGCGAGCACCGGGGCGTCGTTGATCCCATCACCCACGGCGACGACGCGCGCGCCACCTGTCCGCCGTTCGCGCAGCCAGACGAGCTTGCCGGCGGGATCGGTGCCCGCACGCCACGTCGCGATGCCGAGCGCGGCGGCGGTTGCGGCGACCTTGGACGGCGCGTCGCCACTCACCAGCGCGACCTCGATCCCCGCTGCACGCAACCGGTCGACGGCGTCGCGCGCGCCTTCACGGAGGCGCTCGCGCACGTGCAGCACGGCGATCACTCCCGCCTCGTCGGCGAGCACGACGGCGTCGTCGCCGTGTACTGCGGCGTCGCGCGCGGCGGGGTCGCGCAGCGCGAAGCCGGCGTGGCCGAGCCGCAGGCGGCGCGCGCCGATGCACCCCGCGACCCCGGCACCGGCCTCGGTGATGGCATCGTCGACGTGCAGCGGCGACGCGGGCACCGCGGCGGCAATCGCCCGCGATACCGGGTGCGTGCTGGTACGCGCGAGTGCTGCGGCCAGCGCCAGTGCCTCGTCACGCGCGATGCCGCCGAAGACCTCGACGCGGTCGAGTTCGAGCCACGGCTCGGTGAGCGTCCCCGTCTTGTCGAACATCACGTGGGTCGCGCCGGCGAGCGCTTCCAGCGCATCGGGCCGAACCACCAGCACGCCGCGCGCGGCGAGGACCGCGAGCGCACGCGTCACCGCTGCCGGGGCGGCGAGCGCGAAGGCGCACGGACACGAGACGACGAGCACGGCGACGGTCGCTGCAAACGCGCGCGTCGGATCGACGATGCTCCAGCCGAGTGCGGTCAAGGCGGCGAGCGTGAGGACGCGGGCGACGAATCGCGCGGCGGCGCGTTCGCCGGCCAGCGCGATGCGCGGCCGCTCGCTTGCCGCGCGGGAGGCGAGGGCGACGATCGAGGACAGGACGGTGTCGGCACCGGTGCGCTCGACGCGCACGGTCGCCGCCACGTCGACGACCACGCTGCCCGCGCACAGCGCGTCGCCGGTGCGCTTGACGACTGGCGTCGACTCGCCGGTGAGCAGCGACTCGTCGACGCGACAGGGCGCGCTCTCCAGCATGCCGTCGGCCGGGACGAGCGTGCCGACTGCGACCAGCACGCGATCGTCGGGGACGAGTTCGAATGCTCCCACGCGGGTCGTCGTGCCGTCGGCGGCAAGACGCAGCGCGACCTGCGGCGCCGAGCGCGCCAGCGCGTCGGTGAGATCGCCGGCACGATGGCGCGCCCGCATCTCGAGATAGCGCCCGACCAGCAGGAAGAAGACGAACATGCTCACCGATTCGAAGTACACCTCGCCGCTGCCGCGCAGCACTTCGATCACGCTGCCGGCGTAGATGAGCGCAATGGCGAGTGCGACCGGCACGTCCATGCCGAGGCGACGCGCGCGCAGGAGGCGCAGCGCGCCGGCAAAGAACGGCGCGCCGGCGTAGATCACCACCGGCGTGGCGACCGCGAAGCCCAGCCATCGGAAAAGTTCGCGGGCCGCCGGATCGAGATCGTCGAAGGCGCCGAAGTAGAGTGCGCTTGCATACATCATCGCCTGCATGGCGCCGAAGCCGGCCACCGCCAGGCGCTTCATGGCCGAGCGCGATTCGCGCCCGCGGGCGTCGTCGAGCGCCGCGGCGTCGAGCGGCAGCGCCCGGTAACCCAGGCGCGCGAAGGCGTCGACGATCGCCGGCAGCGCCACGCGGGCGGGATCGAAGCTGATGCGCGCGCGCCGCGCGCTGCCGTTGACGGCCACCTGCGCCACGCCCGGCAGCGTCCCCACGCCGTGCTCGATCAACCACGAGCACGCCGCGCAGCGCAGGCCGTCGACGACGACCACGGTTTGCGCGCTGCCATCGGGCAGTGCCTGCACGAGATGGCGCGCGAGTTCGGGGCGGGCGAAGGCCTGCGCCGCACGCGCGGTCTCGTCGAGATCGGGCGCTCGCGGCGCAACGCGCTCGCGCAGGCGGTAGTAGTCGGCGAGTCCGAGTGTGCCGATCCATTCGGCGGCGGCACGACAGCCGGGACAGCACACCGCGTGCGCTTCGCCGGCGACGTGCGCGAGCGGCGGGTCGTGCGGCAGCGGTTCACCGCAGTGCCAGCAACCGTGGCGGTCGCTGCTCATCGTCGTGGCGGGCCGGCGAGCACGGCCGTCAGCGCGGCGTGGCGGCCCCACCTTCGGTGACGGGCGGTGCCGGCGCTCGCTCGCGGGGGACCTTGAAGACGGTGGCGCTACCTACGGCAACGTCGGTGTCGGCGTGACGGACCGCGACCACGATCAACCAGATGCAACCGGCGAGCGAGGCGGCGAGGATCGCCGCCCCGATCCAGATCAGCGGCGGGATGTTGCGCAGGGTGCGTGCCGGCGCGACGGCGCGCTCATCGTCGCGCGGCATCGGGATGCGAGATCGCGTACACGTAGGCCGCGATCATGCGCATGTCGTCGTCGGAAAGTCGTCCGCGCCACGCCGGCATGACGCCGCCGCGGCCACCGCGCACGGTGCGCAGCAGGTCCGCCTGCTCGCCGCCGTAGAGCCAGATGGTGTCGGTGAGGTTGGGCGCACCCATCGCCGTATTGCCCTTGCCGTCGGCGCCGTGGCACACGGCGCAATTCGCCTTGAAGACCGTCCTGCCGACTTGGGCGCGCAGGCTGTCGTGCGGTTTGCCGGCGAGGCTGCGCACGTACTGGACGACGTCCATGATCGATGCCTCCGGGAGCACGCCCGCAAACGCCGGCATGCCGCCTTGCCGGCCGTCCTCGATCGAGGTCAGGATTGCCTTGCCGTCGCCACCGTAGAGCCAGTCGCCGTCGGTGAGGTCGGGGGCGCCGATCACCGGATTCCCGTGGCCCTCGCGCCCGTGGCACGAGGCGCAGTTGTCGATGAACATCCGCTGGCCGATGCGCACCACCTCGCGATCGGTCGCGAGCGTCTCGATCGGCGTGCTGGCGACGCGTGCGCGCACCGGCGCCTCGAGCGCCGCGTTGGCGGCGGTGTCCTGCGCGTGTTCTCCGGCCGAGGTCCAGCCGAGGGCGCCCTTGGAAGCGCCGAACCCGGGATACAGCGCGAGATAGGTGAAGCCGCTGACGAACAGCGCCGCGGAGATCACGATCCACCACGTCGGCAACCGGTGCAGGCCCTCGCGCAGCACGCCGTGCGCCCAGACGTGACCGGTGGTGCCGTCGGGCTGCGTCGGGATGTCGACGCGCGGCCCCCACAGGAAGAGGAACAGCGTGATCCCGAGGTTGAAGACGATGAGCGCGATCACCCACCCGGACCAGAAGGTTGTCATGGCGTTTCTTCGCTCTCGTCTTCCATCGGCAACCGCGCCAGGGCATCGAACGTCGGCCGGTGATACGGCAGCCACGCCCAGATCCAGATGCCGATGAAGACGAGCATCAGGATCACGGTGATGACACCGGCCAGGTGTCCCCAGAGCGGATTCATGGCTTGCCGCCTTCCGCGGCCTTGGTGTTGCCGGCGGCGGCCGCCGCAGTGCCGGCCGGTGCAGCGCTGCCGGATGCCGGCGCGGCGCCCGGATGCGGCGTGACGTTCAGCACGCCCAGCCCCTGCAGGTAGGCGACGATCGCGTCCATGTTGGTCTTGCCTTCGACCGCCTTGGCGGCACCGGCGATGTCTTCGTCGGTGTACGGGTCACCCAGGGTGCGCAACGTGCGCATGCGTGCGGCAACATCAGCACCGTCGATCTTCTCGTCGACGAGCCACGGATACCCGGGCATGTTCGATTCGGGCACGAAGTGCCGGGGCGCGATCAGGTGTTGGCGCTGCCACTCGTCGGAGTATTTGCCGCCGACGCGCGCGAGGTCGGGGCCGGTGCGCTTCGAGCCCCACTGGAACGGCCGGTCGTAGACCGATTCGCTCGCCACCGAGTACGCGCCGTAGCGCTGCGTCTCGGCGCGCAGCGAGCGGATCATCTGCGAGTGACACAGGTAGCAGCCCTCGCGCACGTAGATGTCGCGGCCGGCGAGCCGCAAGGCGTCGTAGGGTTTGACGCCCTCCGGCGCTGCCATCTTGTGCGCCTCGACGAAGATCGGCGTGATCTCCGAGAGGCCGCCCAAAGACACCATGACGAGGGTCAGCACGCCGAGGAGTGCAGCGTTCTTCTCGATCGCCTCGAAATACTTGTAACCGCGGGCCATCGCTTGTTCCTCAGCCTTGCGCCGGCAACGGAGCCGGAACCTGATGCGGCTCAGGCTCGGGGATCGGTACCGGGATCGGATTGATGAGCCGCGCGCGGGCATCCGCGGCCGTGTGCCAGAGATTCCACGCCATCACCACCATGCCGGTGAGGATGAGCACGCCGCCGAACCAGCGCACGACGTACAGCGGCTTGATCGCGATCAGGCTGTCGATGAACGGATAGACGAGCGAGCCGTCGGGGTGCGTGGCGCGCCACATGAGACCCTCGGTGACGCCGGCGATCCACATCGAGATCACGTAGAGCAGCGTGCCGGCCGTGTGCAGCCAGAAGTGCAGCTCCATCCCGCCGTGCGAGTGCATCGCCGGCCGGCCGAGCGCGCGCGGCGCCATCGCGTACAGCGAACCGATGGTGATCATCGCCACCCAGCCGAGCGACCCCGAGTGCACGTGCGCGATCGTCCAGTCGGTGTAGTGCGACAGCGCGTTGACCGTCTTGACCGCCATCAGCGAGCCCTCGAACGTCGACGCCGCGTAGAAGACGAGCGAGAGCACCATGAACTTGGCCGCGGGGTCGCTGCGCAGCCGGTGCCACGACCCGTTGAAGGTGAGGAGGCCGTTGGCGGCCGAACCCCAGCTCGGCATGAGGAGGACGAGCGAGAACGCCATGCCGACCGACTGCACCCAGTCGGGCAGCGCGGTGAACATGAGGTGGTGCGGCCCCGCCCACATGTAGATCGAGATCAGCGCCCAGAAATTGACGATCGAGAAGCGGTAGCTCCAGAGCGGCTGCTGCGCCTGCCGCGGGACGAAGTAGTACATCATCCCGAGGAAGCCCGCGGTGAGGAAGAAGGCCACCGCGTTGTGGCCGTACCACCACTGCACCAGCGCGTCGACGGTGCCCGAATACACCTGGTAAGACTTGCCCATCGAGACGGGAAGCGCGATGTTGTTGACGATGTGCAGGAGGCCCACCGCGATGATGAAGGCGCCGTAGTACCAGTTGGCGACGTAGATGTGGCGGATGCGTCGCTTGGCGAGCGTGCCGAAGAAGACAACGCCGAAGCTCACCCAGACCGCGGCGACCGCGATGTCGACGAACCACTCGGGCTCCGCGTACTCCTTGCTCTGCGTGATGCCGAACGGCATCGTCGACATCGCCAGGATGCAGCCCAGTTGCCAGCCCCAGAAGGTGACGTTGGCGAGCGCGGTGAAGGCGAGCCGCGTGTGCGCGGTGCGCTGCACGACGTAGTAGCAGGTGCCGATCAGCGCCGACCCGCCGAAGGCGAAGATCACGCCGAACGTGTGGTTGGCGCGGATGCGGCTGAAGGTGAGCCAGGGGACGTCGAAATTGAGCGCCGGCCAAGCGAGTTCCGCCGCCGCGTAGACGCCGATCGACATGCCGACGATGCCCCACACCGCCGCGGCGAGCAGGAACAACCGTACGATCTGGTCGTTGTAGGTTTCCTTGGGTCGCGTGACTGGCATGGCGGGCGTGGGCGTGATCGGCCGGAAGTGGGCGCGGGCCTGACACGTCGGGCCAACCAGCGGGGGCGGCACGACCGCGCGCTGCCGGCGTGAGCCCGCATTTTCACCTCATCACATGCCTTTCATCAAGCGGCGCGTGCCCGAAGCGATCGGGAGATTGATTCCGATCAAGGGCGCTATCCGTCCGGATCGCATCGTCTGCGACGCGACCTCGGCACTGACGAAGGTGGAGCGATGCACGCGAGGACTCGATCGTGGGTCGAGACCGGGTGGCGTTACGAAGTCCGACTAGCACTGTAGAATGCCCCGTGATGACCCTCGTCGGCGATGTCGGGGTCGAGGCGGCAAGTACGATCGCGAGCCGGATCGCGCCGATGTTATTGATCAGGAAATATTTAACTTGAAGCCCTCGGATACGCCATCATGTGGTGGTGATGGAAGCAACCGACATGAGAACGCTGTCGCGCGACGCGCGGCACGAAAGGCGCGTGCAGGTGATTCGACTGCGCAAAGCGGGTCGAACCTACGACGAGGTCGCGGCGCAGACTGGCTTGAGCCGCACCGGCGTGTTCGACATCTGCAAGCGCCACGCGGCGGCGGGCGCGAAAGCCTTGCGAGACGCGCCCAGTGGGCGCAAGGCCGGTGAGGGCCGGCTGCTCGATGCGACGCAGGAGGCGTTGGTGCGCAAGCTCATCACCGACAAGACGCCCGACCAGTTGAAGATGCCCTACGCGCTGTGGACCCGTGCGGCGGTCTCGCAGCTGATCGAGCAGCGCTTTGGCATTGGCCTGCCGGTGCGCACCATGGGGCTGTACCTGGCGCGCTGGGGCTTTACGCCGCAAAAGCCGATCAAGAAGGCCTACGAGCAGTCGCCCGCGGCCGCGGCTTCGCGTCGGCGGGCCGCAAGCCGCTGGTGCGGGTGAACAACAAGCGCGACGGCCTGTCGGTGATTTCCACCGTGACCAACAAGGGGCAGATGCGCTGGCGCATCTTCGATGGCGCGCTCAACGCCGACATCCTGATCGATTTCCTGCGCCGGCTGATCAAAGGCGCGGACAGGAAGCTGTTCCTGATCCTGGACAACCTGCGGGTGCATCACGCCAAGCCGGTCAAGGCCTGGCTGGCCGAGCACGCCAACGAGATCGAGGTGTTCTACCTGCCCAGCTACAGCCCCGAACTCAACCCTGACGAGATGGCCAACGCCGACATCAAGCAGGCCGTCACGAAGTTCGCTCCTGCGCGCGCCAAGCTGCAGTTGGTCAAGGCCACGGCGCGCCACCTGCGCAGCGTGCAGCGACAGCCCGAGCGCATTCGCAAGTACTTCGAGCATGATCCGGTTCGCTATGCGGCTTGATTCAAGTTCGTTGATGCCGGCTCAATAGGCGCGGTGAGGCCGACGACGCTTGGCGCGCTGCAGGCGGCGAAACGGCAGACACAAGTCGAATGATCACAGCAGGGAAGGGGAGATCGATGTTGCGTCACGCTCGTCCATTCGTGTTGCTCGCGCTGCTGGCCATCCTGGCGCCAGTCGCGGTCGCCGCCGTAACGACCACGGTTGTCGACCTACCGACGCGCCCGGGCGTCACCCAGCGGATCCTGCTGCTGCGTCCGGACGCACCGGTCGCCAATCTCCTGTTCGCGCCGGGCGGCGACGGGGCACTCAACATCAGGCAGGACGGAACGATGAGCGGGACGGGCGCGACCTGTTCGCCGATCGCACGTTACCGGCAGGCTTACGCGGACGCCGGCATCGCCGTCGCACTGGTCGACGTCCCGTCCGATGGCTACGCGTTCAACCCGATCGACGCGGTTGCGGTGGCTCGTTACATGCGATCGCTCGACGCCGTGCCGACGTGGATTGCCGGCATCAGCTCGTCGACGGCGATGGTCGTGGACACGGCGCTCGCCATCCCGCCGGACGTGCCGGCCGGATTCATCGCGATGTCGCCCGATCCCACGGCGCCGTCGGAAGTGAACAAGATCGCGCGCACGACGCTGGTCGTGTATCACCAGCAAGACGCCCTGGCGCATGCCGGCGCGCTCTACGCGGCTCTGACGTCGGCTCCGGCCAAGGAGATCGTCGGGCTCACTGGCGGCAGCAACGCTGGCCGCTGCCTCGGCTATCACACCTTCACCGACCTGGACGAGGAGCTGAAGGTCACGCTCACCGGTCTCATGGCCAAGTACGCAGGCACGGTGGCGGCGAGCCCGGCGGCGCGCGCCGTCGAGTTCTACAACCAGGGTCTCGATCACTATTTCCTCACCCATGTCGCCGCCGAGATCGCGATCCTCGACGCCGGGACCACGATCAAGGGCTGGGTGCGCACGGGCGAGAGCTTCCCCGTCTACGCGGCCGCGCAGGCCGGCTCGTCGCCCGTGTGCCGGTTCTACATTCCGCCGGACAAGGGCGATTCCCATTTCTACGGCCGCGGCACCGCGGAGTGCGACGCGACCGCCGCCGCGAACCCGTCGTTCGTCAACGAGGACTCGCAGTTCTTCCACGTCGCGCTGCCGGTGGCGGGCATCTGCTCCGCAGGCACGCAGCCGGTGTACCGCGTCTTCAGTAACCGCGCCGACGCGAACCACCGCTACATGGTCAAGCGCGAGATTCGCGATCGGATGGCCGCTCGCGGCTGGGTCGTCGAGGGCGACGGCGCCGACTTCGTGGTGATGTGCGCGCCGGCTTGAAGGCGCACGCGCTCCTCGAACGCCATGCCTTCGGCGGCGTGAACGTTCGCATGCCGTGAAAGCATGAACCGATCGACGTGACCGACTGCTAGACGAGCACGTCCTCGTCACGCGCCATGAAGCGGAACAGGACGACGATCGGCACGAGGCTCACCGCGATCAGCACGGTGCCGACCACCGAGGCGTTGGCGAAATTGCCCTGCAGCACCTGCGCGAAGACCTCGACGGGCAAGGTGCGCGTCGCGCCGCTGTAGAGGATCACCGTCGAATTGAATTCGCGGGCGATGGTGGCGAAGGTGAGGAGCGCGCCCGACAGGAGCGCAGGGGTCAGCATCGGCACCGTGACGCGCCAGAAGGTGCGGCCAGGCGGAACGCCGAGGTTGATCGACGCTTCCTCCACCTGTGTGCCGATCTGGCTCAGCATGCCCGAGACCGAACGGATCGAGTAGGGCAGGCGACGGATGAAGTAGACCATGACGAGGATCGCGACGGTGCCGCCGAGATAGAACGGCTTGCCGCCGAAGGCGACGGCGATGGCGATGCCCATCACCACGCCGGCCACTGCGTAGGGCACCATCGAGAAGGCGTCGATCGCGCCGGCGAGGCGCCCGCGCTGGCGCACGACGACGTAGCCGACGAGCGCGCCGGCGGCGACGCACAGGATCGTCGACACGGTCGACAGCATCACCGTGTTGAAGAGCGCGTGCGGCAGGCGCAGCGCATTGACGTAGCCGTCGAGCGTGAACTCGCCGGTGATGAGCGGCCCCTTCGCCCGGAGGAACGACGACACGACGATGGTCACGATGGGCAGGCTCGCGGCGAGCACCACCGCGTAGACGTAGGCGGTGGCTGCGGCGCGGGCGCGCGGCGACAGACTGCGCATGGCGAGCGGGCGTACCGTCTCCTGGCCGTACGCGCGCTTCCTGACCCACGCCCGCTGCCAGAGGAGCGCGCCGACGGTGACGACCAGCAGGATGAGCGACAGCGCGCTCGCCACCGCTGGATTGCCGCCGTGCTCGTTGACGAACTCGGTATAGATCTGGCTCGCGAGCACGCGGAAATTCTCGCCGATGATCATCGGCGTGCCGAAATCGGAGAGCGAGGTGACGAACACGAGCAGCGCGCCGGTGGCGAGCGAGGGCACGATGAGCGGCGCGATCACCGTGAGCGCCACCGCCGCCGGCCGCTTGCCGAGGTTGACCGCCGCGTCCTCGATGCTCTGGTCGACCGTCCGCAATCCCGCGCTCACCAGCAGGAAGACGAACGGCAGCGCCTGCAGCGTGAAGACCAGCACGACGCCGGTCACCCCGTAGATCGAGGGCAGGCGCAGCCCCAGGTCGGCGAACCAGCCGGTGATCACGCCGTTGCGGCCGAGGAGCAGGATCCACGCATAGGCGCCGATGAACGGCGGCGACACGAAGGTGAGCACGATGAGCGCACGGATCAGGAGCTTGCCCGGGATGTCGAAGCGCGCGACGAGGTAGGCGAGCGGCGCGCCGAGCGCCGTGGCGATCACCGTGACGAGCGCGCTCACGCCGATGCTGTGCAGCAGCGTCTCGTAGTAGTAGCGGCGCGTGAAGAACTCGACGTAGGTGCGCAGCACCACCGCGCCGCCCCCCTCGTCGCCGGTCATGCTGGCGATGAGCAGGCGCGCGAGCGGGTACACGAGCAGCACGAGGAAGACGACCAGCGCCGCGATGGTGACCACGCCCCAGAAATCGAATCGCCCCCACCCCCGCGCGCGGCGCGCGGTCGGCGCTGCGGCACGGGCAGTCGTCACAGCTCGACGCTCGTGTCGTCACCCGGGAAGAGCATCACCTGCTCGGGTGCGACGCTCAGCACGACCGCGGTTCCCTCCGGCAGGCGGCCAGCGTCGCCGCTGGCCGCCACCTGTGCCGCCAGTGCGCGGTCGAGCCCGCAGTCGATCTCGTAGCGTACCTGCGAGCCCAGGTACGTGCGTCCGCGCACGGTGCCGGCGAGCGCGCCCGGCGGGCTCGCCCCGGCGGGCGCGACGTGCACGTCCTGCGGACGAAAGCCGATCCAGACGTCGCCACGCGGGGTGCCGCCCGCAGCGGCGACCCGAATCGTCGCGCCGTTGGCGAGCACCACGCCGTTGCCGGCCGGCTGCCCGCGCAGGAAGTTGCCTTCACCGATGAATTCGGCCACGCGCAGCGCGGCGGGCCGCACGTAGACGTCCTCGGGCGTCCCCACCTGGAAGATCTCGCCGCCGCTCATGACGGCGATGCGATCGGACAGGCTCAGCGCCTCCTCCTGGTCGTGCGTGACGTACACCGTGGTGATGCCGAGGCGCCGCTGCAGGCGCTTCAGATCGTTGCGCAGCCGCACGCGCAGCTTCGCATCGAGGTTGGCGAGCGGCTCGTCCATGAGTAGGACCCGCGGGCGCACGGCGAGCGCGCGGGCGATCACCACGCGCTGCTGCTGCCCGCCGGAGAGCTGCTTGGGCATGCGCTTCTCGAGGCCGGTGAGGTCGACCATGGCGAGCGTTTCGGCCACGCGCTGCGCCGCGTCGGTGCCGGTCACGCGCCGGTTGGCGAGGCCGTAGGCGACGTTGTGCCACACGTCGAGGTGCGGAAAGATCGCGTAGTTCTGGAACACCATCCCGGTGTCGCGATGCCACGCGGGGATGTCGTCGACGACGGTGCCGGCGATGCGGATCGTCCCCTCGGTCTGCCGATTGAAGCCGGCAATCGCGCGCAGGAGCGTCGTCTTGCCGCAGCCCGACGGCCCCAGGAGCGTGAAGAACTCGCCACCCGCGATGTCGAGCGTCGCGCTGCGGACCGCGACGACCTCGTCGAAGCGGATGCTGACGCCGGCGAGTTCGACACCGGCGGCCGTCGCGGGGGGCTTTGCCATCGCCGCCGTCACGCCGTCAGCGGGTGCCGATCATGATTTCCTTCCACTTGGCGAGCCACTCCTTCTGCTGCGCCTTGGCTTCGTCGGTGGGATAAGGGAGCACCTTGAGGTCCGCTGCGGCCGGCATCCCTGCCGGGAACTTGACCGTGGTGTTCGCCGGTCGCCGCCCCACGAAGTTGTCGACCAGCGCCTGCTCCTGCGGGGTGGACAGCACGAAGTCGGCGAACTTCTTCGCGTTGACGGGATTCGGGCCGCCCTTGATGAGGAAGAGCCCGCCCGGCAGCAGGGTGACGCCGTCGGCGGGATAGACGATGCCCACCTTGCCGGTCTTCTGCACGCGGTACGCGCCTTCCTCGTAGGCGACGCCGAGCGGCGCCTCGCCCTGCGCCACCGCGGTGAACGGTGCGCTGGAGCTCTCGTCGATGATCATGTTCTTCGCGAGCTTCTCGACGAGCGGCCAGTCGCCGATGAGCTTCCAGTTGACGAGTGCTGCGTACGAGGAACTCGACGACGTCGGATTGGCGAAGCGGATCTTGCCCTTCCACTTGGGATCGGCCAGGTCGGCCCAGGTCTTCGGCACCTCGGCCGCCGGCACGAGATCCTTGTTGTAGACGATGACCATCGCGAATGCGTCGAAGGGCGCGTTGTACCCCGCCGGATCCTGCAATTCCTTGCTGATGTCCTTCAGGACTGGCGCGTCGTACTTCACGAAGAGATCCGGCGCGCTGCCGCCCGTCGTCGAGCTGCCGCCCCAGAGGAGGTCGCCCTGCGGCCGATCCTTCTCCGCCTTGACGCGGCCGAGGAGATCACCCGTGCCGCCGGTGATGAGTTCGACCTTGACGCCGGGATTCTCCTTCTCGAACGCCTTGATGAAGAAGTCGACCATCTCCGTCGGGTGCGAGGCGTAGAGCACCAGCGCCTTGGTGGCGGCAGGCGGCGTCGCGGGCGCGGGCGTCGTCGACTGCGCGGTCTGCGCGGGCTTGCCGCTGTCCGAGCAGGCGGCGAGGATGGCGGCGGCGGCAATGGCGGTGACCATCGAGCAGGCACGGCGAATCATGACGTTCTCCACCGGGGATGCAAAACGGGATCGGCGGCGGTGCCTCCCCTTGGCAGCCGTCGCGCGGGCGAGGTGCCGGGAATCCGGCGCCGCCTTGGACGCAGGGATTATGACACCGCGCGCAAAAGTTGCGCCGTCCGCGCTTTTGCGCACCCGCCACGATCTCCCCGGCGAGGCCGGCGGCACCTCGCAAGATGCGGTGCTCACCACGCGAACGATGCGATGAGATATTCGGGCACGACCTTCGATCCGGCAAGAAAGGCAGTCCAGTGCGCCGCATCCGGAAGCTGGCCGGGCGTCACGCCGAGCGCGTCGCGGTGGATGCCGCCGGCGACGAGCGCGCAGGCGAGTCCGGCTCCGTGCGCGCCGGCGACGTCGTTGGGCAGCGAGTCGCCAACGGCGATCGTGCGCGCTGCAGCGATGCCGAACCGGGCGAGCGCCGCGAGCGCGAGAGCGTAGACGCCGCGATCGGGCTT
Organism: Burkholderiales bacterium; assembly: GCA_039807685.1. Classification (GTDB taxonomy): domain Bacteria; phylum Pseudomonadota; class Gammaproteobacteria; order Burkholderiales; family Casimicrobiaceae; genus VBCG01. The sequence continues at coordinate 113,952 of JBDHRR010000001.1, forward strand.
GCCGTGGTAGCGCACACGCCCGCCCAGTGCCTCGTAGCGCCGGGCGATGGCGCCGGGGCCGTCGATCACCTCGCCGTGCGAGACGACGGTCACGTCGGGGTTGGCGCAGACCATCGGCAGGTCGCGCTCCCGCGCCGCGACAAGCTGCGCTTCGCTCTCGCGCGCGGTCCGGCCGTCGGCCTCGACACTCAGCACCAGCACGAGATCCGCGATCGCGACGTCGGTGGCGACGAGGCCGAAATCGGCGACCTGCTCCGCGTCTCCGTCGCGCGCGATCACCAGCGCGCGCCGGCCGAGCGCACGGTGGAAGGGATCGGTGCGGGCGCGGAAAGCCTCGCGCGCATCGTCGCCGGCGGTGACCACCGCGTCGTGGAGCGCCGGGGTGATGCCGAAGCGTCGCATCGCCTGCGCGTTCTCGGCGCCGCTGCGTCCGGAGTTGGACAGGATCAGCACGCGCTTGTGGGCGGCGCGAAGTTCGGCGAGACAGGCGAGCGCCCCCGGCAGCGCGTGCGCGCCGTCGTGCAGGACGCCCCACTGGTCGACCAGGAAGGCGTCGTAGCGCGCGGCGAGTTCACGCACGCCGGATAGCGGCACGCAACGCGCGGTCACATCGAGCGTGGCGTTGTTCCCCGCGCTTGCCATCAGGAGATGCGCGAGCGCACGAACGCGGAGAGCGCTTCGCTCGCGAGGACGATCACGGAGGTTGCGATCAGGATCACCGTCACCTGCTGCCACGCGAACTGGTTGATCGAGGCGTAGAGGTACAGGCCGATGCCGCCGGCGCCGACGAAGCCCAGCACGCTCGATTCGCGCACGTTGATGTCCCAGCGGTAGACCGCGGTGCCGACGAGAACGGGCAGGACCTGCGGCAGGATCGCCATCGTCCACACCTGCGAGGTGCGCGCGCCGGTCGCCGCGATCGCCTCGACCTGCCCCACCTGGACCTCCTCGATCGCCTCGGCGACGAGCTTGGCGAGAAAGCCGACCGAGCGCGCCGCGACGGCGCAGATCCCGGCCACCGGCCCCGGGCCGAAGACCGCGACGAAGACGAGCCCCCAGATCACCGTGTTGACCGAGCGCGACACGACGAGGATGCCGCGGCCGACGAGCCAGGTCGTGCGATTGGCGGTCGTGTTGCGGGCGGCGAGGAAGGCGACCGGCAGCGAGAAGACGACCGCGATGGCGGTGCCGAGGGTGGCGATGTGGATGGTCTCGACGAGCGGCTTCACGATCTGCGGCAGGTACGCCCAGCGCGGCGGCCACATGCGGCCGAGGAGGTCGGCGGCCTGCGCGTGCGCATCGGCGAAGAATGCCCACTCGATGTCGAGCGCGGACACCGACCACGCGGTGACGAAGGCGGCAGCGGCGAAGGCGAGCCACGCGCGCAGCGCCGCGCCGCGCGAGCGCCGCTGCCAGGTGCGTCGCTCGCGAGTGGCGGCTGCGGGTGGCGTGACTCCGCTCATCGCAGTCGCCGGCGCACCCAGTCGCTGAACCATTCGCCGAGCGCCACCAGCGCCGCGATGCACAGCAGGATCGCCGCGCTGAAATCGTAGTCGTAGCGCGTGAAGGACGCCGCGAGGGTTTGCCCGATGCCGCCGGCGCCGACGATGCCGATCACCGTCGAGTGGCGCAGGTTGGCGTCGATGCGATAGATGAAGACGCCGAGCGCGCGCACGACCACCTGCGGCACGATGGCGAAGACGACCACCTGGCCGAAGCGCGCGCCGGTGGCGCGGATCGCCTCGACCGGGCCGGGTCGCACGTTCTCGATGTCCTCGGCGATCATCTTGGCGAGGAAGATCGCCGACGAAAAGGCGAGCGTCAGCATGCCCGCGACCGCGCCGAAGCCGAAGAGCTTCACGAAGAGGATCGCCACGATCACCTCGTGGAACGTGCGGCCGACCACGATGAGCGCCCGCGCAGCGAGGTAGAGGGGGGTGGGCGCGAGGTTGCGTGCGGCACACAGCGCTAGCGGTATGCACAGCAGCGCACCGGCGACACTTGCCGCGATCGCCATCTGGATGCTCTCGAGCATGCCCTTGCCGAGGATCTGCCAGCGGCTGAAGTCGGGAGGCCACATGCGCGCGAGCATGTCGGCGGCGCGGCCGAAACCGCGCCACACCCGCGGGTAGTCGATCGGCAGGTCGCGCACCGACCACACGCAATACGCGGCGAAGATGAGGAGCAGCGTGCGTCGTTGCCACGGCCCGCCGAACATCGACGAGCGCCGCCAGCTGCGCGGTGCGGCGAGCGCGGTGCTCATCGCGACGTGTCGCGAGTCCGCCGGAAGGCTGCCGCGCCACGGCCGAAGCGCCGCGCGTCGTCGCTCACCCGGCTACCCCGGTGTCGTCACCCAAGGCGAGTCCGCGCGTTGCCGCCGATGGCGCTGATGGCGCGTCGTCGTCCGGCGCGGCGTTCCACGCCTCGCCGCCGTAGATGCGATCGAGCGTGGCGTCGTCGAGAGCGGTCGGGGCGTCGTCGAAGACGATGCGCCCGGCGCTGAATGCCACCACGCGATCGGCGAATTCGCGGGCCAGCGCGACGTCGTGCAGATTCACGATCGCCGGGGTGGCGCGCTCGACCGCGAGTTCGCGCACGAGGCGCATGATCTGGCGCGCCGTGCGCGGATCGAGGCTCGCCGTCGGCTCATCGACGAGCAGGAGGTCGGGGCGCTGGATGAGCGCGCGGGCGATGCCCACGCGCTGGCGCTGTCCGCCCGAGAGCGCGTCGGCGCGCCGGTCATGGAAGCCTTCGAGCCCGACGCGGGCGAGGAGCTCGAAGGCGGCGTCGACGTCCTCGGGAGCGAAACGGCGCCGCAGCGTGTCGAGGAGGCCGACGTGGCCGAGCCGGCCGGCGAGCACGTTCTCCATCACGGTGAGCCGCTCGACCAGGTTGAATTCCTGGAAGATCATGCCGATGCGCCGGCGCGCGGTGCGCAGTCCCGCGCGATCGAGGCGAACGAGATCGACCCCGTCGAGCAGGATCGCCCCGGACGTTGGCTCGACCAGCCGGTTGATGCAACGAATGAAGGTGCTCTTGCCCGCGCCCGACGAGCCGATCACCGCAATGACCCCCGGCGTGCGGATGACGAGGTCGACGGCGTCGAGTGCCCGCTTGCCGGTGGCGTAGACCTTGGTGAGGCCGACGACGCGCAGGCGCTCGCGCTCGCCGGCGGCGCCTTCCGCTGGCGCCGTCATGTCCGCGCGCGTCACCCTATTCCTTGTTGCCGAGCTTCGAGAGGCTTTCTGGCGTGTAGTGGATGCCCGACTGCGACTGGATGAGGCGGATGTCCTTCCAGCCGCTCGCGTAGTCGACCGCCTTGAAGCCCGACACGTCCTTGAACTCCTTGGCGAGCGCCGAGTTCTTGAAGTCGAAGGTCAGGAATGCCTCCTTGATCTTCGCCTGCAGCTCGGGCTTGAGGTTGTACGCGACGCCGTAGGCGGTGCGCGGGAAGGGCTGCGACTCGTACACCACGCGCAGCGCGTCGGGCTTGAACATTCCGCGCGCCTGCATCCGGTCCTTGACCGACGAGGCGATCGGCGCCGCGTCGTAGTCGCCGTTGACCACCCCCATCACCGAGTTGTCGTGCTTGCCGGAGAAGACGACCTCGTAGTCCTTGCCGGGCTCGATGCCGAACTGCTTGAACAGCACGCGCGGGGCGGTGTCACCGGAGTTCGACGACGGCGACACGTGCGCCACCCGCTTGCCCTTGAGGTCGGCGACCTTGGTGATCGGACTGTCCTTGCGCACGATGAGCTGCAGCGTGTAGCCGATCGTGCCGTCGGCGTGCTGCATGGCGACGAGCGGTACGAAGCCCGCGAGGTTGACCGCGTACGGCGTCGGACCCGCGGCCACGCCGGCGATGTGCAGGCGTCCCGAGCGCATCGCCTCGACCTGCGCCGCGTACGATTCGGCCGGGAACCACTTCACGCGCTTGCCGGTGAGCTTGGCGATGTGCTGCATGAGCCCGTCGAACACGTTCTCGTAGACCGACGGATCCTCCACCGGCGTGTACGAGAAGACGAGCGTGGCCGGATCCTGCCAGTCCTTGGGGTTCTTCGGCGTGTCGGCGACGAGATCGCGATTCTCGTCGCAATAGCGGGCGTCGAGGTCGCCACGATTGCTGCAGGTCTGCGCCGCTGCGGGCAGGCAGAACGCGAACGCGAGAACGGCGAGCGCTGCCGCGCGCGTGGGGATCGAACGGATCGACATGGAACTCTCCTCCTGGTGCCGGACGTATGTTCGTCCGGTCGATGGCGAGCGTGATTCTAGTCCCGATCGCCGGTGGCGCGCCAATCGCTCAGCGATCGGCGGACGCGCCCGCGCGTCGCCGCGCGCCGAGCCACAGGATCGCCACCGCTGCCGCGACGAGCCACGGCAGCAGCACGAGGTTCATCCGCACCCACCCGAGACTCTCCAGCAATCCGCCGGCGGCAAACGACGAAGTCACCCCGACGGCAAAGATCGTGAGGTCGTTGATCGCCTGCGCGCGGGCCCGTTCCGCCGGCGTGTACGTTCCGGTGAGCAGCGTCGTGCCGCCGATGTAGAGGAAATTCCAGCCTACGCCGAGGAGCACGAGCGCGGCTGCGAACGAGCCGAATCCGGTGCCGGTCAACGTCATGACGATGTGCCCGGCGAGGATCACGGCGCCGGTGAACATGATGCGCAGGACGCCGAAGCGCGCGATGAGCGAGCCGGTGACGAAAGAGGGGAGGAACATGCCGAGGACGTGGAGCTGGATCACCATCGCCGCAGCTCCGAGATCGTGCTCGTGGTGGAGCATGGCGATCGGCGTGGCGGTCATGGCGAGGATCATGATGCCGTAGCCGGTCGCGGCGCCGAAGAGCGCGACGAGATACGCGGGTTGTCCGACCACGGTGCGCCATGGCCGCGCCTTGGCGGCATCGGCGTGGCCCGCGTGCTCGCGCGGCATGCGCAATCCCGTCAGCAGACCCGTGGCGAGCAGCGCCACCACGACGAGCAGGACGAATGACCCCAGGTACTCCGGCTTCAGCAGCGGGCCGCCGATGCGCGCGAGCCAGGGCCCGAGGATCGCCGCGACGACGCCGCCCGCCATCACCCACGAGATCGCGCGCGGCCGGAATGCGGCGTCGGCGATCTCGCTCGCGGCGAAGCGGTAGAACTGTGCAAACGCCTGGTAGGCGCCGACGAGGAACGTCCCGAACGACAGCAGCGCGAGCGATCCGATCGCGATCCCGGCGGCCGCGACGACGCCGCCCGCGGCACCGAGCAGCGTGCCCGCGAGAAAGCCCGCCCGGCGCCCGACCCGCGCCATCCACATCGACGCCGGGAACATCGCGCACGCGGTGCCGAGGAACATCGTGGCGATCGGCAGCGTCGCCCAGCGCGGCGACGGCGCGATCTGCGCACCGGCGAGTCCGCCGATCGTCATCACCATCACGGATGCAATCTGGAAGAGCGCCTGGGCGCCGGCGAGGAGCAGCACCTGCCGGTGCATCGATTCGAGCGGCATCGGGTTGCGCGGAACGGATGAGGAAACGGTGCGGCGGCCTCAGCGCGCTTTGTCGCCGGTGAGGCGGGCGGCGATCAGCGTCGCGTCCCACACCGGCGAGAACGGCGGCGCATAGCCCAGGTCGAGTTGCGAGAATTCGTCGGCGGTCATCCCGTTCCATACGGCCACCGCCAGCGCATCGATGCGCTTCGCGGACTCGGGTCCGCCGACGATCTGCGCGCCCAGCAGGCGGCCGCTGCCCCGCTCGGCCACGAGCTTCACCGCGATCTTCGCGGCGTCGGGATAGTAGTGCGCCCGCGTGACGCCTTCGATCGACTGCGCGACGGCGTCGAAACCGGCCGCCTGTGCGGCACGCTCGTTGAGGCCCGTGAGGCCGATCTCGGTTGCGCCCACTCTCGTCACGGCGGTGCCGATCACGCCCGGAAATCGCGCGTGGGTGCCGCTCACGTTCGAGCCGACCACGCGACCCTGCTTGTTGGCATGCGTGCCCAAGGCGATCCACGTCGGTCGCCCGCTCACCCGATGGAAGCTCTCCGCGCAATCACCCGCTGCCCAGATGCGCTCCACCGCGGTCGCCATGCGCGCATCGGTGGCGATGGCGCCCGTCGCGCCGAGCGCGATGCCCGCATCCTTCGCGAGCGCGACGTTGGGGCGAACGCCCAGTCCCAACACCACGAGATCCGCCGCGACGGCGCCGGAACTCGTGGCAACCGCGCGCACCCACCCGTCGGCGCCCATCTCGAAGCCCTCGACGCCGACGCCGAGTTGCAGCTCCACGCCCATCGCGCGCATCGCGGCGGCGACACGCTCGCCCATGTCGGGGTCGAGGGTCGCCATCGGAACGTCGAGCTTCTCGATCACCGTGACCTCGAGGCCACGGTTCACCAGCGCTTCGACCACCTCGATGCCGATGTATCCGGCGCCGACAACCACGGCGCGCCTTGGCTTGCGGCTGCGGATCGCCTCGTCGATGGCGGTCGCGTTCGGGATCGTGTGGATGACGTGGACGCCCTTCGCGTCGATATTCGCGAACGGCGGGCGGATCGGCGAGGCGCCGGTGGCGATCACCAGGTGATCGAAGGGCTCGGTGGATTCGCGGCCGTCGGCAAGCGCGCGCACCTGCACGCGGCGCGCCGCGGTGTCGATGGACAGTACCTCGTGCCCGGTGCGCACGTCGATACCGTTCGCGCGGTGCTGCTCAGGCGAGCGGGCGACGAGTCGTGCCGCATCGGGCACCTGTCCGCCGACGAAGTACGGCAGGCCGCAGGCCGCGAACGAGGTGTACTCGCCACGCTCGAATACGACGAGTTCCACCGGTTGCGCACCCCGGCTCGCCACGGCCGCCGCCGACATGCCCGCAGCATCACCCCCAATGACAACGACTTTGGACATCGAGCCTCCGCAGCGAACGAGATTGTCACGACAAGCATACCGCAGGAGATTTGCGCTCGGTTCGTGCCACTGCCCATGCGCGCGCTGCTCGGCCATCTGCAAGCGCACTCAGATGCCGATCAGTGCCGCGACGGCGTACGACGACGTGAAGGTATCCGGCCCTCGGATTAGCGGGAGCCCCGCGCCGAGAATCTTTGCCACCGATAAATGGGCGTCGACGCGTGTGGTTCGGCGGCAACGCAGCGCGAGGATCAAGGGGGTGAGGTTGATGCCGTAGCCGACCAAGCCGACGAGTTTCTGCTCGGTGAGTCCAATTGTGTCGGCCGCTGGCTGCTTCTGAATGGCGAGGAGGACGGCGGGGCCTCCGAAGTAGCCGGCGTCGCCTCGCTTGATGGCGGGAGCGAACGTCACGTCGGCGACGCCGCTGAACAGGATCGGCTGCCCATGCTTGACGTCGATCGTTGGCCGCCCCACGTGCGAGCGCTGCGACGTACGTCCGAAGTCGACCATGTTGCACGAAACTGCCATGAAGATGACAACAACGTAATCTTCGGAACAGCTGGGTGAAAGCATGGCCCCCCCAGAATCTCCCCATCGTGAGATTTGGGGTTCATCAAGCGGTCGCCCGAGATACGCCAGCGCCACAATGAGCTCAATGCTCAGTACCGCAAGTTCTCGCCCCGATAGTCGGTCGGGCGCACGCTGGGTGTGTCCGCCGGGAATGCCGGTTGACGATTCCATGATGGCAAGGTTGAGAGTGGAGTCAACTCCCAAACAAAAGGCATGGACATGAATCGTCACTCGCATTACGACGGCCACGCGGGCGGCGAACAGGCTCCAGTGGGAACCATTTACACCTGCCCCATGCACCCCGAGGTGCAGCAGGATCATCCCGGCAGTTGTCCCAAATGCGGCATGACGCTGGAGCCCATCGTTCCGCTCGACGCGGACGACAACCACGAGCTCAAGGACTTCCAGCGTCGCTTCTGGTGGACGCTGCCGCTCACGGTCATCGTCACGGTGCTGGCGATGTTCGGCCACCGCTTGGGCTGGTTCGCCATGGCGACGCAGAGCTGGATCGAGCTGGTGCTGTCACTGCCCGTGGTGCTGTGGGCCGGCTGGCCCTTCTTCGTGCGTGGCTGGCGCTCCATCGTGCGGCGCAGCCCCAACATGTGGACCCTGATCGCCCTGGGCACCGGGGCGGCATTCGTCTACAGCGTCGTCGCTACGCTGGCGCCGCAGGTGTTCCCCGCCTCGTTCGTGGCCATGGGCCGCGTGGCCGTGTACTTCGAGGCGGCCGTGGTCATCATCTCGTTGACCATGCTCGGGCAGATCCTGGAACTGAAGGCGCGCTCGCAGACCTCGGCCGCGCTCAAGTCCCTGCTGGGCCTGGCGCCCAAGACCGCGCGCCGCATCAACGCCGATGGCAGCGAGGAGGACGTGCCGCTCGCCCACGTGCACGTCGGCGACCTGCTGCGCGTGCGCCCCGGCGAGAAGGTGCCCGTCGATGGCGTCGTGACCGAGGGGCGCAGCGCGGTCGATGAATCCATGCTGACCGGCGAGCCCGTACCCGTGACCAAGCGCGTCGGCGACGCGCTGATCGGCGCCACGCTCAACACCAGCGGGGCGCTGGTCATGCGCTCCGAGAAGGTCGGCGCGGCCACCATGCTGGCGCAGATCGTGCAGATGGTGGCCGCAGCCCAGCGCTCCAAGGCGCCCATGCAGCGCATGGCCGACGTGGTGGCGGGCACGTTCGTCCTGGTGGTGGTGGCAATCGCGGTCGCCACCTTCTTCGTCTGGGGCCTGTTCGGCCCCGAGCCCAGTTGGGTGTTCGGCCTGATCAACGCGGTGGCGGTGCTGATCATCGCCTGCCCTTGCGCGCTGGGCTTGGCCACGCCCATGTCGGTGATGGTGGCCACGGGACGCGCGGCCACGCAGGGCGTGCTGTTCCGCGATGCCGCAGCCATCGAGAAGATGCGCGAGGTGGATACGCTGATCGTGGATAAGACCGGCACGCTCACGGAAGGCCGGCCCGCGTTCGAGACGGCTATTGCCACTCCTGGGTTCACGCCCGCCGAAGTGCTGCGCCTGGCGGCCAGCCTGGACCAGGGTAGCGAACACCCGTTGGCCGATGCCATCGTCAGTGCGGCGCGCGAGCAGGGCCTGCCATTGGCCAAGCCGGCCGACTTCGAGTCGGGCAGCGGCATCGGCGTGCGCGGCATGGTCGAGGGGCGGCGGCTGGCGCTGGGCAATACCACGCTCATGGAGCAGGAGGGCGTCGACGTGGCGGCGTTGAGGACCGATGCCGAGCGCCTGCGCGGCGAGGGCGCCAGCGTCATGCACCTGGCGGTCGATGGCCGTCTCGCTGGCCTGCTGGCCGTGACCGACCCCGTCAAGTCCAGCACGCCCGAGGCCATCCGCACCCTGCACGCCAGCGGCCTGCGCATCGTCATGGCCACAGGCGACGGCCTGACCACCGCCCGCGCCGTGGGTGCCCGGCTGGCAATTGACGAGGTACATGGCGAGGTCAAGCCCGCCGACAAGCTGGCCCTGGTCGAGAAACTGCAGCAGGAGGGTCGTGTGGTCGCCATGGCCGGCGACGGTATCAACGATGCGCCGGCGCTGGCCAAGGCCGACGTGGGCGTTGCCATGGGCACCGGCACCGACGTGGCGATGAACAGCGGCCAGGTCACCTTGGTCAAGGGCGACCTGCGCGGCATCGCGGCGGCGCGCGAAATCTCGACCGACACCGTGCGCAACATGCGGCAGAACCTGCTGTTCGCCTTCGTCTACAACGGCATCGGCGTGCCGATCGCTGCCGGCCTCCTGTATCCGTTCACGGGCTGGCTGCTGTCGCCGTTGATCGCCGCGCTGGCGATGAGCCTGAGCTCGGCCTCCGTCATCTTCAACGCGCTGCGGCTGCGGCGCGCATAGGGCGAGCCATTGACCTCGAAACCTTCAAACATAGGGGATGCATCATGATGTATGGATGGGCTAACGGCGATATAGCCTGGTGGTTGGGTGCCCACTGGTTCACGATGCTACTGGGCGCGGTGATGATCGTGCTGCCGTTCTGGAGGATCTTTGCCAAGGCGGGGTTTTCCGGCTGGCTCAGCCTGCTGATGATCGTCCCCATGGTCAACCTGATTGCGTTGTATGTGCTGGCGTTCTCGGACTGGCCGATTGCGAGGCGCGGGAGCGCGCGGGATACCGGTTCCGCGGGGCCAGATCTGCGGTGACTTGCATGCCCGCAGAGAAGCCGTTGCAGTCGGTTGGAACTTCAGGTTGAACGAGATACGTCGGTTGGCCTACTCGCCGGTGGCGGAAACCGGATTTCGAAGCGCGTTCGCCCACCCGCCGATTGCACGTGCACCGACCCGCGGTGCGCGGCCAGGATCGCTTTGGTGATTGCCAATCCAAGACCGGCGCCTTCGGTCGAACGTTTACGCGACGGGTCGACTCGGTAAAAGCGATCGAAGACTCGCTCAAGATGCTCGGGTGCAATTCCCGCACCCGGGTTTTCCACGGAAAGCGCAACCTCCCCCTCGCCCGCCGGCTCGATCAGCACGACGATGATGCCGCTCCTCGGTGTCTGAATGATCGCATTCGACAACAGGTTGCCCACGGCGCGGCGAATCATGAGGCGTTCGCCCGCGACAATACCCTCGCCCACGAGCTTCAGCCCCACCCCCCTATCCTCCGAAAGTGCATCGTAGAATTCGAACAGTTCCCGCACCTCGGCCGCGAGATCGACGGACTCGGTGCGCGGCACGATCAATCCATGGTCCGCCTGGGCCAGGAACAGCATGTCGGTAGTCATGCGGGCGAGGCGGTCGAATTCTTCGGAATTCGAATACAGCACTTCCCGATATTCCTCCGCGGTTCGGCTTCGTGAGAGCGCCACCTGTGTCTGAGTCATCATGTTCCCGACAGGCGTCCGCAGCTCATGCGCCAGATCCGACGAGAATTCGGACAATCGGCGAAACGAGTCCTCGAGCCGCGAGAGCATCTCGTTGAATGCCTTCGCCAGATCATGCAGCTCGACGGGCAGCGAGTCCACCGGCAAGCGGTCGGCAAGACGGCTAGCTGTGACACGATGCGCGACCCGCGCCATCTCCCGGACGGGGGCCAGACCTCGCCTCGCCGCGATCCATCCGAGAACACCCGTCAACAGGACGCCTGCCGCAATCGCGAGCCAAAGGTTGCGATTGAGTACGGCCGTGAATTTGTGGTGCTCGTCGGTCGTCACCGCAATGGCTGCCACCACCATAGGAATGACGGCAGCCTCGGTTGGGACGAGGGCGGCGAATCCTCGGTACACGTGACCGTGCTGCTCCCACGGCGTGAGGTCAGGCATCGTGTCGGCCTCGTACGGAGTTCTTGTATTCAGCAGCGCCGCCGGAAACATCGCGCCGGCGGTACTGAACAAAGTACGTCCGCCGGGAGTTGAAAGGCTCACCGACAGGCTTTCGTGTCCCGTCAATGCGTCGTCCATGCGCCCGGGTAGCGCCTCAACGTCCGCGGTCGTACGTGTCTTCGCCAGAACATGGCGGACCAATTCCATCTTGCCTCGCAGTTCCATTCGGTCCAATTCGATGAAGTGGCTTTCGACCGCGTTGCCCACCAGATATCCAATAGTCAGCAGCACCGCGATGGACGCTGCCGCGAAGTGGACCGTCAGCCGGAGGGTGATCGACCGATGCCACATCAAGCCGGCTCCGGTGTCTCCAGCACGTAACCCATGCCCCGGATCGTGCGAATCAGCTTGGGCTCGAAGCCGTCGTCGATCTTCCCCCGGAGTCGGCGCACCGCGACTTCGATCACGTTGGTATCGCTGTCGAAGTTCATGTCCCAGACCTGTGACGCGATCAGCGAGCGCGGCAAGACTTCATCGTGGCGCCGCAGCAGCAACTCCAGCAACGCGAACTCCTTCGCCGTGAGGGCGATGCGCTTGCCACCGCGCGTCACGCGCCGGCGGTACAGATCGAGCTCCATGTCGGCGACGCGCAGGGTCGCGGGCTCGGCGACCTTGCCACGGCGCAGCAGCGAGCGTACGCGGGCGAGCAACTCGGAGAAGGCGAACGGCTTCACCAGGTAGTCATCGGCACCGGCCTCGAGCCCCTTGACGCGGTCGTCCACCTGATCGCGCGCGGTGAGGAAGAGCACGGGCACGCTCGACCCGTCGTCGCGCAGCGCCTTCAGCACCGACCAGCCGTCGCGTCCGGGAAGCATGATGTCGAGCACGATGACGTCGTAGCTCTCGGTCGTGGCGAGATGCAGTCCATCGTGGCCGTCGCGCGCAAGGTCGACCACGAATCCGGCTTCGGTCAGGCCCTGCCTCAGGTAATTGCCCGTCTTCGACTCGTCCTCGACGACCAGGATCTTCATGGCTGCGCTCCGCATCGATCGATCAGGTGCGCCATTGTGCCCTTCCACCCTCCGCCGCCGTCGATGCTGACGGATTTGTAATCCGTGCGTCAGTTCCGTGTCGGGTTCGCACCGCGAGAATGGCGAACGCAACCCGATCCGAACCATTCGCCACCGCATCCCTTCGAGGCCATCGTCATGAACCCTGCGCTCGCCGTCATCATCGCCGCCCTCGTGGCAGTCCCGGCGCCCGTCGCGCTGGCCGCTGACGGGGCGCCCACGCACCACGTCGCCGCGTCCCCGGCGAACTCGCCGAACGCCATGACCCAGGGTGTCGTGAAGCGCGTCGACAAGGCGGCCGGCAGCGTCACCATCGCCCACGAGGCACTCACCCATCTCGGCATGCCCGCGATGACGATGAGCTTCCAGGTGAAGGATCGCGCCTGGCTCGACGCCATGAAGATCGGCGCACCGATCCGCTTTCGCGCGGAGAGCGTCCACGGCGAATTGACGGTCGTGGCGTTGGAACCGTCGAAGTAGTCGTTACGCACGGTTTCGCGCGATGCCCGGTGCGACGGTCCGCAGGCGATCCGCGAGGGCAGGCTTCGCGGCGATCGCGTTCGCCGCCGGCCTCGCCGCCACCGGTGCCGCCGGCGGTACCGAGCGCGTGCCAGGCGCGACGGTGGAAAGCCTCATCGAGTACGCCCGCGGCAATCCGGAGTACGCCGCCGCGCGCTACGAAGCCGACGCCGCGGCGCAGCGCGTGTACCCCGCTGGGGCACTGGCCGATCCCGGGTTCCGGATCGAGATGGAGAACATCACCAACAGCGGCAGCAGCGCGGCGCCGAGTCTCAATCCGAGCAAGGTCGGCGACACCAAGTACACGCTCTGGCAGCCGCTTCCCTTCTGGGGCAAGCGCGACCTGCGGCGCGGCGCTGCCGAAGCCGAGGCCGAGCAGGCGCAAGGCCGGGCGGCGATGACGTGGTCCGATCTCACGGCGCGCATCAAGGTCCTCTACGCGCGCTATTACGTGGTGACCGGGAACGAGGCATTGACGCGCGAGGTCCTCGACCTGCTCGCCCGCCTCGAAGCCGTCGCCGAAGTCCGCTACGCGACCGGCCTCGCACCGCAGCAGGATGTCATCCGCGCGCAGGTCGAGCGCACTGCCTTGCGCGGCGACCTCGTCGTCCTGGAGAGCGAGGCGCAGGGGTTGCGCGCAGCGCTGAACAGCACGCTCGCGCGCACCCACGACGCGCCGCTCGGGCTGCCGGAACGGTTGCGCCCGGTTCCCGCCCCGGTACGTCTGCAGGCCGATGTGCTGCTCGATCGCCTGCGCGACCACAATCCCGAACTGTTCGCCGAAGGGGCGCGCATCGTCGCTGCCGAGCGCACGCGTGAATTGACGTACCGGAATCGCTATCCGGACTTCGCGGTCGGTGTCACGCCCATGCAGACGGGTTCGAGGATCGGCCAATGGAACGTCATGCTCGAAATGACGATCCCGCTCCAGCAGGAATCGCGGCGCTGGCAGGAGCGTGAAGCGGAATCGCTCCTCGCGGCGGCACGGGCGCGACGCGAGGCGGCGGCGAATCGCCTGACGGGCGAGCTCTTCGAGAACCTCGCCGGCTTGCAGGCCGCGCAGCGGATCGAGATCCTGAGCGCAACGAGCCTCCTGCCGCAGGCTGAGGCCACCCTGCAGTCGGCGCTCGTCGGTTATGAGAACGGCAAGGTCGACTTCGCGACGCTGCTCGATGCACAGCGCCAGATTCGCAAGTCGAAGCAGGATCGCCTGCAGGCGCAAGGGGACGCCCAGGCGCGGCTGGCGGCGATCGAGCGACTGTTGGGAGAGGACCTGTGAGGCGCGGCGCGCTCGCGCTGGCCGCGATCGGCGTGCTGGCCGTCGGGGTCTTCGCCGGCCACTGGTGGGGCACGCGCGGCCGTCCCGATGCATCCGTCGCCGTCCCCCCATCGTCGGCTTCCACACCGCCCGTGCCGGCCGGGCGGACCATCCTGTACTACCGCAATCCGATGGGTCTGCCGGATACGTCGCCGGTGCCGAAGAAGGACCCGATGGGGATGGACTACCTGCCCGTCTACGCCGACGAGGCGCAGGAGGCGAGCGGTAACGCGATCCGGATCAGCGTCGACAAGATGCAGAAGCTTGGCGTACGCAGCGAGGCAGCGGCCATGCGTGCGCTCGGCAGGACGATCAAGGCGGCCGGCCGAATCGAAATCGACGAGCGTCGCGTCTTCGCCATCGCACCGAAGTTCGAGGGCTGGGTCGAACAGTTGTTCGTGAATGCTACCGGACAACCGGTGGTCAAGGGCCAGCCGCTCTTCGAGGCGTACAGCCCCGAGCTCGTGTCGGCGCAGCGCGAGTACGCAATCGCCACCGCGGCGGCGAAATCACTCGAGGGCGCCGATGCCGTGCCGCAGGACAGCATGAAGCGCCTTGCCGAATCGAGTCTCGCCCGGCTCAAGAACTGGGACATCTCCGAGGATCAGATTCGATCACTTGCCCAGTCCGGCCAAAGCCGGCGGACGTTGACCTTCGACTCGCCGGTGTCCGGCTTCGTCATCGAGAAGAAGGCGGTCCAGGGCATGCGCTTCACCCCGGGCGATACGCTGTATCGAGTCGCCGACCTGTCGTCGGTATGGGTGATTGCGGACGTCTACGAGCAGGACATCGCCTCCGTACGGCTGGGCGCGAAGGCGACCCTCACCGTGGCCGCTTACCCTGGCAAGGTCTACCAGGGCCGTATCGCCTACGTCTACCCGACGCTGGCGCCGGAGACGAGGACGGTGCCGGTGCGCATCGAGATCGCCAACCCCGGATACCTGCTCAAGCCGGCGATGTTCGCTCAGGTCGAGGTACCGGCCGGCGGCAGCGGCAAGGTGCTGACCGTTCCCGCTTCCGCCGTGATCGACGGCGGCATCCGCCGCACCGTCCTCATCCAGCGTGCCGAAGGTCGCTTCGAGCCGCGCGAGGTGAAGACGGGCAGCCGCACCGAGGACTACGTGGAGATCATCGAAGGCGTGAACGCCGGCGAGGAGGTCGTCGTGGCGGCGAACTTCCTGATCGATGCCGAGAGCAACCTCAAGGCCGCGATCGGGGCCTTCACCGCAACGGCCAACGCCGCACCTGCGGCCCACGCAGGCGCGCCGGCAGCGGGCGGCGCCAATGCCCCACCCTCCCCGCCGAGGCCGGCGAGCGTAGGGCATCGGGCGCAGGGAACGATCAAGGCGATCGACGCGGCGGCGGGGACGCTGTCGATCGCCCATGGCCCGGTGGCGTCGCTCCAGTGGCCGGCGATGACGATGGATTTCAAGGTGGCGAATGCCACGCTGCTGACCGGGCTCGCGCCGGGGGCGGCGATCGCCTTCGAGTTCGTCGAGCGATCCCCCGGCGAGTGGGTCATCACCCGCGTGACCGGGGACGCTGCCGCGCCCGGTCGCGAGCCCAGGTCGGCCGCGCACCAAGGGCATTGAGACACGGTCATGTTGGCCAAGATCATCGAATGGTCCGCACGCAATCGCTTCCTGGTCGTGCTGGCGACGCTGTTCGTCACGCTCGGTGGCGTCTACGCGGTCCTCAAGACTCCGCTCGATGCGCTGCCCGATCTTTCCGACGTCCAGGTCATCATCTACACCGAGTACCCGGGCCAGGCGCCGCAGGTCGTCGAGGACCAGGTCACGTATCCGCTGACGACCGCGCTGCTCTCGGTGCCGAAGTCCAAGGTCGTGCGCGGCTTCTCGTTCTTCGGCGCATCGTTCGTCTACGTCATCTTCGAAGACGGGACCGACATCTACTGGGCGCGTTCGCGGGTGCTCGAATACCTCAACTTTGCTGCCGGTCGCCTGCCGAAAGGCGTGACACCGCAGCTCGGTCCCGATGCGACCGGGGTCGGCTGGGTCTACCAGTACGCGGTCGTCGGCGCCAGGAAGAATCTCGCCGAATTGCGCACGCTGCAGGACTGGTACCTGCGCTACCAGCTCGCCAAGGCGCAGGGGGTCGCCGAGGTCGCGAGCATCGGCGGCTTCGTGCAGACCTACCAGGTCGTCGTCGATCCGGTGAAGCTTCGCGCGTACGGGATCCCGCTCGCCAAGGTGACGCAGGTCATTCGTGATTCCAATCGCGACGTCGGCGGGCGCGTGGTGGAAATGGCCGAGACCGAGTACATGGTGCGCGGAAAGGGTTACCTGCGCGGCGCTGACGACCTCGGCTCGCTCGTGGTGAAGAGCGAGAAGGGCACGCCGATCCTCATTCGCGACATCGCCCGCGTGGAACTCGTGCCCGACGAGCGACGCGGGCTGTCCGAACTCGACGGCGACGGCGAGGTCGTCTCGGCGATCGTCATGGCGCGTTACGGGCAGAACGCGCTCGAGGTGATCGACAACCTCAAGGCAAAGATCGCGGAGGTGGCGTCCGGCCTGCCTGACGGCGTCGAGATCGTCCCGGTCTACGACCGCTCGACGCTCATCCATCGGGCGATCGCCACCTTGCAACGGACACTCCTCGAAGAGAGCCTCATCGTGGCGGCAGTGTGCGTGATCTTCCTGCTGCACGTGCGCAGCGCCCTGGTCGCAATCGTCATGCTGCCCATTGGCGTGCTGATCGCTTTCATCGCGATGCGCCTCATCGGAATGAACTCGAACATCATGAGTCTCGGCGGCATCGCCATCGCCATCGGGGCGATGGTCGATGCCGCCATCGTCATGATCGAAAACGCCCACAAGCACATCGAGCGCCTGCCGCCGGGCGGATCCCGCCTGCAGGCGATGATCGACGCCTGCAAGGAAGTCGGCCCGGCGCTCTTCTTCTCGCTCCTGATCATCACGGTGTCGTTCCTGCCGGTCTTCACGCTGGAGGCGCAGGAAGGGCGCCTGTTCTCACCGCTCGCCTATACCAAGACCTTCGCCATGGCCGGTGCCGCTCTGCTGTCGATCACGCTGGTACCGGTACTCATGATCTTCTTCGTCCGCGGCCGGGTGATGCCCGAGGCGAAGAATCCGGTCAACCGCTTCCTCATTTGGGTCTACCGGCCGGTGATCGCCTGGGTGATGCGCTGGAAGCGGACGACGCTCGTCCTCGCCGCCGTCGTGCTGGCGGTGAGCCTGTATCCCGCCGCGCAACTCGGCACCGAATTCATGCCGAAGCTCAACGAAGGGACGCTGCTCTACATGCCGGCATCGCTGCCCGGCATGTCGGTCACCAAGGCGGCCGAAGTCCTGCAGACGCAGGACAAGATCATCCGCAGCTTTCCGGAGGTCACCTCGGTCTACGGCAAGGCCGGTCGCGCGCAGACCGCGACCGATCCGGCTCCGCTGGAGATGTTCGAGACGGTGATCAACCTCAAGCCCGAGTCCGAGTGGCGAGCCGGCTTGACGATGGACAAGCTCGTCGCAGAGCTCGACCAGGCGCTGCAGATGCCCGGCATCTCGAATGCGTGGACGATGCCGATCCAGGCGCGCATCGACATGCTCTCCACCGGCATTCGCACGCCGATCGGCATCAAGGTCTTCGGCAAGGACCTCGACGAGATGGAGCGGCTGGCCAAGGAGATCGAGGCGGTGGTGAAGCAGGTTCCGGGAACCACCAGCGCGTTCGCCGAGCGCATCACCGGCGGCTTCTACCTCGACATCGAGCCGGATCGCGAGGCGCTGGCGCGTTATGGTCTCGCGATCGGCGACCTGCAGGACGTGATCGCCACTGCACTGGGCGGGGAGATGGTCACGACGACCGTCGAAGGGCGCGAGCGGTTCGGGGTGACCGTGCGCTACCCACGCGAACTGCGTTCGGATCCGCAGCAGATTGCCGGCACCATCCTGGTGGCCGCGCCGACCGGCGCGATGATCCCGCTCGGGCAGGTGGCCCGGGTGCGCGTCGCCAGGGGCTCCCCCGGGATCCGCACCGAGAACGCGCTGCTCTCCGCCTACATCTACGTCGACATCCACGGCCGCGACATGGGGTCCTACGTCGCGGAAGCGCGGCAGGCGGTCGCCGCCAAGGTCGCCTTTCCCCCGGGCTATTACATCACCTGGAGCGGCCAGTTCGAGTATCTGGAGCGTGCTGCCGACCGGCTGAAGATCGTCGTTCCGTTGACGCTCCTCCTGATCTTCCTGCTGCTCTACCTCAATTTCCAGCGCATCACCGAGACCCTGATCGTGATGCTCTCGGTGCCGTTCGCGCTCGTCGGCGGCATCTGGCTCATGTGGTGGCTGGGCTACAACCTCTCGGTCGCCGTGGCGGTCGGCTTCATCGCGCTGGCCGGAGTGGCGGCGGAGACCGGCGTCGTGATGCTGATCTACCTCGATCACGCCTGGACGAGGATCCAGGCGCAGCGCGCCGCCGAGGGCCGGCCGCCGACGTCGGCCGACCTCTACGACGCGGTCATGGACGGCGCCGTCGAACGCGTCCGTCCGAAGATGATGACGGTGGTCGCGATCATGGCCGGGCTGCTGCCGATCATGTGGGGCACTGGCACTGGCTCCGAGGTGATGCGTCGCATCGCCGCGCCGATGGTCGGTGGCATGGTGTCGTCGACGATCCTGACGCTCGCCGTCATCCCGGCGATCTACGCGCTCGTCAAGGAGTGGGGCCTGCGGCGCCACGCGCCCGGCAAACGAGTTCAATCACGTGCGAAGGAGCCTTTCATGAAGACCACCCTCATCGTCGTCGCTGCGGCGACCCTTGCCCTGGCGACCCTCCGCGTCGACGCTGCGCCGGATGACAACCAACGCATGATGTCGCAGCAGATGATGCAGTCGCGGCAGAAACTCGACGCGGCTCAGGCCGCGCAGGGCTCCGACCGGCAGAAGATGATGCAGGAGCACATGGGCATGATGCAGAAGACCATGGGCGAGATGCAGAAGATGAGGCCGCGGGAAGGCATGAGCCCGGCCGAGCAGAAGGAGTGGATGGCCGAGCAGTGGAAGGCCATGGATTCGATGATGGGGCAGATGGCCGACGAGCGCCGCCTCATGATGCAGATGAACTGCAAGTAGGAGGCCGCATCCCGCACTTCGGCGAGTGGATGCCCGTCTCGCCGGCAACCGCGTCGCCCGCGTTCCCGTCCGGGACCGCGCTGGAGCTGGACGAGCGCGGCCATCGCACGCGGACCTGCGATGGCCGGTGCGTGGGCTACAGGCCCGCGATCACGTTGCTCAGTTTCCCGCGCACGTCCTCGGCGATGGCGCCGAGTTCGCGATTCTCGACCGCGAGCATCGAGGCGACCGGATCGACCGCCGACACCTCGACCTGGCCGTCCGAGCGCTCCTGCACGATGACAT
>JBDHRR010000134.1:0-8784 GCA_039807685.1 Burkholderiales bacterium
ACGGATTTCCGGCGATGCAGATGATCTACGGGGGTTCCGCTGCGCTCGTCATCGGGGCGGGATGGAACAGTTACGCGCGAAGAAACTGTGCAACCGTGAGCACGCGCGCGTCCGCATAACGTCGGGTTGTGCCGTGGGCACTCCATCAAATGCGGCGGCGCAGCCGCCGCTTCCCAACCGTGCCCATCGGCCACCAACCATCGTTATGCGGCGGGCACGCCGAGACGCGCGATCGGACCGCTGGACGCTTGGCTGGCCCGGATCGCTGAGGGAGGGAGTCAGCTCTGGTGCGTCGGATTGGTCGAATTCATCATCGTCAGCTTTCACATGATCGGCATCGTCCAGTTGCTTGCGGTTCCGGGAGCTGCCTTCATTGCCGACACCCGCGGCAGGGTGAGCGGCATCTTCAGTGGGCTCGCGATGATCACGTACATTCTGCACTCGCACTCGAACGTGCGCCGGATGATGGGTACCCGGGAGGAATAGCTCGCGCGAGGGGGCGATTCGCGTCGCGACTATTCCAAGTGACTGCGCAGCATCCAGGCGTTCTTCTCATGC
This sequence comes from Burkholderiales bacterium, assembly GCA_039807685.1. Classification (GTDB taxonomy): domain Bacteria; phylum Pseudomonadota; class Gammaproteobacteria; order Burkholderiales; family Casimicrobiaceae; genus VBCG01. The sequence continues at coordinate 559 of JBDHRR010000134.1, forward strand.
ACCTCCACTCGCCTGGTCGCGAGATCGGCACTCGCCTGGTCCCTCGCGGCTTCGGCCGCTTCGATCAACCGACGCGCAGCCTCCGCCACCAGTTCCTGATCGGCGACCAACATCCGAATCATCTCCGTGGCCTCGGGACGACCAGTCTCTTCGCTGACGGTCGTGAGCTTTGAGAACTCCGTGTAGCTCGCCGGGGCGAACGCCCCCAGCGCGCGCATGCGCTCGGCTACCGCATCCACGGCGAGCGCCAGCTCGGTGTACTGCACTTCGAACATCGCGTGCAATGAGTTGAACATCGGCCCCGTGACGTTCCAATGGAAGTTGTGCGTCTTGAGATAGAGCGTGTAGCTGCTGGCCAAGAGCGTGGACAGCGCCTTGACCGTCGGTTCGTTGGACTTCTTCGTCATGGTCGTGGTTCCGCGTAGGAGGGAGAGGAACGATCAGTTGGTGTGCACCGCACCCGAGTGCGGTGCGCGAAGCACCGCGAACCCGAGCACGACCATCGCGCCGACCATCGACACGCCGCCGACGAGGACCAGGAGCGGCGGCACGCCGAACAGGACTTCAGTGAGGATCCCGATTGGCATGAGCATGCCGGCCAGCGCGAGCCAGGAGACGATCCGGGCCGATCGCTCCTGCAAGGGGAGTGCGACCAACAGGTAGCCGATGACGACGTTCAGGAACGCGAACAGGTTTCCATGCACGTGCGCCAGTCGGGACTCGAAGTGCTTGCCCGTCAGGCTCCCGGCGATCCACTCCTCTTTCCCGGGGGCGAAGTCCCGGAGATAGATGAGCACGAATCCGTAGACCATGAATCCCGCGAGAAAGAAGAGGCCAGCGGCGATGTTGCGGCGTCCGGACGTCATTGTGATCCTCCGTGCGAGTGAACCGGCGAGTGCGCGACGCTCGTGCATCGCGTGAGAACGATCGCGAGCAGATGCCCGGCGGTGATCCCGTGCGGCTCGCCGGCTTCCAGCACCACACGTCTGCCGACGACGAGCGGGATCCCCTCTCCCCGGGTGAAAAGCGTTCCGATACCGGCCACACACTCGATGATGACCGGATCCGGTGATGCGTGCTCGGCGAGCGCGGTCCCGTGCCGCAACGTCAGTAGCGTGAGTTTGCGTCCGGGGCCGTCGAACAACAGTTTCGTCTCCTTGTCCTCGCCACCCTCGGGCGCCTGCACCACGTCGATCACCTTCATGCGGATTCTCCTGTGAGAGGTCGTGTGAGCCGCGCTCCGACGAGCAGCGCCAGCCACACTGCGCACCGAAACGTCATCGCACGGAGGCTGTCGCCGGCGACGCCACCGCCCGACGCATACAGCACGCCGATCAGGCCGAACGCGGCGAGGTTGAGCGCGAGGATCATCCCGGCCGCGCGTGCGCTCCAGGGCAGGTCGCGCCAGAGCGCCACGCCGGCGGCGACGTACGCGATGCCCATCGCCGTGTTGAACATCAGCAGCGGCCGGAACACGACGTAGCCGGGATCGACGCCGCCGAAGAGCACGCGCCCGCCGGCGAGGATCGTGACCAGGCCGAAAGCGATCGCGATCACCGCCATGAAGCGGCGCAGCGGGACACGATATCGTTCGAGGATCATCTTGGTTCCTCCTTCGGGGTGGGTTCATCGTCGCGCGGGGTCGCCGTGGTCCCGCCGACCGCCTGGTGGAGCGCCACGGCATCGAGCAGCTGCTTCGCCCGCGCGGAGACCAGCGCCACGCGTACCTGCTGAGCTTGTTGACCGGCGGCGAGTACCTCGCGGTAGCCGACGGAGCCGAGCGCGTATTGACGCTGCACCGACGTGAGCGCGGCGCGTGCGGCCTCGTCCGCGCTCGTCAGCTCCTCCAGCACCCGCGCGTCGTGGTCGAGGGCCACGAGCAGGTCCGCGGTGTTGCGCAACGACTCCAGCACCACGCCCTGATAGTGCGACGCCGCGGCGTCGAACGCCGCCAACGAGGCGCGCTTCTCGGCGCGGAGGCCCGGGTTGAACAACGGCTGGGTCAGCTGCGCCAGCAGGGTCCACACGGCCGACCCGCTGCCGAAGAGCACGCCGGAGGTGAGCGCCTGTGTCCCGAGGGACGCGCTCAGGTCGAGCTGCGGGTAGAGGCGCGCGACGGCCACGCCATGCTCCGCGTCGGCGGCGCGCATGAGCGCCTCCGCCGCCAGGATGTCGGGCCGCCCCCGCAGGACCTCGGACGGCACCACCGCGGGCAGGTCCGCCGGCAGTTTCAGGTCGGAGAGCGTGAACCGCGGCGGCAGGGTGGCCCCCGGCTCCCGGCCCGCGAGCACGGCGAGCAGATGCGCGTTCTGCTGCCCGAGCGACTGCTGGGCGAGCAGGTCGGCGCGCGTCTGCGCGACGCGCGACCGGTGCGTGAGCACCTCGTCCGGCGAGGCCGCACCCAGGCGCACGCGCTCGCCGCTGATCGTGAGATCCTCCTCCTGTTGCCGGAGGATCTCCTGCGTCGCGTCCAGCTGCGCCGACAGCTGCGCCTGCTGCACCGCCGCCGTCGCGATCATCGCCGACAGCGTGAGACGCGCGCCCGCCAGCTGGAATCGCTGGTGATCGGAGCGCGCGGCGAGCGCCTCGAGCGCACGACGGTTCCCCCCGGTCAGGTCGAGCCGGTAGCGCACGCTCACCGTGGCACTCTGCAGTCCGAACTCCCTCGGCGTCCCGGGCTGACCGAACATCGCCGGATTGACCCGTTGCTGCTGGGCGCCGAGGATCGCGTCGGCCTGTGGGTACCGGTTCATCCCCGCGCGCGCCGCGACCAGCTCCTCCGATTGCCGGAGCGTCGCTTCCGCGGCGGCCACGCTCGGGCTGGCCCGCAGCGCCTCCGCGATGAGCGTGTCGAGTGCCGGCGAACCGAATGCCTGCCACCATGGATCGGAGGAGCCCGCGTCGCGCACCAGGGAATCCGGTGCGATCGACGTCGCGACACCGCCCCGCGGAGCCGACGCACATCCCGCCAGCGACGCGGCGAGCAGCACCGCCACGACGGACCGACCATGCGCGAAGTGCTCAGGCACGGAGTACCTCCGCGAAATCCACTCCCTGACCGACCTCTTCATGTGTCCTTCCGTCCCGGATGTGATAGATGCGCTTAAAAGTCGGGATGATCTTCTCGTCGTGCGTGACTACGATGATCGCCGTCTCGTACCGGTGGGCCATCTCGTGCAGGATCCGGATGACGGCGAGCGCCCGTTCGCTGTCGAGTGGCGCGGTCGGTTCGTCGGCCAGGATCACCGGAGGCCGATTGACCAGCGCCCGCGCGATCGAGACGCGCTGCTGCTCGCCGCCCGAGAGTTGCGACGGCATCCCCCGAGCACGATGCGCCACGTCCAGCGCGCCGAGCAGTTCCATCGCGCGCTTGCGCGCGTCGCCGTTCGGCACGCCCGCGAGCATGGGGAGGAGCGCGACGTTGTCGGTCACGTCGAGGAACGGGATCAGGTACGGCGCCTGGAAGACGAACCCGATCCGGTCGCGTCGCAGCGCGCGCAGGTCATCGATCCTCCATCCGTCGTCGTAGATCACCTCGTCGCCGAGGGTCATCCGCCCTGACGTCGGCTCGATCACCGCACCGAGGCTCTTGAGGAGCGTCGACTTGCCGGAGCCCGAGGGACCGATCAGGCCGACCACCTCGCCCGGGGCGACGTACATGTCCACGCCCTTCAGCGCGTCGACGGCCGTGTCGCCGACCCCATAACGCTTCGTGAGCCTCTCGATCCGGATGCCGGTGCCGGTCATCTCAGCCTCCGATCGCTTCGGCCGGATCGACCCGCAGCGCCGCGCGGATGGCGATCAGGCTCGCGAGCACGCAGATCAGGACCACGGCGCCGAATCCCACGAGCGAGTCGCCGGGGAGCAGCAGCACATACTTGGGGAATCCCGGAGCCCAGAACGTCGCCGCGACCTTCCCCACCACGAATCCGATCAGGCCGAGCCCCACCGCCTGCTGCATGATCATGAAGGCGATCGTGCGGTTCCTCGTGCCGATCAACTTGAGCACCGCGATCTCGCGGATCTTGCCGAGCGTCATCGTATAGATGATGAACGCGACGATCGCCGCGCTCACGATCGACAGGATGACGAGGAACATCCCGATCTGGCGCGCGGCGGTCGCGATCAGCTTGCCGACCAGGATGCCCTCCATCTCGGGCCGCGTGTAGACGGTCAGGTGCTGCCACCGCTCGATCGACCCGGCGACGTCCCCCGGCGCGAACCCCGGCGCGAGCTTCACCAGCACGGCGTTGACGTACGGATTCCGGCTCTGCGACGTGATCACGGCATCGAGCAGTCCGGGGACCCCCGCACGATTGAACGCCGGATTCTCGCTCGTGCGGCGGCGCCCCTGCAACACCGCCTCGTTGTCCTTGAGGAACTGGGCTTCCTGCGCATCCTTGAGCGGGATGAAGACCATCGGATCGCCGCCCGACGACACCATGCGCCGGGTGAGGCCCACCACGGTGTACTCGTGGCGGCGGATCCCGACGCGGTCGCCGATCGCGAAGCCGGTGGCGATGTCGGCCACCGCCTCGTAGTGACTGCGCGTGATCTGGCGTCCGGCCACGAGGTGCGGTGGCCAGCCCGGGGTGCCCGGCTGGCCCGACGCGATGCCGACCACCATCGCCCGCACTTCCCGCGTCGCGCTGCGCACCTGCATCGTGAGGTAGGTGACGTTGGCCGCCTGATCGACGCCCGGTACGGCGAGCACACCGCGATAGATGTCGTCGTACAGGCTCGACGGTTCGGCATACGGACCGAGGGTCTCCTTCTGGACGACCCAGAGTTCCGCACCGCTGTTGTCGAGCAGCACCATCCCGTCATCCACCATGCCGCGATACACCCCGGCCATGGTCAGCGTCACGCCGATCAGCAGTCCAAGACCGATCCCGGTGAGGAGGAACTTCCCCCAGTCGTGCAGGATGTCCCGGCCGGCCAGGCTGATCATGGGGAGACCCCGGGGATCCGCTCGACGATGTCGAGCCGACTTCCCGAGCGCAGCGACTTCGCGCTGTAGACCACGATCCGGTCGCCGACGTCGAGGCCGGAGAGCACCTGCACCTGCCCGTCGAGGTCCGCGACACCGAGCCGCACCGGGGTGAACACGAGCTCCCCGTCCACGAGTCGCCAGACACCCGTCTCGCCATCCACGCGCTGCACCGCCGCGTTGGGCACGACCGGCACCGACGGAAGCGCCGCCAGGCTCACCGTCACCTCGGCCAGCTCACCGATCGACGGCAATGGGTCGGGGCGGGCGGCGAACACCACCTTGGCCAGCATCTCCTCGGTGACCGCGTCCGCCTGCAGTTCCACGCGCAGCACGCTCCCGGCGAGCGTCTGCCGCGACCGCGAGCGCAGCACCACCTGCGCCGGGAGTCCGGCGCGAAGTCCTTCGGTCGCCCCCTGATCGAAGCGCACGTGGACCCACAGGCTCGCCGGATCCACGACCTCGACCACCGTCTGGCCGGACACGACCGTCGTGCCCGGATCGACTTCCCGCGCGGTCACGACACCGTCCACGGGCGACACGAGACGCAGGTTGTTCCGTTGCGCTCGCAACATGTCGCGATCGGCGGCGGCTCGGGCGACGTCCTCGCGGACGACGCTCAAGGCGGCGGTGGCGACCTCCAGGGACTGCATCCGCTGTGCGAGATTCTCCGCGCTCGTCGAGCGCGCGGCCAGCAACTCCTCATAGCGGCTCGCCTCGGCCTGCGCGAACGCGTGCCGCACCTCCGCCTCGCGCTGGAGCGCGACACTCCGATTGACTGCGGCCTCCTGCGCGCGTACGCGGTCGTCGAGATCGACCGGATCCATCTCACCCATCACTTGTCCGGCGGTGACGCGGTCGCCGACATCGACGAGTAGTTGCCTGACGCGACCAGCGACGGTCGGGCCGACCTTGTGCGTGTATCGCGATTCCACTGTCCCGACGCCGAAGAGCTCGGGGGTCAGCGCTCGGGCTGCGACCGTCGTGGTCGTCACGGCGATCGGGGCGAGGGGGCCGGATCTCACCGCGACATAAACGAAGAGCAGCAGGAGCGGGAGGAGGACCACCGCGATCGTCAGCGTGCGACCCTTGAGCGCAAGCGGCTTCATCTCGCACGCTCGATGCCGCGACGGTAGATGGCGAACACGCGAGGCGCGTCCGTCCGGATCCGGGTGAGATCTCCGCTCAGCATCGACTGCATGACGAGCCCCTGCACCGTGCCGATGAAGAGAACGGCCGCGGCTTTGGTGTCGGTCGCGGGATCCAGCTCACCCCGCGCCTTCGCCTCGGCAAGGATTCCCCCAACGCGTTCTCCGTAGGCCCGAAGCAACGTCTGCACCATCCGACCCGCCGCCGACCGCCTGGTCCGCTGGAGCTCACCGAAAACGAGGCGCGGCACACCCGGGTGCATTTCGACGAAGTCGACGTGGGCCAGAAAGAGCGCCTCGAGCACGAGCAGGGGCGTTTCCGCCGACCGCACCGCCGTGTCGACGCGGGCCATCAGGTTCGCGGCGACCCACTTCATGACGGCGAGCAGGATTGCGTCCTTGCTCGCGAAGTGCTTGAAGAGTGCACCTTGGCTCAGTCCCATCTGTGTCGCAATCGCCGCGGTGGTGATCTCGCTGGGATTGGTCGTCGCGGCGAGCGCGACGACCGAATCGACGGTCGCCGCCTGACGGTCTGCGCTACGGAGATAGCTCGGGTAGGATCGCATACGAGTCCTGTAAAGTAAGTAATCGATTACTAACCTAATGCGACTGGCGCGCTGCGCAAGGGGCACCTGCGACCGCGACGCTCCCTCGGCGACCAGCGCGCTCGCCGCCAAGCAAAGTGGGAGCGACCGCTGAGTGAGAGCGCAGAAGATCCTCTCAGGTCCAGACCGGTGGAATCAGGTAATCAACGCAACACCTGCTGAATCATCTCGGCGGGCGTCCGCCAGTCGAGGGTCTCGCGGGGCCGGCCGTTCAGGCGGTCGGCGACGGCGTCCAACTGCCGCTGCGTGAAGGTGGAGAGATCCACGCCCTTCGGGAAGTACTGCCGCAGCAGGCCGTTCGTGTTCTCGTTCGACCCCCGCTGCCAGGGGCTCTGCGGGTCGCAGAAGTAGACCTGCACCCCGGTCGCCACGGAGAAGACCCGGTGGTGCGCGAGCTCGGTGCCGCGGTCCCAGGTCAGCGAGCGCGTCAGGTGCGCCGGCAGCCGCCTGATCTGCCGGATCAGCGCCGGGATCACGGTCGTCGTCTCCTTGCTGGGGACGCGCACGAGAATGACGAAGCGAGTGGTGCGCTCGACCAGCGTGGCGATGTAGCTGTTGTCCCGCCCGGCGATCAGATCGCCCTCCCAGTGGCCCGGCACGGCGCGATCGGCGACCTCGGGCGGCCGCTGGCTGATCGGGATCGCGTCCACGATCTGGCCGCGCCCTTGGCGCTTCCGGGTCGCCGTCCGCGCGACGCGGACGACGCGCCGGCGCCGCAGCTCCTGCGTGAGCTCCTTCCGCAGGACATTGCGCGACTGAATGTAGAGCGACTGATAGATCGTCTCGTGCGACACATGCAGCTCCGGGGTCTGCGGCGCCGTGCGACGGAGCCACCGACTAATCTGGCGCGGGGACCACTGCAGGCGCAGCTTGGCCGTGACGAGCCGCCGGAGCGGCCGATGGGTCGCCAGGCGGCAGGGCTTCGGCCGCCGCGCGTCGACCCACGCGGCGATGTCGGCCCGCACCGCAGAGTAGACGTCGCGACCGCCGTGGCGCTCGACTTCGCGCGAGATGGTCGACGGCGCGCGCCCGAGCCATCGCGCGATCAGCCGGAAGCTCGCGCCCCGCGCCAGCGCCCGCTCGATCGCCTCTCGATCTGCGAGGGAGAGCTGGTGCGGCGACCGGACGCGCGGGCGCGGGGCGATGCCGCCCGCCTCCCGAATGATGAAGTGGACGGAGCCCGGCAGCTTGCCGAGCCGTTCCGCGATCCCGCGCCGCGAGACGCCCTCGCGATGCCACATCCATAGAAGGCCGCGCTGCTCCGAGGTGAAGCCACGCGGACTGATGCTCCTGGGTTCCATGCACACCTCCATGCGGTGAAAGATGGATGGTGTTGCACTGACCCCCTGACTCCAGGCCGCATAACGCCTGAGTTAAGCCGCACAAGCGCAGTGGCGTAGGCGGCGTGCGAAGCTTTAGCGTAGCACGCTGGCAAGCCACGAAGCGGTGTCGGCTTGAACGAACTGTTAGACCGCCGCGGATT
>JBDHRR010000002.1:0-129756 GCA_039807685.1 Burkholderiales bacterium
GGGTGACGATCTGGGACGAATGGGCGGATCCCGCCGGCGAGCTCGGTCCCATCTACGGTTACCAGTGGCGCTCGTGGCCAACGCCCGGCGGCGGCCACGTCGACCAGCTCGCGCAACTCGTTGCCGAGATCCGTCGCAATCCGGATTCACGCCGCCTCATCGTTTCGGCGTGGAACGTGGCCGACATTCCGCGCATGAAGCTGCCGCCGTGCCACGCTTTCTTCCAGTTCTACGTCGCGCAGGGGCGCCTGTCCTGCCAGCTCTACCAGCGCAGCGCCGACATCTTCCTGGGTGTCCCGTTCAACATCGCGTCGTACGCATTGCTGACCCACATGGTCGCGCAGCAGACCGATCTCGAGGTCGGTGACTTCGTGTGGACGGGTGGTGACTGCCACCTGTACGTCAATCACCTGGAGCAGGTGACAACACAACTCTCCCGCACGCCGCTCGCCTTGCCGCGGCTCGTCCTCAAGCGTCGTCCCCCCACGCTCTTCGACTACGTCTACGACGACATCGAGATCGTGGGCTACCAGAGCCACCCCGCACTCAAGGCGCCGGTCGCGGTGTAGCGCGCGGTTGCACGGCGACGGCGAAGGCGCGTCACCGTCGCGCGACGACGCGGCGCCCCGCTCAACCCACGTGCTGGCGAAGGAACGCGAGCGTGCGCTCGCGGGCGAGTGCTGCCGACGGCGCGTGGAACGATGCCCGCTGGTCGCAGTTGAAGCCGTGATCGGCGTCGTAGAAATGCGGCGCGAGCGCTGGATGCAGTGCGGCGAGCGCCTCGATGCCGGCGACCGGGATCATCGAGTCCTTGCGACCGAAGTGGCCCAGCACGGGGACCTTCGGTGCGTCCCCCGTCGCCTGCTGCATCCCGCCGCCGTAGTAGGCGATCGCGCAGGCGAAGCCGGGCAAGCGGGCCGCCGCGAGCCAGGCAAGGTAGCCGCCCCAGCAGTAGCCGACGATCCCCACCTTGCCCGCGGCCGCCGCCACGTCGCGCGCCGCAGCGAGATCGGCGAGTGCCGCGTCGGCGTCGACCTTGTTGCGCAGCCCGCGCGCCCGCGCGATGTCCGCTGACGTGTACCCCAACTCGACCGCTGGCTCGACGCGATCGAAGAGGGCCGGTGCCACCGCGAGGTAGCCGTCCGCCGCATAGCCGTCGCAGACCGCGCGGATGTGCGAATTGACGCCGAAGATTTCCTGAACGACGACGAGGCCGCCGCGTGGCGTGCCGGGCGGATCGGCGCGGTAGGCGGCGATCCGCGTGCTGCCGGCAGGCTGCAAGGTGATCATCTTGCCCATGACAGAATTCCCGTAGGCGCGGAGGATGTGCCATTGTACGGCGCTCGACCATCACGTCCCGCTCATGGAAATCGACCCTCGAATCATCGCCGTCGTCGTTGGCGTCGGACTCGCCGCGTTCGCGCTCCTCTTTCTCGTGGCGTGGCGCTCCGGAAGCCGCACGGACCGCACATGGCAGACGCTGGCCGCAAGCCGCGGCTGGCGCTGCGAGCGCTCGGCCGACCCGAATTTCGGCCTCGTGCTGCGGGGCGCGACCGGACCCATGGCCTGGACCTGCAGCGTGCGCACCGGTCCGGGCGTGATCACCAACCAGACCGCCACGAAAAACATCACGCGGCTCGAAACGGTGTGGAGCACCGGCCTGCACGCCAAGCCTCTCGAAGGCGAGTTGAGCATCTACGACAACGCGCAGTTCGCGACCCTGCGCAATATCGCGACGTCACCGCTGATGCACGCCATGGCGCAGGCGGTTCCGGGTCGCCGCGGCAACGTGTTTCGCGCCGGGCTGGCGGCAGCCAACGCCCCGGCAACGGCGATCGGCGCCGGACACACGGCCATCGCTGAAACCGAGGTGACGCGGCGTTTCGTCGATTCCGAATGGCAGGCGGCTTTCGAGCGCTTTGCGCGCGCGAATGCTGGCGTTCAGCACCGCCTGTACCTGGCCGGCCAGCGCCTGGACGTCGCCGTGCAGGGCTCCATTGCGCAGCCAGATCGGTTGCTGCGATTCATCGAGTCGTCGGCGGCGCTCGCCCAAGCCACGCAGCGGCGGCTGACGTCCATCGGTGCGGCGTGAGCTGCAAGCCGCGAGCGTAGACGGCTCGTGACAGGCGCGGCCTGGCCCGCGAAATCGAGCACGCGGGGCGCCGGCGCGGATCGTCCCGATGCTCGCCGACGAGGCGATGCCGATGCCGGCCGCGGGGACCGCAACCGCATCGTTCAAGGGACGCCGCGCCTCGAGGGCGAAATAGGTGACCGAAATCAATTCCGGTCGTGCGCGGATCCGCAAGAATCGGCCGCGCACCCCTCGTGCGCACATGGGATTCGGATTCGGCATGTCTCGCTTTCGACGCCGTTGCGTCGCCTGGCTCGCGATGGTCGCGATGCTGTTCGGCACGGTCGCGCCGGCCGTCGGCCGGGCACTCCTGCCGGGCACCACCGATCGTTTTCTCGCCGACGTGTGCTCGGTGGCGGGAACCGGCAGCAGCAAGATCGGCAACGGCCAGGCGAGCGGCTACGGCAGGCTCGACGCGAAGCGCGACACCGACAGCCGACCGCCGCATTCGGCGGACCGATGTCCGCATTGCTGCTCGCACCCTGGCGCTGCCGCGCTGCCTCACCGCGCGAATGATCCCCTGTTCGCCGCGCCACTCGGCGCTCCGCTCCCGCGCAACGCGGTGGCCGTACCGGGAGCGCGGGATGTCTGGTCACCTTCGCATCCCCGCGCGCCTCCCACACGCGGGTGAGCGTCCCGACGGGTGACTGCCTCCGGCAGCTCCGTCGGCGCCCACTGAACTGATCCCGCTCCCCCTGTCGAGCGCCCGAGCGCGCGACGGCCGTATTCGCACGCCCCCGTGCCGCCATCGCGGCCGCGCGGTGCGGCCAACGCACGACCGCGCAACGCGCATCGGCGCCCGCCCGAGTCGACCCATCTCATTCTTCGACCCATTCGACCATGAACCACGATTTCAAGCGTCTTACCCTGTTCATCACACTTGCGATTGCCCTACCGGCCATCGGCCAGAGCCGCGACGTCGACCTCGGCAGCGTCGAGGTGACCGCATCCCGCGACGCGACGGGTGCCAATCCATCGACCGTCGGTGCCCAGACGATCCAGGCGCTGCGGCCAGCGACCAGCGACACGGCGAGCCTGCTGCGCGACGTCCCGGGGGTCGGCCTGTACGGCGCCGGTGGCCTATCGAGCCTGCCGGCGATACGCGGTCTTGCGGACGACCGCATCCGCATCAAGGTCGACGGCATGGACCTGATCGCCGCCTGTCCCAATCACATGAATCCGGCGCTGTCCTATCTCGATCCGTCGAACGTCGACAGCTTGACGGTGTTCGCGGGCATCGCGCCGGTGAGCGTCGGCGGCGACAGCATCGCCGGCACGATCATCGCCGAAACCCCGGCGCCGGTATTCGCCGAGCCGGGAACCGGCACGCTCACCAAGGGCGAGCTCGGCGGGTACTACCGGAGCAACGGGAACGCCACCGGTGGCAACCTCACCGCCACGTTGGCGACCGAATCCTTCAACATCCACTACGCGGGTTCGACCGCGCAGAGCGACAACTACCGCGCGGGCCGCGATTTCCGGACGTCGACCGTGACCGGACGGATCGGCCATACGCTGCCGCTCGATGAAGTCGGCTCGACCGCCTACCGGAGCCACAACCATGAACTCGGCATCGCATTCAACGGCGGCGGCCAGCTCGTCGAGGCCAGGATCGGCTATCAAGACATCCCGTACCAGCTCTGGCCGAACCAGCGCATGGACATGCTCGACAACATCCAGCGCCGGCTCAACCTGCGCTATCAGGGAAGCTTCGCCTGGGGAACGCTGGAAGCACGGGTCTATCGCGAGGAAGTCGAACACTTCATGGACTTCGGTCCGGACAAGCGCTTCTGGTACGGCGCCGGCTCGGGCGGAGCGGCAGCCCCGGACGGTGCGCCCTGCTCCCCGATCGACGCGACCTGCGCGGCGGGGATGCCGATGAATACCGAGAGCACGAACACGGGTGTGGTCGTCAAGGCGGGCATCGATCTCACCGAGCGCGACCGGTTGCGCATCGGTGCCGAGTACCAGCGCTATCGGCTCGACGACTGGTGGCCCGCATCCGGCGGCGGCATGTGGCCGAACACGTTCTGGAACATCCATGACGGTCGACGCGATCGCACCGCGCTCTACGCGGAATGGGAGGCACGGTCGGACCCGCGCTGGACGACGCTCGCCGGGATTCGCTACGAGCGCGTCGAGACCGACACCGGCCCGGTGCAGGCGTACAACAATGCGACCGCGCCGGCGAACGTGCTCGTGCCGGCGTTCAACGCGAGCGAGCGCGGGCGCCTGGATGACAACTGGGACGCGTCGCTGCTCGCCCGGTACGTGCCAGCGGCGAGTCTCGACATCGAGTTCGGCCTCGCCCGCAAGGTGCGCTCTCCCAGCCTCTACGAGCGCTACACGTGGATGACGCGGGGCATGGAGATGCTGATGGTCAACTGGTTCGGTGACGGCAACGGCTACGTCGGCAACCTCGCTCTCGTGCCGGAGACGGCGCACAGCGCAGCGGTCACGCTCGACTGGCACGCCGCCGATCGCAGCAGCGAACTCAAGGTGACGCCCTACTACACGCAGGTGACCGACTACATCGACGCCATGCGATGCCCCGCAACGCTGGGTGGCGCCTGTGCGAGCCAGACGCCGGGTCGCGGCAAGTTCGTCTACCTGCAGTTCGCCAACCAGTCGGCACGTCTGTACGGCATCGATATCTCCGGGCAGATCCCGCTGGCTCGCACGGGCCTCGGCGAATTCGCGCTGGGCGGCACGCTCGGCTATACGAACGGCACCAACCGGGATACCGGCGACAACCTCTACAACATCATGCCGTTCAACGGCAAGCTGATGCTGACGCACAGGCACGGCGGCTGGGACAACGCGCTCGAGATCCTGGCGGCAGCCGCGAAGCGCGACGTATCAGCGGCGCACAACGAGGTCGCGACGGCGGGTTACGGCGTCGTCAACCTGCGCGCGAGTCATCGCTGGGAAAAGGTCCGCATCGACGTCGGCGTCGAGAATCTGTTCGACACGTTCCATACGCCACCTCTCGGCGGGGCGTACCTCGGACAGGGTACGACGATGACCGCCAATCCGGTCGGCTCGGTGCCGCCCTGGGGCGTGGCCGTCCCCGGTACCGGGCGTTCGATCTACGCCGCCCTCAGAGTCTTCCTGTGACGTGAAGAACCAACGCCGGGTTTCCCGCGTCTTCGTTTGACGGCATGACGGCACGGTCGCGACGCCCGCCGCAAGCGAGCGGATCCGCTACGGCGCGTGGCGGTCGCCGAGGCGCGCGTTGAACCGCGCGAGGTCGATCAGCGCACGCTGGTGGGTGCCACGGCCGATCGGGGTGTCTCCCTCGTGCGCACTCACGCGGAATTCGATGTTACGGCCCTCGACCTTGGTCACTTCCGCCACCGCGACGACGCGCCGGCCCACCGGCGTGGCTGCGAGATGCTCGACGTCGACGCGTGTACCGACCGCGCTCTCGCCCGGATCGAAGTAGGGCTTCAGCGCCTCGAGGGCGGCATTCTCCATGGCGAGGATCAGCATCGGCGTCGCGAACACCGGCGGCAGCGTCGCATCCTTGAAGCGGCTCGCGAGGTGCTCGGGCGCGACCACCAGCGTGTACGAGCCTCGGGTGCCCAGGGGAACGGGTCGCACGCAGTCTCCTTCGCGGCCGATGCCGCAGGCAGGGGTCGGCAGATGGTAGTGGATCGGCGAGCGAGCCACCACCGGAAAAAAAAAGCCCGCCGGGAGGAAGGGTAGCGGGCCAGAGGGGGTTCCGATGACCGGAGCATTGGCCCGCTCCGCGGGGCCCGGACGTAGCGCCGTCCGGTGGCGTGAAAGCTGATCGGGAAGGGATCGGCGCCCGTGCGTCAGCGCACCAGCCGGGCCGCATGCACGCGCTCGGCGAGATCCTCCAGTGCCGCCTCTTCGGTTTCCTCTTCGAGGGCGATCTCGGGCTGGGCCGTTCCCACCGCGTCCTCGGGGCAGTCGCTGAGGCAGTGCCTGGCAAATTCGGGAGCGAAAACGTCCATCGGGGGTGTCCTGGGCTTGGCGCGCGCATCAGCGCAAACGATCATTTTCAGTCAAGCAACCGGCGTGCCACTTACGCATGAAACTTGGAATCCGCCCCCCATCGCCTGGGGAATCGTGGCCACCCGCCGCCGCGCCGCGGCATGCATCAGGGCCGTCACCACCCGGCCTTGTCGCAGAACACCGACGCGATTCATGACAGGAGCATTAAGATGATGATTATACAGGAAAACTATTGTCGTCGCGAAGCGACAGGCGTTTTCCCATCATTCCCTGGCTCGGCAGCCGGAACTCACGGGCGCCGGATGGCCGACGGTCGCGGGTATCGCCGAGCGGGGCCGCCCGCGACGCGCGCGCAGTCGAGGCAACGCGACATTCGGTCTCGGCAAGGCGGCGCTCGCGCCCATCGCGTGCGCGCGGGCGCGCCCGACCGGCCCTGACTCAGGCCTTCGGCTCCTTGAACATCGCGGGCTCCAGCCGGTGCCGCTGCAGGAGCTTGTAGAACTCGGTGCGATTGCGCTTGGCGAGCTGCGCGGCCTGCGTGACGTTGCCGCCGGTGATCTTCAAGAGTCGTACGAGGTAGTCGCGTTCGAACGACTTGCGCGCTTCCTCGAAGGGCACCAGCGCCGCCGCGTCCTCCTTGAGCGCGCTTTGCACGAGCGCCGCCGGGATCACCGATGTGGTGGTGAGCGCAAGCGCCTGTTCGAGGAGGTTCAGAAGCTGGCGCACGTTGCCGGGCCAGGGCGCGGCGACGAGCAGCCCCATGGCGTCGGGCGCGAGTGTGGCGGTCGGCTTGCGATAGCGTTCGGCGAGCTTGCGCAGGAAGTGCGCGGCGAGCACCGGAATGTCCTCGCGCCGTTCGGCGAGCGACGGGAGCTTGAGCGACACCACGTTCAGGCGGTAGTAGAGGTCCTCGCGGAACTGCCCGGACGCCTTCTGCGCATCGAGGTCACGATGCGTTGCCGAGATGACGCGCACGTCGATGGGAATGGCCTGCGTGGCGCCGACCGGACGCACTTCGCCCTCCTGCAGGACGCGCAGGAGCTTCACCTGCAACGGCAGCGGCATGTCGCCGATCTCGTCGAGGAGGAGCGTTCCGCCGTCAGCGGCCTGGAAGAGCCCCTTGTGCGCCTGCACGGCGCCGGTGAAGGCGCCGCGCGCGTGCCCGAAGAGCTCGGACTCGAGCAACTCGGCGGGAATCGCACCGCAGTTCACCGCGACGAACGGCTGGTCGCGGCGCGGGCTTGCACGGTGGATCGCCCGCGCGAGGATCTCCTTGCCGGTGCCCGATTCGCCGTAGATGAGCACGCTCGCGTCCGACTCCGCGACGAGTTTGGCCTGGCGCAGCAGATCCTCCATCACCGCGCTGCGCGTGATGATGCCTTCGCGCCACTCGCCCGGCGCACCGTCGCCACGACCGGCGTCGTCGCCGGCGAGCTTCAGGGCAGACGCGACCTTCTGCAGCAGCTCCTGGCTATCGAACGGCTTGGTGAGAAAGCCGAATACGCCGCGCTGGGTCGCCGCCACGGCGTCCGGGATCGTGCCGTGGGCGGTGAGGATCAGCACCGGCAGGCCGGCGTGCTGGCGATTGATGGCGTCGAAGAGTTGCAGGCCATCGATTCCCGGCATGCGCAAGTCGGTGACCACCACCGCCGGGCGGCGTACCGCAATTGCCGCCAACGCCGTCTCCGCACTCTCCGCGGTGCGCACGCGGTACCCGGCCGAGGTGAGCCGCAGGGTGATGAGACGCAGCAGATCGGGGTCGTCGTCGACCAGAAGGATATCGCTGGACATGCGTGCCGTTCCTCCATGTAGCCCCAGGCGGCCCCGCCACCGGGTGTGCTCGCACGGGAAAAAATCGATGCGCTCGATGCCTACCCGCCTCCACCACCGCCGCCACCGCCGCTGCCGCCGCCGCTACCCCCACCGCCGCCGCCACCGCTGCGAACGCGGTCACGGATGAGGCTGCGTTCCATCTGCCGCAATGCTTCGAGCTTCTGCAGAGCGACGTCCGCCTTCTGCTGCTCGTCGCGCACCGCCCGCTGACGGCTCGTGATCTGCACGTGCAGCACCACCGCGAGTTCCTTGATGCCGGCATTGGTGCCATCGCCCTTGACGACATTCTCCAGCAGCAGCACGGCGCGCTGATCATCCTGCGGATTGCCTCGCGTCAGCGTGTAGAGGATGGCAAGGCGCACCCGATTCGCGTCGTTTCGGTGTCGCGCGAGCGCGTTGGTCGCCGTGTTGATCTCGCGGCGCACGTCGTCGCCGCCCAGATTCCCGTAGCGTTGCAGGTCGGCGAGCAGCGCCAGCAGTTCGAGGTCCTGCGGCGTCGGCACCGGCGCGCGGGTCGTCGCCGGCGGGGGTTCAGGAATCGGCGCGGGTGGAGCGGTTACGCTGGCTGGAGCGGAGGAAAACGTCGACGGCGCGGGCCGATCGGTGTCTGGCACGGCAGGCGCCGCCGCAGCACCCGGTCCGGCACCCGGCCCAACGCTCGGACTGGTGGCCGGTCCCGGCGCGGCCATCGCAGGAGGCATCGCCGGTGCCGGCGCTGCGGCAGTCGCTGCCGGCGTGGTGGACTGCGGTTCCGGGAGTGGAGGTTCGACCGGCTCGACCGGCGGATAGTCGACGAGCGGCGACGGAACGTGCACTTCCTCAGGAGCCTGCTCTTCCTCGGGGGTGATGATCACCACGTTGCCCGGCATGGCGCAGCTCGCGAGCCACAGGCACGCCGCCAGCGCGAGCAGCACGCGCACACCGCGGCACGTCACTCGCGACCTCCCACCGTTGCGGCCTCGCGTGCCGCGCTCGCCCCGGCGCCGACACGGACAGCACCAAGCGAAAGCGGCAGCCAGAGCCGGAAGCGAACGCCGCGGCCACCGTCGGCGCGATCGAGCACCTCGAGACGACCCGACTGCGCGAGCGCGTACTCGCGGGCAATGGCGAGCCCCAGGCCCGAGCCCTTGACCTTGCCGTCAGGAGGCGGCTTGCCGGAGTAGAAGGAGTCGAACACGCGCTCACGCTCGGCCGCCGCAATGCCGGGTCCATGGTCGGCAACGTCGAGCACCGCAAATCCGTCCTGCGCCGCCAGCGCGATCTCGATGACGCCCGAGCGCGGCGAATACTTGATCGCATTCGACAGCAGGTTGTCGACGATGGTGCGGACTCGCTCGACGTCGCCGGTGACGACGATGGGCGCCAGCGCCGTCTCGATGTCGACGAGCCGCGCCGAGGCGGCGAGCTTCTGCTCGCGCAGCACCCGCCGCACGACGTCGGCCAGCGCCACCGGGGCAATCGCCGCCGATTCGAGGGCACGCGACTGGTGATACGTGAGGAGATCCTCGATGAGCTTTTGCAACGACAGCGTGTTCTCGCGGACGATGCGCACGATCTCCTGCTGCTCGGGGGCGAGCCGCCCGCCGACATTGTCGCGCAGCAACTCGGCGCCTTCGCGAACGGCGGTGAGCGGTGTCTTGAGCTCGTGCGAGACATGCCGGAGGAAGCGCGTCTGCTGCTGTTCGAGCTCGTGCAGGCGTGCCCGCAGCCATTCGAGGCGCTGGCCGAGGTAGCGCAGATCCTGCGGCCCGCCCACCTCGATCGCGTGCTTGAAGTCCGCGGTGCCAAGCTGGCGTACCGCCTGGTCGAGCTGGCGGATCGGCCGCGCGATCAGCAGCGCGAAGGTCAGCGCGAGCGCCAACGCGATCGCCACCGACGCGAGCGCCAGCCACAACCACGTCTCGCGCCCCTGCGTGGCCGTCTCCTGCAGACGCTCGATCGCGCGCTGGGTGAGTTGCGTGCTCGCACTCAGCATGCCCTGCGCCTCTTCGACCAGCGCCGCGTAGCCACCGGCCACGTTCTGCACCAGCGCCGGCGTGCGCGGCGACTCGCGCAAGAGCGCGAACAGTGCAGCCTCGCGCTCGTGCATGCGGGCGAGGTTCTCGCGCGGCGCCTTCTCGAGCGGCAGCTGGGCCAGTTGCTCGGTGGTCTGCGCGAATTCCTGGCGCACCCGGCCATAATCCTCGATGAGCGCGGGATCCTCGAGAATGATCTCCTGACGGGCGATCCGCTCGAGCGTAGTCGCTTGTTCGAACAGGAGCCGCGACGAGCGCGCCGCCTGCGTCGCCTGCAGAACCTCGGCGCGGCTTTGCGTCGCGAGCCGATCGAGCGACAGCAACAGCTCGGCGAGCGCGTACACGAGCGGCAAGCTCACGAGCAGGAACCCAAGCAGGATGAATTTGAGAAACGACCGCGGGTAGTACACGGCAAGCGCCCTCTTATAATGGCGCGCATTATGGCATCGCCCCCGCCCGCCGGCGCGGCGCCGCACGCGGCACTCGCGATCGTCGCTGCCGTCGCCCGCAACGGCGTGATCGGCGTCGGGAACGCGCTGCCGTGGCGTCTGCCCGCGGATCTCGCACATTTCCGCGCACTCACCACCGGCCACGCGGTCGTCATGGGCCGCCGGACCTGGCAGTCGCTGCGCGGTCCGTTACCGAACCGCCAGAACATCGTCGTCAGCAGCGACCGTCAACTCACCGCCCCCGGAGCGATCGTCGTGCCCTCGCTCGTCGACGCGCTGCGCGTGGCCGATCGACCGCTGCCGCATTTCTGCATCGGCGGTGCACAGTTGTACACCGCGGCGCTACCGTTGGCCGATCTCCTCTACCTCACCGAGATCGACCGCGATTTCGCCGGCGACACCTCCTTCCCAGCGTGGGATCGCAGCGCCTACGTCGAGATCGCCCGCAGCGCGCACGTTGCCGATGATGGCTTGCCGTATGCGTTCGTGACCTATGCGCGGACCACGGCGCACTGGATGCCGGCGGCCCGCCATCGGTGATCGCGGCCTGCGCGCCGCGGCCGGCACACGCCGCCCGCGCGGCGCGCCACGGGTTTTGCGATAATGAATGGTCGCCGCCTGCGCTGCACGCACCGGCGGCGCGCGCAATCCGCGCCGGGATGACGGAACTGGTAGACGTAGCGGACTCAAAATCCGCCGGTGGCAACACCGTGGGGGTTCGATTCCCCCTCCCGGCACCATCTTAGCTTCCTGTAACTTCCCACAAGTACCTGACGCCTAGCCTTCCTCATAGGGGAAATAGCACAAAGGCGGGCCTAGCTGTTCCTGTACAGGCTCGTTGCTTCCCGGGGTATTCAGGGGTATGGTTTGGGGCCATTACCCCGCCCCCGCGAGAAAGTACCCCATGGCCCTGTCCCCTACCGCTGTTCGCAACGCGAAGCCCGGCGACAAGGCCCGGCGCATGTATGACGCCCACGGGCTCTATCTCCAAGTGGCCCCGAGCGGTGGGCGCTTGTGGCGCTTGAAGTACCGTTTCGAGGGCAAGGAAAAGCTGCTGGCGCTCGGCGCCTACCCCGACGTTTCCTTGGCCGATGCTCGCGTGCGCTGCGCTGACGCGCGCAAGCTGCTGGCCGGCGGGACCGACCCCGGCGCGCAACGCAAGGCCGACAAGCGCGAGGCGGCGATGGCGCACGCTGGCGTATTCGCTGCCGTGGCCCGCGAGTGGCTCGGCAAACAACATCGGTGGACCAAAGAGCACGCCGACGCCGTGCGGCGACGCTTGGAAGTGGACCTGTTCCCCGACTTGGGCGCGCTGCCCATCAACACGATTACGCCCCCCGTGCTGCTCGCGTGCGTGCGCAAGGTAGAGCATCGCGGCGCGCATTACCTCGCTCATCGGGTACTCGCATTGGCGGGGCAAGTATTCCGCTACGGGGTGGCGTCCGGGCGCTGCGAGCGTGACCCCACGGGCGACTTGCGCGGCGCGCTGCCCCCCGCCAAGGCCCGCAATCAAGCGGCGATCCGACCGGATGAACTGCCGGACCTCCTGCGGGCGATTGACCGCTACCACGAGATCGGCGACCGGCAAACGGGGCTCGCCCTGCGCCTGCTCTGTCTGACCTTCGTGCGCACGGGCGAACTCATCAACGCGACGTGGGACGAATTCCGCGACCTCGACGGCGAGGCCCCGACGTGGGAGATACCGGCCGAGCGCATGAAGATGAGGCAAGCGCACGTCGTCCCGTTGGCACCGCAAGCTGTGGCAATCCTCGCCGAACTGCGCGCCATCGGCGGGGACTCGCGCTACATCCTGCCGGGCCGCAATCCCGACAAGCCCATCAGCAACAACACGTTGCTCTTTGCGCTGTACCGCCTGGGCTACAAAAGCCGGATGACCGGGCATGGCTTCCGGGCCGTGGCATCAACGGCGCTGAACGAGGCGGGCTATCGGCCCGACGTGATCGAAGCGCAACTGGCGCACCAGGACGCCGACGCCGTGCGCCGGGCATACAACAGGGCCGCCTACCTGGCCGAGCGGCGCGCGATGATGCACCAGTGGGCCGGCATGGTGGATGCCTACACCAAGGGCGCCGACGTGGTGCCGATCAAGCGCACCGCGTAAACCTGCCCGGCCCCTCATAGCCCGCTTCGGCGGGCTTTTTGTTTGGCGCTCGCCTGCGGGCGGGGCACCTGAATATTTTGGAATGTGCCGTACCCCGTACTGACAAAACCGCCAAAAGGGGTGCCTGCGATCTTCGCACCAGGCACTTGCTACTGCTACTCCTGCTACTCCTGCTACTGATCGCGGCGGGCGGGGCTTGCGGCCGCTGAACGCCTAGGCTCGATAGAGAACGTCCGGGACGTTGCGCGAACACCCCGCTTGCTGCGCCCTGCCTTGCCGCTGATTGCGCGCGGATCAACTGCGCGTTGTAGCCAATCGGGCGCGCCTGCTACGCCCCCGCCACGCTGCTACGCGCGAAAAGTGCAACGGTTGCGGTATGGTTGGCCGATAACGTATCGCCTATTCTTTGTGAGGCCCAGGATGTTCCGGGACAACACGAAAGGGCGATATGAGCACGCAGACGAAAGAAGCACTAGACCGCGCGGCGATCCTGCGCAGGCGGCAAGTGGAAGCGCTGATCGGGCTGTCCCGAAGCGCCATCTACAGCATGATGGCCGAGGGCCGATTCCCGAGCCCGGTCCGACTCGGCAAGCGGGCCGTGGGGTGGCGCAGCGGCGACGTTGCCGCATGGCTTGCCGCTCGGGGGGCCGCGCAATGAGAAGGCGAGGAAAAGACTGCGCCCCGGCTTTGGAGGAAGCCGAGGCGCGGGGACTACAAGGCAAAGCACTGCAAGGCAAGGCTACCGCACCGACGGGCGCGGATCAACTGGTGCGCGACCCCCACCGCCCCATCGTCACGGTCGGCCCCGACCGCTGCACGCCCGAGCTTCAAGATGCCCTGTTCGGCGACCGCGATTGGTTTGCCGCGCACCCCGGCCGGCGCTATCGCGTTCGCCCTGTCGTGCTAGGCGAGCATGGCGAGGGAGCGAACGGTCAACCATCGCCGACGCATAGCATCGTCGAGCAGGTTAGGCCCGGGGTGCGTCGGCGCGTGCCAGTGAGTCTTAACGCCGCTGCCGTCCGCGACTTCGCCGAGATCGAAGAACGCACCGACCGCGACGCGATCATCGGGACCTTCGCCGCGCTGCTGGTGCGTGATCGCATCGCCCGCGTCGGCGACGCCGTAGCGCTCGCACGCTGCGGGGGGACGGCATGACCCCCTACCGTGCTAGCACCATAAAACGCGCGCGCCGGACCCGGGCGCAACTGGACACGCTGGATAGGCAGATCGTCAACGCGCTGGCGAGCGATCACCCGCAGTCTGTCCGGCACGTCTTCTACCTGATGACGGACCCGCGCCTACCGGCCCCCGTCGAGAAGAGCGACCGGGGCTATCGGCACGTTCAATCGCGATGCGTGACCTTGCGGCGCTCGGGCGCCGTCCCGTACTCGTGGATTGCGGACATGTCCCGGCGGGGCTACTTCGTCACCACGTTCGCCGATGCCGGCGACTTCCTGCGACGCATCAACGGACTGTATCGCGCGGACCTGTGGCGCGACGCTGCCCGGCGCTGCGAAGTGTGGACGGAATCACGTTCCATCGCTTCCGTCCTGCAAGCCGACTGCAACGAGCTTGCCGTGAGCTTGTACCCCTGCGGCGGATTTTCGTCTGTGACCTTTGCGCACGATGCAGCGCAGGAGCACAACGCGAGCGACGACGACCGACCGCTGACCGTGCTGTATGTCGGCGACCACGATCCCGCCGGAGTGCTGATCGACGTGGCGCTGGAGCGCGAACTGCGGCGCCACCTTGACGACCGTATCGAACTGCAATTCGAGCGCGTCGCCGTCAACGCGGACCAAATCAAAGCGCACGACCTACCCGAGAAGCCACGCAAGGCGGGCGATAGGCGATCGCTGCACGTTGCCGCGACTGTTGAAGCCGAGGCGATGCCGGCGCATGTCCTACGCGCATTGGTGCGCGACCGTGTTGAGGCGCTGCTACCTGCGGCCGCGCTGCGCGTCGCCAAGGTGGCCGAAACATCCGAGCGTGAACAACTGGCGCGCGTCGCCGAACTGCTGGAAGAGGGGACGCTATGACCGCTATTCCGATGGCACTACATCGCCCGGCGCCGGCCGCTGCGCTGGACGTGCGCCCTATCGCCTTCGTCCCCGCAAAGAATGGGGAGATCACGAAGGCGACGAGCATCGCATGGCCCGCACTGGTGGCGATGCTCGGCAAGGCGACCGTCGGGCCGAAGGATGGCCCCGGATGGCTGCCGGTCGAGATCGACAAGGGGCCGCGCACCGCTGCGCGGGTGCGCAGCATTTCCTACGTCGTGCTGGACGTGGAAGCGAAGGCCGAACCCGTCAAGGGTGACGACGGCGAGCCGATCACCGACGACGTGGGCGACATCATCAAGAACGTCACCGGCCCCGAGCCGCCGGGGGTGGATGACATGCTCGCCGAGCTTGAATTGTTCGGATGGCGGGCCGTCGTCCACACGTCCTACTCGCACGGGCCGGAGCACACGCGCACCCGCGTGGTGTTCGATCCATCTCGCCCGCTGCAACTCAAAGAACTGCGCCCGTTGGCGCTGCACGTCGCATCGCTGATTGGCGTAAGCGATTGCGTCGATACGTCGTGCATGGAGCCGGCGCGCCTGTACTACTTGCCCCGCTGCCCGGCCGAGCGGGTGGAACTCTTTCAATGCAGTGCTGTAGAAGGCGATCCTCTCGACGTTGACGAGCTGCTGAACGATGCGCGGAAGATCGAGGCCGCGCACCAAGCGGCGCGGTCACGTCGTCACGGCGAGCGAAGCGCGAGCGTGATCGACGCCTTTAACGCGGCGCACGACATCGGGGCAATCCTTGCCAAGCACGGCTACATCGCAAAGGGCCGGCGGCGCTGGCTGCATCCTTCGAGCACGACGGGCGAGCCGGGCGTGAGACTGCTACCGGACTCGTCGCCCCCGCGCGTCTACTCGTCGCATGGGGCCGACCCGTTGAACGATGGTCATGCGCACGATGCTTTCGACGTGTTCCGCATCCTCGATCACGGGGACAACATGACATCGGCTGTCAAAGCGGCGGCGGGGTTGCTCGGGATGCCCCCCGGCAAGGCCACAGGAGGCTCTACAGGCGACGCAGGAGCCGGGGGTGTAGGTGACGACGACGGCGCCCCTTCTGGTGGCACTGGCGACGATTCCGGGGCGTGGCCAGAGCCGCAAACGTTGACCGCGAAACTACCGGCGGAGCCCTACCCGCTGGACGCACTGCCGGACACGATCCGGGGCGCCGTGGAGGAAGTGCAATCGTTCGTACAGGCGCCCATTCCCCTCGTCGCTTCCTGCGCCCTGTCGGCCGTGTCGGTCGCCTGTCAATCGCTGGTGGACGTGGAGCGGGCCGCACGTCTGCATGGCCCGGTCGGGCTCTTTCTGCTGACCATCGCCGACAGTGGCGAGCGCAAGACCACGGTAGACAGTTTCTTTACGTCGGTACTGCGCGACCACGACACGAAGCAAGCCGAGATCGGCGAGCCCGAAATGCGGCGCTACCGCGCGAAGCACGCCGCATGGGAAGCGCAATGCGCGGGAATGTCGGCCGCGATCCGTGACGCGACCAAGACCGGCAAGCCCACGCTGAAACAAGAATCGGAACTCGACCGGCTGCACCGCGAGAAGCCCGAGGCCCCGCGTATCCCGCGCCTGATCTACTCCGACGTGACGCCCGAATCGCTCGGGTGGAATCTGGCGAAGTCATGGCCAAGCGCGGCGCTGCTGTCGAGTGAAGCCGGCACTGTCTTTGGATCGCACGGCATGGGCGCCGATAGCGTCATGCGCAATCTGTCCCTGCTCAATGTCGCCTGGGACGGCGGGACGCTGCGCAGTGACCGGCGCACGTCGGAATCGTGGTCCGTGTCCAGTGCGCGGCTGACCGCTGGCCTGCAAGTGCAGGAGCCGACGCTACGCGCGTTCCTCGATCGGGCCGGCGCACTGGCGCGGGGATCGGGCTTCCTCGCCCGCTTCCTCGTCGCGTGGCCCGAGAGCACGCAGGGTCACCGGCGATTCTCCGAGGCCCCGGAGCACTGGCCGCGATTGGCAGCATTCAATCGGCGACTGTCGGCGATCCTCGATACGCCCGCCCCGCTGACCGAGAAGGGATCGCTGGCCCCGCAACTGCTGACACTGGCGCCGGACGCAAAGGCGGCATGGGTCGCGTTCCATGATGACGTAGAGGCCGAACTGTGCGCGAGCGGGGAACTGGCCGACGTGCGCGACGTTGCCAGCAAGGCGGCGGATAACGTCGCCCGCTTGGCGGCGATCTTCCACACTTTCGAGGGAGCCGGCGGGCCGGTCAGTGTGGACGCGATCGAGCGGGCGAGCCGGATCGTTGCATGGCACCTGACCGAATCGCGGCGCTTCTTTGGTGAACTTGCCCTGCCCCGCGAACTGGCCGATGCCGTGCGACTTGATGGATGGCTACTCGCTCACTGTCGGGAGCGGGGCACGACCACGGCGGCGAAGAATCACGTTCGCCAGCATGGCCCGCTGCGCGACGGGGACCGCCTGAACGCTGCCCTACGCGAGCTTGCGGACCTTGACCGCCTACGGGTAGACAAACCAGCCCGGCGCCTGCTGATCCGCGTCAATCCGGCGCTGGTGGAGTGAGCCCATGGCGCTGCGCGACCTGATCCACGGAAAGACCCGCGCAGGAGGGTTTGCTACTGCTATTCCTGCTATTCCTGCTACTGCTGACGGCGGCGAGGGGCGAGGAATAGCAAGAATAGCAACAGTAGCAGTAGCAACACCCGCAAATGAGGAAGCCCCACGCTGGCGACACTGGCGAGTCATCAGGGCGAACGGCGAGGCGTTCGAGTTGTTCGTGGTGCCCGCGTCCGAGGCCCGCGAGCTTGCGGCGCACTACCCCGGCGCGCGGGTGGAGCCCATCAAGTGAGCGAGGCCTAACAACATGAAGCACGACTGGACAATCATCAAACGCGATTACGTCGAGGCCGCGCCCCGGCGCACGCTGGACGCGGTAGCGCAGCAACACGGCATATCGCCGCGACTCTTGCGCCGACGCGCTGCGGCCGAAGGGTGGACCACGCAACGGCGGGAACTGGCATCGCAGGTAGATGCGCAGCGCAACACCGCGCACGTCGCGGCCGTCGCGCAGGACGCCGGGACGTTCGATAGGTCCGCATTCGAGACCGCTGCGCGCGGGCTAGAGCACGTCGCGGCCGCGCTGGGCGACAAGCCCGGCCCGGGGGAGCTTGCAACCCTCGCGCGTGCCCTGGCGACCTTCCACGCAACAGGACGCGCGGCGCTCGGGCTGCCCGATACGCCCGGCGACGACCCCGGCACGCTCACGATTCGCTGGCTTGGCCACGATCCGACCGACGTCCCCTACGATTGAGCGAAACGGGTGCGAGACTGGCGCAGGATCGCAGGGACGCGGGGAGACCCCGGGGGGTATCAAATCTTTGGGGCTTCAGACTGTGGACCGCGCGCCTTTCCTTTTTTTTGCACGGCCACTTCAAATAACCGGAATTCATGAATGCCGCACAGTTCATAGCTGCGGGCTATGGGATCGGATGGCGCGATCCTCCGCCCGGTCCCCGCCCCGCTGCCCGGCCGGGCAATCTATGGGACACTGACGGGGCCGGCGGCGGGCGGGTAGCGGGCTCAATGTGGGGGTAGATTTGGGGGTATGTCGGACGAGAAAACGACCTGACGCCCCACAATGTGGCTCCCCCTCCCGCACCAGCATGATCGCAGGCAAGTGCTGGCGACGCGGTGCGAAGCTCGGCACGCGCCGTACTGCGCCGCCATCGTCCACTGCGGCATCGACCACCCTGGTGGCCGGATCCCGATGCCCCTGCGCCTCTCCGACTTCGACTATGAGCTTCCGCCCGACCTGATCGCGCAGGTGCCGGCGGCCACGCGTTCGGCGTCGCGGTTGCTGCACGTGGATGGCACGCGTCTCATCGATCGGCGCTTCGCCGATCTGCCCGGACTTCTCGCGCCCGGCGATCTCGTCGTCCTCAACGACACCCGCGTGCTCGCGGCGCGCGTGCATGCCCGCAAGCCAAGCGGGGGGCGCGTCGAACTCCTCGTCGAGCGCATCGTCGCCGAACGCGAGGCATGGGTGCAGTTGCGCGCGAGCCACCCCCCACGCGAGGGGGCGCTGCTCGATCTTCCCGACGGCGCCAGCGCCCGCGTGCTCGGACGCGACGATCGCTTCTTCCACCTTGCCTTCGACATCGCGGCGCCACTGCACGCGTGGCTGGCGCAGCACGGCGAACTGCCGCTGCCGCCGTACGTGCAGCGGGAAGCGAACGCGAGCGACGACGAGCGTTACCAGACGATCTACGCCCGCGCGCCCGGCGCGGTCGCGGCGCCGACCGCGGGGCTGCACTTCGACGAGGCGACGTTTGCCGCACTCACGCAGCGCGGCGTGCAGCACGCATTTCTTACCCTGCACGTGGGCGCCGGCACCTTCCTGCCGGTGCGCGAGGACGACGTATCACGCCACCGCATGCACGAGGAACGCTACGAACTGCCGGCGGCAACGGTGGACGCAATCACCACCGCGCGGGCCCGCGGCGCGCGGGTGGTCGCGGTGGGCACCACGACGCTGCGTGCGCTCGAGGCCGCGGCGCAGGCGTCCGCGGATCTTCAGATCGGCCGGGGAACGACCTCGCTCTTCATCACGCCGGGATTTCGCTTTCGCGTCGTCGATCGGCTCCTCACCAACTTCCACCTACCGCGCTCGACGCTGCTCATGCTGGTGAGCGCCTTCGCGGGGTCGGCATGCATCCGGACCGCGTACGCGCACGCGGTGACGGCGCGCTACCGCTTCTTCAGCTACGGCGACGCCATGCTGCTCGACCGGGCGCCGACCCGCAACGACGCCGCGGGCTGACGTCGCAACCCGACACTTCGTTGCAAAAACGTCGCCGCGACACGACAAACCGCGATCGACCCTTGCCTGGCAGCAACAATCTTCGCCTCCGCGGGTCTTTTGCCGCTGATTTCCATTGGCACCGCGACCCGAACGCGCTAATCTGCGCGCAACTGAATTCATCGCGAAATCCGGCATTGACTGCAGCGTGATCGGATTTCGCGCTTTCCATGAAGCCTTCCCTGTTGCGCGGGGCCTTGGGCGGCACGCTCGCCCTGATCCTCGCTCTCGCCTTCCTGACTCCGGCGGCACATGCGGCTCGGGTCGGCGTCCTCGCGAACAAGTACGCGACGCAGACCGCCGCCGATTTCGGCAACCGGATGCGGATGCACAGCTTCACCGGCGTCGATACGGCGGCGGTGCCACCCTCGCTTCCCTCGCTGCTCGCTTCCTTCGACGTGCTGCTCGTCTTCGAGGACAGTACGTTCCCGAATGCGCCGGCGGTGGGTAACGTCGCGGCGGCATTTGCCAAGACGGGCCGCCCCGTCGTGCTCGGCACCTTCTATGAACAGGATCGCTCCGACGGCGCACCCACCAACTCACCGCACGGCTGGGGCGACCTCGAAAAGCTCGATCCCAACACCACCGACGGCGTGGGAACCCCCTATGCACCGCGGGCAATCGATCCGGCGAGCATCAGGGGCCATCCGCTCACCGCCGGCGTCACGGCGTTGAGCAGCGCGAAGTTCGCGGGCGGCAACAATGCCAAGGACGGAACGATCGTCGTCGCCACCTGGAACGTCCCCAATGCGCTTGGCAAGCCCGATCCGGCGATCGCCTTCCGGGTCACCGGACCGGCCTGCGTCATCCACGTCGCGATCGCCCCCAATTACCCGCTGCTGAGCGTCGGCGGCGCCGATTTCGGCGGCGACTTCACCCGCGTGTGGCAGAACGCGTTCGACTTCGCAGCGACCGGCTGCAGTCCTCCGCTGGGTCTTGCCCCGGGCGGCAATCCGGCGAACGTGCCGACGCTATCCGAATGGGCGCTCGTCCTGACGTTCCTGCTGGTCGGCGGCGCCGGCGCCTGGACGCTGCGTCGCCGCGAAGCGCACCGCGTCGCGGGCCGCAACCGCTGATCGCGCGGTAGCATCACCCGCGCCCGACGCTCCCTGCGGGCGCCGCCCTCCATGGCCTTCGAGATCCTCGCCACCTCGGGAGCGGCACGCCGCGGCCGTCTCGCGCTCGCTCACGGCACGGTCGATACGCCCGCCTTCATGCCGGTCGGCACCTACGGCACGGTCAAGGCGATGGCCCCGGACGAACTCGTGCAGATCGGCGCCCAGATCGTCCTCGGCAACACGTTCCACCTCTGGCTGCGCCCCGGTCTCGAGGTCATCGCGGCGCACGGCGGCCTGCATCGCTTCATGGGGTGGGAGCGGCCGATCCTCACCGACTCGGGGGGGTTCCAGGTCTTCAGTCTCGGCCCGTTGCGCCAGATCAGCGAGGAAGGGGTGACCTTCGCCTCGCCGATCAACGGCGACAAGCTCTTCCTCACGCCCGAGATCTCGATGCAGGTCCAGCACGTCCTCGACTCGGACGTGGTGATGGTGTTCGACGAGTGCACGCCCTACCCCGCAAACCGCGATGACGCCGCGGCGTCGATGGAGTTGTCACTGCGCTGGGCGCGGCGCTCGCACGCCGAGCACGCGCGGCTTGACAACGCCAATGCGCTCTTCGGCATCGTCCAGGGCGGGATGCACGAGGACCTGCGCGACGCGTCGCTGGCCGGACTCGTCGACCTCGGCTTTCCCGGTTACGCGATCGGCGGCCTCTCGGTGGGTGAACCCAAGGAGGAAATGCTGCGGGTCCTCGCCCATACCGCACCGCGGATGCCGGTCGACCGGCCGCGTTACCTCATGGGCGTGGGCACGCCGGAGGACCTCGTCGCCGGCGTGGTCGCCGGGGTGGACATGTTCGATTGCGTGATGCCCACCCGCAATGCGCGCAACGGGTGGCTCTTCACCCGCTTCGGCGACCTCAAGATCCGCAACGCGCGCCATCGAACCGATACCGCACCGCTCGACGACACCTGCGCCTGTCCCACCTGTCGCCGCTTCTCGCGCGCCTACCTCCATCACCTGCAGCGCGTGAACGAGATCCTCGGCGCGCGGCTCGCCACCGTCCACAACCTCTTCTACTACCAGACGCTCATGGCGGAACTGCGCGCAGCGATCGCCGCCGAAGCGCTGCCCGCCTACGTCCAGCGCTTCCACCGGGAGCGGGGTCGCATGCTAGAATAACCAGTTGTTCGCAAAGAGGATTCGCCGCGATCGCTGGCGCTGCGCGCCGCTCGCTCGGCGATCCCGCGGCGGCCGCCACGACCGGCGCACCCGGTACGGCGGCGGTTCGTGCCCCGGCGAACGCCCTGCTTCCCCGCTGCACCCACGACCCTTTGGAGGAATGTTTCCGTGATCAGCCCCGCCTACGCGCAGGCCGCCGCCCCGGCCGGCGCCGACCTCATGTCGTTCCTGCCCATCATCGCGATCTTCATCGTCTTCTACTTCCTGCTCATCCGCCCGCAGCAGAAGCGCGCCAAGGAGACCAAGGCGATGCTCGCCGCCCTGCAGAAGGGTGACGAGGTGGTGACTGCCGGTGGCGTCGTCGGCAAGATCGCCAAGCTCGATGCGCAGTACGCGACGGTCGAGGTCGCACCGAACGTCGAGATCACCGTCCAGCGCGGCGCCGTCGCGCAACTCCTGCCCAAGGGCACGATCAAAGCGCTGTAGCGCACCCTCTCCTCCTGCACGGAAGCCGCCGGCTCCCGCGCGCCGCGTCCCCGAAGGCGAAAGCCGCCATGAATCGCTATCCCGTCTGGAAGTACGTCGTCATCGTTGTCGCGCTCCTCGTCGGCGCGCTGTACACGCTGCCCAATTTCTTTCCCGACGTCCCGGCGGTGCAGGTGTCGTCGACCAAGGCCAAGGTCGACACGGCGACCCTCGGCACCATCGAGGAAGCGCTCAAGGCCGCCAACATCGCGGCCCGCGGGGCCGCGCTCGATGCCACTGGCATCAAGGTCCGCTTCGCGGATCCCGACACGCAACTGAAGGCGCGCGACCTCCTCCAGACGAAGCTCGGCGAGAATTACATCGTCGCGCTGAACCTCCTCTCGTCGTCGCCGCAGTGGCTCTCGGCGATCGGCGCGCTGCCGATGTACCTCGGCCTCGACCTGCGCGGCGGCGTGCACTTCCTCCTGCAGGTCGACATGAAGGCGGCGCTCGACAAGGCTGCCGACCGCTATACCGCCGATCTGCGCTCGCTGCTGCGCAAGGAGAAGATCCAGTACGGCGGCATCGCCCGCGAGGGCAGCAACGTCGTGATGCGCTTCCGCGACGACGCCGAGCGCAACAAGGCCCGCGCGATCATCACGCAGAATTTCCCGGACCTCACCTTCCGCGAAGCGGAGAACGCCGGCGACCTGCGCCTCATCGCGAGCCTGAAGCCCGAGGCGCAAAAGCGCATCCAGGACGGCGCCGTCGCACAGAACATCCAGATCCTGCGCAACCGGGTGAACGAGTTGGGCGTCGCCGAGCCGATCATCCAGCAGCAGGGTGCCGAGCGCGTCGTCGTGCAACTGCCCGGCGTGCAGGACACGGCGCGCGCCAAGGACATCCTCGGCCGCACCGCCACCCTCGAGATCCGCATGGTCAACGACGACCCGGGCGTGCTCGAAGCGGCACTCGCGGGCCACGTGCCGATCGGCAGCGACCTCTTCACCGAACGCGGCGGGCAGCCGCTCGTGGTGCGCCGGCAGGTCGTCCTCACCGGTGACCGCATCAACGATGCGCAACCGGGTTTCGACCAGCGCACCAACGAGCCGGCCGTCCACATCAACCTCGACGGCGCGGGTGCCAACATCTTCAAGGAAGTCACGCGCGAGAACGTCGGCAAGCGCATGGCGATCGTCCTCGTCGAGAAGGGCAAGGCCGAGGTCATCACCGCACCCGTGATCCGCGAGGAGATCGGCGGCGGACGCGTGCAGATCAGCGGCCGCATGACCACTCGCGAGGCCAACGACGTCGCGCTCCTGATGCGCGCCGGCGCGCTGGCGGCGCCGATGGAGATCGTCGAGGAGCGCACCGTCGGCCCGTCGCTCGGCGCCGAGAACATCACCAAGGGCTTCGACTCCGTCATGTACGGCTTCATCGTGCTGGCGATCTTCATGTGCGCGTACTACCTGCTCATGGGCGTCATCTCGACCATCGCGCTGGGCGTCAACCTCATGCTGCTGGTCGCGCTGCTGTCGATGCTGCAGGCGACGCTGACGCTGCCCGGCATCGCCGCCATCGCGCTCACGCTGGGCATGGCGATCGACGCCAACGTGCTGATCAACGAGCGCATCCGCGAGGAATTGCGCTGGGGGGCGACGCCGCATGCCGCCCTGCAGTCGGGCTACGAGCACGCGTGGCGCACGATTCTCGACTCGAACGTGACGACGCTGATCGCCGGCCTCGCGCTGCTCATCTTCGGCACCGGTCCGGTCCGCGGCTTCGCCGTCGTCCACTGCCTCGGGATCCTGACGTCGCTCTTCTCGGCCGTCTTCGTCTCGCGCGGCATCGTGGCGCTGATCTACGGCGGTCGCAAGAAACTCGATCGGATCTCGATCGGGCAGGTCTGGAAGCCGGGCGCCGCAGCAACGGCGCCGACCAAGGCGTAGGCCGTCGCCGCGCACCGCCACCGACGCTCGCGAGACACCGACCCGATTTCCCGATGACCGATCGCCCTCCAAAGCGGCGGTAGCCGGCACGACAGAGGCAAGACGATGGAATTCTTCCGCATCAAGCGCGATATCCCGTTCATGCGGCACGCGCTCCTGTTCAACGTGATCTCCGTGGTCACGTTCCTGCTCGCCGTGATCCTCCTCGCGACGCGCGGCCTCAACTTCGGCGTCGACTTCCGTGGCGGAACGGTGATCGAGGTGCAATACGCGCACGCCGTCGACTTCAACCGCGTGCGTGCCGCCATCGACAAGCTGCAACTCGGCGAATTCTCGGTGCAGGCGTTCGGCCGCTCGGATACCGCGCTCATCCGGCTGCCGCTCAAGGAAGGCGTGTCGAGCGCGCAACTGTCCGAGCGCGTGATGAACGCGCTCAAGGCGGACGACCCGTCGGTGACACAGCAGCGCGTCGAGTTCGTCGGCCCGCAGGTCGGCAAGGAACTCTACGAGAACGGTGCCCTCGCGCTATTGCTGGTCTGCTTCGGTATCGTCGCCTACCTCGCGCTGCGCTTCGAGTGGCGCTTCGCGGTGGCGACCATCGCCGCGAACCTGCACGACGTCGTGATCATCCTGGGCTTCTTCGCGCTCTTCCAGTGGGAGTTCTCGCTGCCGGTACTCGCCGCCGTCCTCGCCGTGCTCGGCTACTCGGTGAACGAATCGGTGGTGATCGCCGACCGGATCCGCGAGAATTTCCGCAAGATGCGCAAGGCAAGCGTGACCACGGTCATCAACAACGGCATCACCAGCACGATCTCGCGCACGATCATCACCCACGGCAGCACGCTCATGATGGTGATGTCGATCTACTTCTTCGGCGGCGAGACACTCCATCACTTCGCGCTGGCCCTGGCGATCGGCATCTGCTTCGGCATCTATTCCTCGGCGCTCGTCATGGCCGCGCTCGTGATGTGGATGGGCGTGTCACGCGAGGATCTCGTCAAGCCCGAGCGCAGGACGAGCAGCGCCGACAAGGTTCTCCCGTAAGGCGCCCTGACGCGGCGCCCCCACGCCGGCCGCCCGTGCCCGAGTCCCTTCCGCCCGACGTCGACGCCATGCGGGTACGCGCCGGTGCGGCCGGCCGCGCTGGAGCGCAACCGTGATCACCACGTTCTTCTACGCGATCCTCTCGCTCGACCAGACGCTCGCCACGCTCGCCGTGCAATATGGCCCCTGGCTGTACGCGCTGCTCTTCGCGATCATCTTCGCCGAGACCGGGCTCGTGATCTTTCCGTTCCTGCCTGGCGATTCGATCCTCTTCATCGCCGGCACCGTAGTGGCCATCGCGAGCCTCAACGTCCACCTGCTCGTGCTGCTGCTGGTGATTGCCGCGATCCTCGGCGACTCGGTGAACTACGGCATCGGCCACTACCTCGGCCCCAAGGTCTACCATCGACCCGACTCGCGCTGGTTCAAGCAGGCGCACCTGCGCCGCACGCAGGCGTTCTACGACAAGTACGGCGGCGTCACGATCGTCATCGGCCGCTTCGTCCCCATCGTGCGCACCTTCGCGCCGTTCCTCGCCGGAGTGGCCGGGATGTCGTATCGGCGCTTCCTCGCCTTCAACGTCGTCGGCGGCGTCGCGTGGATCGCATCGCTGGTGTACGCGGGTTACCTCTTCGGCAACATTCCGCTGGTGAAGGACAACCTGTCGTTCATCGTGCTCGGCATCATCGTGCTGTCACTCGTTCCGGCAGTGCTCACCTTCTGGCGCGAGCGCGCGACCGCGGGGCGCCCCGGCTGACCGGAAGGAGCGTACCGGACGCGCGCCGGCGTGCCGGACGAAGGCGAGGTAGCCGCCCGACAGGTTTGCTAGATCCGCCGCGCGAGTTCTACGGCGCGTCCGACGTAGTTTGCCGGCGTGAGCGCCAAGAGACGCGCCTTCGCGTCGTCGGGTATCGCGAGGCGCTCGATGAAGGCGTGCAACGACTCGCGCGTCATGCCGGTCTTCCCGCGGGTCAGCGCCTTCAACTGCTCGTACGGATTGGCGACACCGTAGCGGCGCATCACCGTCTGGATCGGCTCGGCGAGCACTTCCCAGTTCGCATCGAGATCGGCGGCGATCCGTGCGCTGTCGACGGTGAGCTTGGCGAGCCCCTGGCGCAGCGAGACCCAGCCGAGGAGCGCGTGGCCGAGCGCCACCCCCACGTTGCGCAGAACCGTCGAATCGGTGAGGTCGCGCTGGAAGCGCGATATCGGCAGCTTGTCGGCGAGGTGGCGCAGGAGCGCATTGGCGAGTCCCAGGTTGCCCTCCGAGTTCTCGAAGTCGATCGGGTTGACCTTGTGCGGCATCGTCGACGAGCCGACCTCGCCTTCGCGCAGTTTCTGGCGGAAATACCCAAGCGAGACGTAGCCCCACAGGTCGCGGTCGAGATCGATGACGATCGTGTTCGCCCGCGCGACGGCGTCGAAAAACTCGGCCATGTAGTCGTGCGGCTCGATCTGCGTCGTGTACGGATTGGGCTCGAGGCCGAGATTCACCACCACGCGCGCCGCGAGCCGCTCCCAGTCGACGTCGGGGTACGCCGCGACGTGCGCGTTGTAGTTGCCGACCGCCCCGTTGAGCTTGCCCTTGATCGGCACGTGCGCGAGCGACGTCACCTGCCGCTCGAGGCGCGCGACCACGTTGGCGATCTCCTTGCCGAGCGTGGTCGGGGTCGCCGCCTGGCCGTGCGTGCGCGAGAGCATCGCGACGTCGGCGTGCGCGTGGGCGAGCGTGCGCAGGTCATCGACGATCGCGCGCAGCGCCGGCAACAGGATCTCGGCGCGGGCCTGCGCGAGCGCCAGGCCATAGGCGAGATTGTTGAGGTCCTCCGACGTGCACGCGAAATGGATGAATTCGGACGACCGCGCGACCTCGGGAACGTCCGCAAAGCGCTCCTTCAGCCAGTACTCCACCGCTTTCACGTCGTGATTGGTGGCGCGCTCGATCTCCTTCACCCGCGCCGCATCGGCCGGTGCGAAACCCGCGACGATCGCCTCGATCGCGCTGCGCGTGGCGGCGGAGAACGGCGCCAGTTCGCCGATGCCGGGCTCGTCCGCCAGCGCGACCAGCCACGCGAGTTCGACGCGCACGCGGTGGCGGATGAGCCCGTATTCGGAGAAATGCGTCGTCAGTGCCTCGACCTTGCCGGCGTAGCGCCCATCGAGGGGTGACAGCGCGGTGAGCGCAGCGGGTACGGATGTCATGTCAGCATGAGGTGAGGGTCAGCGGCGCCGGGCCGCCCCGAGCCGCTGACTGCGCCCCCTTTGGGGGCGGCGAGCGAAGCGAGCTTGGGGGTCGTTCACCCTAGCTCACGTGCTTCAGTTGCTCGAGGATCGCCGGGTTTTCCAGCGTCGAGGTGTCCTGCGTGATGGTCTCGCCCTTGGCGAGCGAACGCAGCAGACGGCGCATGATCTTGCCCGACCGCGTCTTTGGCAGGTTCTCGCCGAAGCGAATGTCCTTGGGCTTGGCGATCGCACCGATCTCCTTGCCCACCCAGTCGCGCAATTCCTTGGCGATCCGCTCCGCCTCGGCGCCCGCGGGCCGCGACTGCTTCAGGACCACGAAGGCGCAAATGGCCTCGCCGGTCAACTCGTCGGGACGCCCGACGACGGCAGCTTCGGCGACCAGCGGATTGGCGACCAGCGCCGACTCGACTTCCATCGTGCCCAACCGGTGGCCGGAGACGTTGAGGACGTCGTCGATGCGGCCCATGATGCGGAAATATCCCTCGGGGTCGCGCGAGGCGCCGTCGCCGGCGAGGTAATACTTGCCCTGGAAATCCTCCGGGAAGTATCCCTTCTTGAAGCGCTCCGGATCACCCCAGATGGTGCGGATCATCGATGGCCACGGCCGCTTCATGACGAGCATCCCGCCCTTGCCGAACTCGACCGAGCGACCCGTCTCGTCGACGATGTCGGCGATGATCCCCGGCAACGGGAACGTGCACGAGCCCGGCTTGAGGGGGGTCGCGCCCGGCAGCGGATTGATCATGTGCCCGCCGGTCTCGGTCTGCCACCAGGTGTCGACGATCGGGCAGCGCGAACGCCCCACGGTCTCGTAGTACCACATCCACGCTTCGGGGTTGATCGGCTCGCCCACCGAGCCCAGGATGCGCAGCGACGACAGGTCGTACTTCTTGGGCAGGTCGCCGCCGGCCTTGATGAGCGAGCGGATCGCGGTGGGCGCCGTATAGAACACCGTCACCTTGTGGTCCTGGATCATCTTCCAGAAGCGTCCGGCGTCGGGGTAGGTCGGCACGCCCTCGAACATGACCTCGGTCGCGCCGCAGGCGAGCGGGCCGTAGACGATGTAGGTGTGACCGGTGACCCAGCCCACGTCGGCCGTGCACCAGAAGACGTCGGTCGGCTTGTAATCGAAGGTCCACTTCATCGTCAGCATCGACAGCAGCAGGTAGCCGCCGGTCGAGTGCTGCACGCCCTTCGGCTTTCCGGTCGAGCCGGACGTGTAGAGGATGAACAGCGGATGCTCGGCACCCACCCACGCCGGCTCGCAGGTATCGGCCTGGCCCTTGACGGCGTCGTCCCACCAGACGTCGCGCCCGGCCTTCATCGTCACCGCCGAGCCGGTGCGCTTGTAGACGAAGACCGACTTGATGCCGTCGCAGTCGCCCATTGCGAACGCCTCGTCGACGACGGGCTTCAGCGGAATCTCCCGTCCGCCGCGATACTGGCCATCCGCGGTGATGACGGCGATGGCACCAGCATCGATGATCCGCTCGTGGATCGACTTTGCGGAGAAGCCTCCGAACACCACCGAGTGCGTCGCCCCGATGCGCGCGCAGGCCTGCATCGCGACCGCGGCCTGGATCGACATCGGCATGTAGATGAGGACCCGGTCGCCGGTCTTGATGCCCTTGCCTTTGAGCGCATTCGCGAAGCGGCAGACCTCGTGGTAGAGCGCCTTGTAGGTGATCGTCGTGACCTTGCCGTCGTCGGCTTCGAAGATGATCGCCGTCTTGTCCGGCTGCGTCGTCAGGTGGCGATCGAGGCAGTTGTACGACGCATTGAGCTCGCCGTCCGCGAACCATTGGTAGAACGGGGCATTGGATTCGTCGAGCGTCTTCGTGAACGGCTTGTGCCACACGAGCTCGGAGCGCGCGTAACGGGCCCAGAAGCCTTCGAGATCCTTTTCGGCCTCGGCGCACAGCGCGCGATAGGCGTCCATTCCCGAGATGTTCGCCTGCCGCACCATTTCCGGCGATGGCGGAAAGACACGATTCTCGGTGAGAACGGACTCGATGGTCGACGACATGGCGCTTTTCCTCCTCGAACGGCTCATGGAATGGGTAGATGAAGTCTACCGCTAAACGCGACGGCCCCGGGCGCCCGCCGCATCGCGCAATGGTGCGACCCCGGCGCCGCGCGGATCGGGCAACGTGCGAATGATAAGATCGACGCGCTGCCCGGCACCGGAGTGCTTCACGACAGGCAACCGCTGCAGCAACGTTCCACGAGAGCCCGCATGACCGCCATCCGCCAGCAAGACATCATCGAGAGCGTGGCCAGCGCGCTGCAGTTCATCTCCTATTATCACCCGGTCGACTACATCGAGGCGCTTGGCGAGGCGTATCGACGCGAGGAGTCACTCGCGGCCCGGGATGCGATCGCCCAGATCCTCACCAATTCGCGCATGTGCGCCGAAGGGCATCGGCCGCTGTGCCAGGACACCGGCATCGTCGTCGCCTTCGTGAAGGTCGGGATGAACGTCACCTGGCCCGATGCCACGATGGCGGTCGATGACATGATCAACGAAGGGGTGCGTCGCGCCTACCTCGATCCGGACAACCGGCTGCGCGCCTCGATCGTCGCCGACCCCGTCGGCAAGCGCCGCAACACCCGGGACAACACGCCGGCCGTGATCCACTACGAGATCGTCCCCGGTGATGGCGTCGAGGTGACGATCTCCGCCAAGGGCGGTGGCTCGGAGAACAAGGCGAAGCTCGTCATGCTCAATCCGTCGGATTCGATCGTCGACTGGGTCTTGCAGACGGTCCCGACGATGGGTGCCGGCTGGTGTCCGCCGGGAATCCTCGGCATCGGCGTCGGCGGCACGGCGGAGAAGGCGATGCTGCTGGCGAAGGCATCGCTGATGGAGCCCATCGACATGCACGAACTCCTGGCGCGCGGACCGCAGACCCCGCTCGAAGAAGTGCGCGTCGAGTTGTACGGGAAGGTGAATGCGCTGGGCATCGGGGCGCAGGGCTTGGGTGGGCTCGCCACCGTGCTCGACGTCAAGATCCGCGACTACCCAACGCACGCCGCCTCGCTGCCGGTGGCGATGATCCCCAACTGCGCCGCCACGCGCCACGTCCATTTCACGCTCGACGGCAGCGGTGCCGCGCGCCTCGACCCGCCCGATCTCGCGCGCTGGCCCGACGTGCACTGGACGCCGGCGCCGACCGCGCGGCGCGTCGACCTCGATACCCTCACACGCGCGGAGACCGCCACCTGGCAGCCGGGCGAGACGCTGCTCCTGACCGGCCGGATACTCACCGGCCGCGATGCGGCGCACCAGCGCATCGCCGACTGCCACGCACGCGGCGAGCCGCTGCCCGAAGGCCTGGATTTCCATGACCGCGTCATCTACTACGTGGGCCCGGTCGATCCCGTCCGCGACGAGGTCGTGGGTCCGGCCGGGCCAACGACGTCGACGCGCATGGACAAGTTCAGCGACCTCATGCTCGAGCGGCACGGACTCATCGCAATGATCGGCAAGGCCGAGCGCGGACCCGCTGCCATCGCCGCGATCAAGCGCACCGGTGCGGTCTATCTCATGGCCGTGGGTGGCGCCGCCTACCTCGTCTCCCAAGCGATCAAGGGCGCGCGGGTGGTCGCCTTCGCCGATCTCGGCATGGAGGCGATCTACGAATTCGACGTCAAGGACATGCCGGTGACCGTCGCCGTCGATGCGCGCGGGACGTCGGTGCACCAGACCGGACCGCGCGAGTGGCAAGCCCGCATCGGCAAGATCCCGATTGCTGCGGCGTAGCGCGGAGCGGCCTGGCAAGCTCGGTGGACGCGCCCGCAGCAGCGCGGCATCATGCCCCGGCCGCGGGACTCGCGCCGGGAACCGCGCATGGGTGACGATCGGCGCTGCGCCCATGGCACGGAGCATGCTTCGTCGTTGGATCGTATCGGATTGCCGCGCCCCTTGCCTGTCGCCCCGATCCTCGTCCGCAGCCTCGTCGTCGCGACCGGAAATCTGGTCGTCACGGCGGTGATGCCAGCGCTCGCGACGCACGAGTACGCATTCCGGTGACGCGAGCGCTCGACCTTCGGCGCCTGTCGTGGTGCCTGTGCCTCGCAATCGGCGTCGGCGAGGCTTGGCCCGCGACTGCGCAGCGGGTGATCGCGGTCGCCTCGGCGGCCACCGAGCCGTATCAACAGGCGCTCGACGGCGTGACGCAACTCGGCGTGGCCGTCGAGCGGTTTCTGCTCGCCCCCGAGCGGGAGGCCGCGATCGTCGCTGCCATCAAGCGCGCTGGTGGTGACACGGCGGTGGTCGCGCTCGGCGGCGCTGCCGCCGCGCTCGTCGCGCATGCACGCTCCGCGCCGAATTCCGGCCCAGTCGTCAATTGCATGGTGGTCGACGCCGCGTCGGAGCGCGCACCGGCACGCGCAAGCGCGGCGATCGACGTCCCGCTGGCGATCCCGGCCGAGACCGAGGCGGCATGGATCCGTCGCCTCGTGCCGCAGGCGCGCACGGTGGGCATCCTCTACGATCCAGCGCAAAACGAGGCACGCGCCGCGAAGAGCGCGGCGGCAATGGCGAACGAAGGGTTGGCAACCATCCGCGAAGCGGTGCCGAACCCGGCGACGCTGCCGGTCGCCCTGCAACGCATGCAGGATCATGTCGAAATTCTCTATGCATTGCCCGATACCACGGTCTACGCGCGCGAACATGCCCGCGCGCTGCTCCTCTTCTCGTTCCGCCATCGCATCCCGCTCGTGGGCCCGACTGAGTCGTGGGTAAAGGCGGGGGCACTCTTCAGCGTCGATTGGGACTACGCCGATCTCGGCCGCTACTGCGGCATGCTCGCGCTGCGTCAGCTCGTCGGGTCCAAGACCTCGCCACGACCGCCGCGCACCCGCGTCGTCGCCAACCAGCGCACCGCCGAGCAACTGCGCATCGAATGGGATGCCGAGCAGCTCCGCCTCATCGACCGGATGTACCCCTGACGACATGCGTGCGCACCGGCCCAGGCACCCATTCGCCCCCCCGGCGGCACGGCGCGACCGCGCAACGACTGGCCGTCCGCGCTGCGCACCCGCGCACCGGAGCCCCGCGTGAACCGGCTGCGTCGCACGTGGCGCAAGCATCTGTCGCCGCTGGCCGGCGACACGGTGTCGACGCTCGACCTGCCGCCGGTGCGCATGGGGCTGCTCATCAAGCTCAACGTCCTCACCATCGGCCTCATCTTCCTCACCGCGGTCGCGATCACGCTGGTCTACGCACAGCAGCGTTGGCGAGCCGACGAGGCCCAACTCGTGCGGCAGGGAACGGCATTGGCGGGGGTGATGACCGAACTGGCCGAGTATGCCCTCTACACGTCGGACAAGGCATCGCTCGAGCACCTCCTCGACGGTGTCGGCAGCGATCCTGTGGTGGCTTTCGTCGCCATCCTCGATCGCCACCTGCAGCCGCTCGTCGAGCGGCGCTACACGTCGGCGATGGGCGATGCGCCGCTGCCAGCGCTGCCGCCTGACCTCGCGCCGCCGGCGACGAACGCGCGCGCGTCGGCTGACCATCTGCTACCGGGCGGGCGCGTTCTGGAGATCATGGTTCCGGTGCCGGGGCGCAGTGCCGGCGGCGGATCTGCGACTACGCCGATCACCGAGCGGTCGCCGACGGCGTCGCCCGCCATCGGCTACATCCGGCTTGGATTGTCGCTGGACATGCAACGCGAGCAATTCCGCGGGCAGATGGCCGGCGCTGTCGCCGTCATCGGCATCCTGGTGATCGTCGCGGTGCTCGCCACGCTGCTGCTGACGCGGCGGATCGTCGCACCCATGCGGCGCCTCATGCGGGCGGCGCGGGCAGTCGGCGCCGGTCGCCTCGACGTCTACGTGCCGGCGACCTCGCAGGACGAGCTCGGACTGCTCACCCACACGTTCAATCACATGACGCAACGACTCGCCGAATCGCAATCGCAGGTGGCAAGCTACCAGCGCACGCTGGAGGACAAGGTCGCGCAGCGCACGCGCGAGCTCGAGATGGCGACCGCGCAAGCGTACAAGCTCGCCCAGCACGACATCCTGACCGGATTGCCCAACCGGTCGCTGCTCAACCAGCGGCTGCGGCAGATCCTTGCGCAGGCGCAGCGCGACGGCACCCAGGTCGCGTGCCTCTTCCTCGATTTCGACCACTTCAAGCGCATCAACGACACCCTCGGTCACGATGCCGGCGACCAGCTCCTGCAGGCAATCGCGCAACGCCTCACCGATGCCGTGCGCGAATCGGACACCGTTGCCCGGCTTGGGGGCGACGAATTCGTCGTCGTGCTGCCGGGGATCGATCCCGCGCACGACGGCTACGAGGTGATGACCGTGCTCGGCCGGGTCCGCGAGGCCTTCGAAGCGCCGTTCCGGCTCGCCGATCAGACGCCGACGCTCACCTGCTCGATCGGCGCTGCAATCTATCCCATCGATGCGCAGGACGCCGTCAACCTCATCAAGCAGGCCGACACCGCGATGTATGCAGCGAAGGATGCCGGACGCAACGCGTACCGCTTCTTCACCGCCGACATGAACGCCAAGGTGCAACTGCGCCTGCAACTGGAGACCGACATGCGCCGCGGTTTGATGGACGACGAGTTCTTCCTCGTCTACCAGCCGCAGATCGACATGCGCACCGGCCGCACCTGCGGGGTCGAGGCGTTGCTGCGCTGGCGCGATCCCCAGCGCGGCGTGATCGGCCCCGACGAATTCATCTCGGTAGCCGAGGAATCCGGCATGATCCAGGCGCTCGGCGCCCGCGTACTGCGCGATGCCTGCCGGCAGATGGTGCAGTGGCACCGCATGTACATGCCGCTGCGGCTGTCGGTCAACCTCTCGGTTCAGCAACTGCAGCACGAGAACTGGCTTGCGGTGGTGGAGGATGCGCTGCGTGGCAGCGGTCTGGCGGCGCAGCACCTCGACCTCGAGATCACCGAAAGCGTGATCATCACGCATCCGGAAAAGGTCGTCGCCACCCTCATGAAGCTGAAACAGATGGGCGTGTCGATCACGGTCGACGACTTCGGCACCGGCTATTCGAGCCTGTCCTACCTCGCGCGCCTGCCGATCCAAGGCGTCAAGATCGACCAGCGCTTCGTGCACGGACTGCACCGCAACCGCAACGACGAAGCGATCACGCAAGCGATCATCGCGCTGTCGCATTCGCTCGGATTGCGCTGCATCGCCGAAGGCGTGGAGACGCCCGCCCAGTTCGCCTTCCTCAGCGAGCACGGCTGCGAGGAGGCGCAGGGATTCCTGATCGCGCGACCGCTCGAGGCCGACGACTTGCGAACGTGGTGGCACGCGCAGGAGGCGCTACCGCAGAACAGCGTCTCGCAAGGCGAGTTGTGGCAGCGCTGATCCAGAACGGGTACCGCGCGTGGTGGTGGACGAGCCGCCGACGACTCAGCGCCGCGCGACGACCCGCGTGAACCACGCCGTGACCGGAGCGACATCGACGCGGTCGAGAAGGTTGCGCATGGCGAGGCTCGCCTCGGTGTCACCTTCGAGCGCCAGTCGGCGTGCGAAGAACAGGGTGTCCGGATCCTCGCGGCGAGCGGCGAGC
Source organism: Burkholderiales bacterium (assembly GCA_039807685.1). Classification (GTDB taxonomy): domain Bacteria; phylum Pseudomonadota; class Gammaproteobacteria; order Burkholderiales; family Casimicrobiaceae; genus VBCG01. Next base: position 34,934 of record JBDHRR010000002.1, read on the forward strand.
GCCACGAAATCTCCGAGCGTGGCGGCGATCGTTGCCGCCGGTGTGACACCGCGGCCCGCCGGCGCGAAGCGGCCACCGCTGCAGCGCACGGTGATGACGAGCCCGACGTCGACCACCGTGACGCGCACCGCCTTGCCCTCGAGCGGGGCGAGCGACTGGGCGTCGGCGTAGCGCGCCACGACGCGATTGAGCGCCATGGCCGCGACCATCGACGGCGGCAATGCCGGCAAGCGCGCGACCAGCGCCGCGACGGGCGCGGGAACGGTCATGGCCGCGACTCCACGCGCGGCCCCATGCCGGCCATCCCGCGCCAATAGCCGGCGCGCGTCGCCCCGGTCAATGTCTCGAGCGTGCGGGCGGCCTCATCGGCTGCAACACGACCGTCGATGGCGTCGCGGAAGGCGCGCACGATGTCCACGGTATGGCGCGCTTGCGGCATGACGCGCAGCACCGAAACGCCCAGCGCCGCCGCCTCGCCGATCACGTTGGCGAGGCTCGACGGGCGCGCCGATTGCGTCTGGATGCCATTGAGGACGAACAGCGCTTCGCCATCGAGCGTGGCGAGCGACAGGCCATCCGGATCGTCGCAACAGGTGAAGCCGCAGTCGTCCTTGGCGCGATCACGCGCGCGGGCGGTGAAGCAGCGCGCCGACCAGGCAAGTGGCAACCGGCCGAACGCAAACACCTCCACCGGCAGCGGCAGTGGGATCATCGCCCGCAGCGCGTCGGCACCGAGATCGATCGGCATCACCCAGCGCATCGCGCCGGCATCGCACAGCAAGCCCAGCGTCGCCAGGTTGTAGGCATTGACGTGCGGACCCACGACGAACGGGACCTGCGCTTCGGCCGCAAGGCGCACCATGCCCATGTCGTTCGCTTCGACCGCGAACGTCCCGTTGCCGACCAGTCGGCGCAGCACGCGCAGGTCGGTCTCCGACTCCGGCAGCGCGAGACCCGACAGCACGACCTCCTTGCCGGTCGTGGCGAGCGCACGACCGATCGCCATCCAGTCGACAAAGGAGACCTCGTGGCGCTTACCGCATACGACTTCCCCCAGGTAAACGACGTCGACCGGCAAGGTGGCGACGTCGTCGTAGAATGCGTGGACCTCGGCGCGCGGCCAGTAGTAGGCAAGCGGGCCCAAAGCGAGGCGGGGACTCACGCGGCGGTGCGTGGCACCTGCCGTCAGCGCCGTGGCGTCCGCGCGGTTCGCGTCATCGCTCATCGCCAACTCCGATGGAAGACGCCGAGCGTCACCTGGCGGCCCTCGGCGAGACGGCCGAGGCGCGCGTCCCAGCGCTCGTCGATGGTGAAGTGCTCGGGATCGGCGACGCAGGCGTCGATCGCGGCGCGCCACACCGCGGTGACCTCGGCGACGTAGGCGACGCTGCGCTGCCGGCCTTCGATCTTGACCGCGCGCACGCCCATCGCGCAAAGCTTCGGCAGCATCGTCAACGTGTTGAGGCTCACCGGTTCCTCGATCGCGTAACCGGTCGCATCCTCCACCCGATAGCGTCCCTTGCACAGCGTCGGGTATCCCGCGTTCTCCCCGGGCGCGAAGCGATCGACCAGCACGCCCGCAAGACGCACCTCGCGGCCCGCCGCGGTCTCGCTCCAGCGCACCGCCGACGCCGGCGAGCAGACGCCGTTGAGGTTCGGCCCCTGGCCGGTGACGTACGACGAGAGCTGGCAGCGGCCCTCGACCATGACGCACAGGCTGCCGAAGGCGAACACCTCGATCTCGGTGCGGGCGTGCGCCACCACCTGTGCCACCTGTTGCAGCGTCAACACGCGCGGCAGCACCGCGCGCCGGATGCCGAAACGATCGGCGTAGAAATTGATCGCCTCGTAGGTCGTTGCCGACCCCTGCACCGAGAGATGCAGCGCGAGGTCCGGGTGACGCTTCGCCGCGTAGGCCATGAGTCCCGCGTCGGCGACGATGATCGCGTGCGCACCGAGCGCTGCGGCGCGATCGACGGCCGCGCACCACGCCGCGTAGTTGTGCGCCTGCGGATACGTATTGAGCGCGATGAGCACGCGCGCACCGCGATCGCGCGCGTAGCGGATGCCGATCTCGAGTTCGGGCAGCGAGAAGTTGAGGCCGGCGAAATTGCGCGCATTGGTCGCATCGCGAAAGCCGGTATAGACACAGTCGGCGCCGTGGTCGACTGCCGCCTTCAGCGCCGGCAGGCTGCCGGCGGGACAGACGAGCTCCGGCACGCGACGGGGACCGGGATGAGCAGGCACACGAGTCATGGTCGGATGATCGACGACCGCGACGTTCGCAGCCGGCCCGTCACACTAGGACCACGGTCCGGCGCGCGCCTTGACATCGCTCAATGGCCGATTCCGCGCGGCCGAGGAGCGTCACCGTGGTCGCCGCAGGTCCTCCGGCCGGTCGACGTCGCCGATGACACCGGGATCGTCGACGACGACGACGGCGAGCGCATCCGCACGCTCGCGCAGGAGCGAGCGTGCGCCCGCGTCGCCGCGCAGGGCGGCGAGCGCCGCGCCACAGCTCGCGGCAAAGCCCACCGGGTGGCCGCGCTGGTCGCGATACGCGGGAGCCACCATCGTGCTGCCCGCACGCAGCGCGGCAGCCACCGCCGTGATCGTCGCCGGGGCGATCCACGGCATGTCGGCGAGCGCTACGATCCAGCCGTCGGCATCGCGTACGGAGGCCACGCCGCAGGCGAGACTCGACCCCATGCCGTCGTCCGCGTGCCGGCACGGCACGATGCGCGCGCCGGTGGCCGCGAGGTCGGCAGCCAGTACGGTGTCTTCGGGTCGCACGACGGCGACGACCTCGTCGAGCGCGGCGCGGAGATGCCGCGCACTGGCAACACCGACCGGCGTGCCGGCAGCAACGCCGTGCGACGCCTGCGGCAGCGCCGCCGCGAGCTTGCCGCCGCCGAAGCGCGTACCGCGCCCGGCAGCGAGCAAGACGCCGACGATGCGCACGCTACTCCGGCAGCAGGCGGAACTTGCCGTCCTTGACGGTGACGAGAACGCGGGCGCGCTCGTCCATGCCGTTGTGATTGGTCGGCGACATGTTGAAGACGCCCTGCGTGCCGACGACGTCGCGCTCCTTCTCGAGGGCGTCGCGCAACGCCACGCGAAACGCCTCGGTCCCCGGCTTGCCGGCCTTGAGTGCCACCGGAATCGCCCGCTGCAGAAGGATGCCGCCGTCCCAGGTGTTCGCGCCGAACGTCGCCGGCTTGTTGCCGAACTTCTTTTCGTAGGCGGCGATGTATTCCTGCGCAACCTTCTTCGTCGGGTTCGCATCGGGGATCTCGTCGATGACGAGCATCGGTCCCGCAGCGAGCACGGTGCCCTCGACCTTCTCCTTGCCGAGCTTGATGTAGTCGTCGGTGGCCACCGCGTGCGTCTGGTAGACCCGGCCCTTGTAGCCCTGATCGTAGAGCGTGGCTTGCGGGAGCACCGCGGGTCCGCCCACCGCGGCGATGAGGATCGCGTCGGGCTTGGCGGCGATGAGCTTCAGCGCCTGCCCGGTGACGCTCTGGTCGGTACGCGCGTAGCGCTCGTTGGCCACGATCCTGATCCCCGCCTTCTCGGCCAGACCACCGAAGACCTTGTACCAATTCTCGCCGTAGGGATCGTTGAAGCCGATGAAGCCGACCGTCTTCACGCCGTTCTTCACCATGTGCTTGATGAGCGCCTCGGCGATGAGGTCGTCGTTCTGCGTCGTCTTGAAGACCCAGCGCTTCTTCGCATCGAGCGGCTCGACCACCGCGGAGGTGCCCACCGTTGCCATCACCGGCACCTTGGCCTCGGCGATGACGTCGAGGATCGCGAACGCGTTCGGCGTCGTCGACGGGCCGATCATCGCGTCGATATTGTTCTCCTGGATGAGCTTCTTGATGTTCTGCACGGCGCGGGTGGTATCACCGCCGTCGTCGAGCTGGATGTACTCGACGGTGGCATCGCCGATCTTGCGCGGCAGGAGGTCCCCGGTGTTCTTCTGCGGAATGCCGATCGCGGTCGTCGGGCCGGTCGCAGAGACCATGAGGCCGACCTTGACCTGGGCAGAGGCGAGTGCGGCGAGGAGGAAGAGCGGGACGACGAGAAGCGAACGAGAGGACACGGGAGTGCTCCGGGGTGGGGAGAGCGTAATGCTAGCGCACCCGCCTCATTCGAACCGGCACGAATCCTCGAAGCGCACCTGTCCGCCGACGAGTTCCGTCGCCTGGACGTGCGCGAAGGCGACACCGTCAGCGTGTCACCGCGTCGCGCACGCGTATTCCTGCAAACCGCGGCCACGATTGCTCCGGCGGCCCGGGCTTGAGCCCGGGCACCGGCGCCATTTCGATTCCCGTGATCCCGCCCCGCCGTCAGTCGATCGTCGGCACCGCGCTGCGCGCGCGCCGGTCGGCACGCAGCACGTGGATGCCGGAGCCGATCACCAGCGCGATGCCGAGCCAGGCGAGCGCATTCGGAAGGTCGCCCCAGACGAGGTAGCCCGCCAACGCGGCGAAGAGGAGCGCGGAATAGCGAAACGGAACGATGACCGCGAGATCGCCGTGGCGCGTGCTGCGCACCGTCAGCACGTAGGCCGCGGCAACGGCGAGCGCCGCGCCGGCCAGCACCGCCAGCAGCACGGCGTCCAGCGGCGCCCAGCCCTCGATCAGCGACAGCGCACCGGCGATCACGGTCACCATCAGCGTCGCCGACAGCGTGACGACGATCGACGGCACGCCGGCATGCACGCGACGCGTCAGCACGTCGCGCAACGCCAGCATGACGGCCGACCCGAGGCAGAGAAGCGCATAGCCGTTGAAACCGTGCGCCTGGGGCTGCACGATGAGCAGCACACCGAGAAAGCCGACCGCAGTCACTGCCCACAGTGCGGCGCGCATGCGCCCGCCGGCAAGCCACGCCGCCAGCGGCGTGATCATCAGCGGCGCCGTCGAATTGATCGCCACCGCGGTGCTGATCGGCAACTGGAAGAGCGAGAAGAGGTAGAGAAAGGTCGTGGCGACGTCGAGGGTCGAGCGGATCGCCACCCAGCGCTGGGTCACCGCCGGGAGGTGGCGCAGTTGGCCCGTACCCACCGCGACCGCCGCCAGCAGCGCCGTGGCCAAGGCGCTGCGAATGAAGATGAGCTGGCCGGCGGGCAGGCTCTCGCTCGCGTGCTTCACCAATGCGTCGTTGACAACGAAGCAGGCCATCGCCGCGGTCATCGCGATCACGCCGCGGCGGTTGTCGTGCGCGGGGTCGGTCACGTACGCCGCGCCCGCATCGCGGCTGCGCCGACGGCGGCGTACGGGAGGGCGCGTTCCCAGCCCGATGCTCGTGCCGCGCTCGTGCGTGCCCCGAGGATCCTGCCCGCACCCCGCCTAATCGCCAAAAAACTCCTTCACCTTCTCGAACCAGCCCTTGGCCTTGGGGTTGTGCTTGCCCGGGTCTTGCTGATTGATCGATTCGAACTCGCGCAGGAGTTCCTTTTGCCGCGCGGTGAGGCGAACCGGTGTTTCCACGGCGACATGGCAGTACAGGTCGCCGGTCGCCGAACCGCGCACCGGACGGATGCCCTTGTTGCGCAGGCGGAAGGTCTGGCCCGTCTGCGTCTCCGGGGGAATCGTGATCGTGGCGTGCCCGTCGAGCGTGGGGATCTCGAGTTCACCGCCGAGTGCCGCGGTGGCGAAGCCGATGGGCATCTCGCAGTGGAGGTCGGCACCGTCGCGCTGGAAGACCGGGTGCTGCTTGAGATTGACGACGACGTACAGGTCGCCGTGCGGGCCGCCGTTGACACCCGCTTCGCCCTCGCCGGTCAGGCGTATGCGATCGTCCTGGTCGACGCCGGGCGGAATCTTCACCGATAGCGTCTTCGATTTCTTGTGGCGTCCCTGCCCGTTGCACGCGGTGCATGGCTCGGCGACGACCTTGCCCTTGCCGTGACACGTGGGGCAGGTCTGCTGGATCGAGAAGAATCCCTGCGATACGCGCACCTCGCCGCGGCCGTGACAGGTGCCGCACTGCTTGGGCTGCGTGCCCGGTTTGGCACCAGTGCCATGACAGGTGTCGCATTCCTCGAGCGTGGGGATGCGGATCTTCACCTCGGCGCCGCGGGCGGCGTCCTCGAGCGAGAGCTCGAGGTTGTAGCGCAGATCGGCGCCGCGATAAACGCCGTTGGCGCGATTGCCGCGCCCCTGCTGGCCGAAGATCTCGCCGAAGATGTCGCCGAAGGCATCGGCAAAGCCGCCGAAGCCTTCGGGGCCGGGGCCACCACGCATCGACGGATCGACGCCAGCGTGGCCGAACTGGTCGTAGGCCGCGCGCTTGCGCGCATCGGTCAGGACCTCGTACGCCTCTTTCGCTTCCTTGAATTTGTGCTCGGAATCCTTGTCGCCCGAATTGCGATCCGGGTGATGCTTCATCGCGAGCTTGCGGTATGCCTTCTTGAGTTCGTCTTCGGAGGCGCCGCGCTCGACGCCCAGTACCGTGTAGTAGTCGCGTTTCGACATGAATGCCGCTCAGTCCTGCGTGATCTTCCGGCGCCGCGTCCGGGCAGCGACATGCTGCCCGAACGACGCACCGCACGTCGCTTACTTGTCGCTCTTCACCTCGGTGAATTCGGCGTCGACCACCTTCTCGTCCTGCGCGCCGCCACCCGCATGCGCGCCGCCCTGCGCACCGGCAGCACCGGCACCCGGACCACCCGCGCCGCCGCCTGCCGCGCCCTGCTGCTGCGCATACATCGCCTCGCCCAGCTTCTGTGCGGCCTTGCCCAATTCCTCGGCCTTGGCCTCGAGCGCTTCCTTCGACGCATCCTTCTGCTTCAAGAGCTCCTCGGCGCTCTTCAGCGCTGTCTCGATCTTGCCCTTCTCGTCGCCGACCTTGTCGCCGTACTCGGATAGCGACTTCTGCACGCTGTGCACGAGACCGTCGAGCTGGTTGCGCGCCTGCACCGCCTCCATGAGCTTGCGGTCCTCGGCAGCGTGCGACTCGGCATCCTTCACCATCCGCTGGATCTCGTCTTCCGACAGGCCCGAGTTCGCCTTGATGGTGATCTTGTTCTCCTTGCCCGTCGCCTTGTCGCGTGCCGAGACGTGCAGGATGCCGTTGGCGTCGATGTCGAAGGTGACTTCGATCTGCGGCATGCCGCGCGGCGCCGGCGGAATGCCTTCGAGGTTGAACTGGCCGAGGCTCTTGTTGCCGGAGGCCATGTCACGCTCGCCCTGCAGCACGTGGATCGTCACCGCGCCCTGGTTGTCGTCGGCCGTCGAGAACACCTGCTGCGCCTTGGTCGGGATCGTGGTGTTCTTCTGGATGAGCTTGGTCAACACGCCACCCAGCGTCTCGATGCCGAGCGAGAGCGGCGTCACGTCGAGCAGCAGCACGTCCTTGACGTCGCCCTTCAGCACGCCGCCCTGGATCGCCGCGCCGACCGCCACCGCCTCGTCCGGATTGACGTCGCGGCGCGGCTCCTTGCCGAAGAATTCCTTGACCTTGTCCTGTACCTTCGGCATGCGCGTCTGGCCGCCGACGAGGATCACGTCGGAGATGTCGTTGACGGTCTCCTTGGCATCCTTCAGCGCGACGCGGCACGGCTCGATCGAGCGCTCGATGAGCGGCTCGACCAGCGATTCGAGCTTGGCGCGCGTGATCTTCTGCGACAGGTGCTTCGGCCCCGACTGGTCGGCCGTGATGTACGGCAGGTTGATCTCGGTCTGCTGCGAGCTCGACAGCTCGATCTTCGCCTTCTCGGCGGCATCCTTGAGACGTTGCAGCGCGAGCACGTCGTTCTTGAGGTCGACGCCCGACTCCTTCTTGTACTCGGTGACGATGTAGTCGATGAGGCGCTGGTCGAAGTCTTCGCCGCCCAGGAACGTATCGCCGTTGGTCGACAGCACCTCGAACTGGTGTTCGCCGTCGACGTTGGCGATCTCGATCATCGAGATGTCGAAGGTGCCGCCGCCCAGGTCGTACACCGCGATCTTGCGATCGCCTTCCTTCTTGTCGAGGCCGAAAGCGAGCGCACCCGCGGTGGGCTCGTTTATGATGCGCTTGACGTCGAGACCGGCGATGCGGCCGGCGTCCTTGGTCGCCTGCCGCTGCGAGTCGTTGAAGTACGCCGGCACGGTGATGACCGCCTCGGTCACTTCCTCGCCGAGATAGTCCTCGGCGGTCTTCTTCATCTTGCGCAGGATCTCGGCGGAGACCTGCTGCGGCGAGATCTTCTTGCCGCGCACCTCGACCCAGGCGTCGCCGTTGTCGGCCTTGACGATCGCAAACGGCGAGAGCTGCCGCGCCTTCTGCACCTCGGCGTCCTCGTACTTGCGCCCGATGAGACGCTTGACCGCGTAGATCGTGTTCTTCGCGTTGGTAACCGCCTGCCGCTTGGCCGGCGCGCCGACCAGTATCTCGCCGTCTTCCATGTAAGCGACGACCGAAGGCGTGGTGCGTGCGCCTTCGGAATTCTCGATCACCTTGGGCTTGCCGCCTTCCATGATGGCGACGCAGCTGTTGGTGGTGCCGAGGTCGATGCCGATGATCTTGCCCATGATTTTTCGTTCTCCGTGATGCTGGAAGGATTGCCCTGACCGTCAGATGGGGATTTTGCCGGCGCCGATCAACCGGCGTTGCCCGTGTCGCTGCCGCTGCCATTGCCATCGGCAACGGTCACGAGGGCGGGACGCAGCACCCGATCGCTGATGAGGTACCCCTTCTGGTAGACATCGACGACGGTGTTGGCGGGCTGCGCCGACGACACCATCTGCATCGCCTCGTGCTGGTGCGGGTCGAATTTGCCGCCGGCCGGATTCACCTCGACGATGCTGGCTCGAGTAAAGGCCGCGTCGAGCGCCTTCAGCGTCAACTCGGTGCCGGCCTTGATGTCGGCGACCGTCTGCGCCTGTGTCGCGAGCGCCTTCTCCAGGGCGTCGCGAACCGGCAGCAGGTCCTGGGCGAATTTCTCGATGCCGAACTTGTGCGCCTTGGCGACGTCCTCGCGGGCGATGCGCCGCACGTTCTCCGTCTCGGCCTTGGCGCGCAGCCAGGCGTCCTTGTACTCGGCGGCCTCGGCCTGCGCCTTGGCGAGCGCGTCGGCAGCAGCCGCCGGCGCGGCGGCCATGGTGGTTTCGTCAGTCACGGCGGGATCGGTTTCCTGGTTCATTGCTCGCGTCGTCTCGTAAGGGTCGTACCAACCACGTGCACGTTGGGGTCATGCGCGCCATTTCAAGCGTCGAACCCGACGTTCGCGGCGAGGCAAGACGACGCGCCGGCCGTCGCGCCACCAACAGAACGATCGTTCGGATGATGTGGACTACCCTTTCGCCCCCAGCGCACGGGCCCGCGCCTGCGTCAACTGGCGGGTGTCGACGTCGGGCGGTGCCTCGAGCCAGCCGGCGAGATTGCGAAAGGCGATATCGGCCAGTGCCGCGATCCACGCCGGATGTTCGTTGAGGCAGGGAATGACCCGGAATGCCGCGCCGCCGGCCGCGCGATAGAGCGCCTGTCCCTCGATCGCGATCTCTTCGAGGGTTTCGAGGCAGTCGGCGACGAACCCCGGGCAAAAGACGTCGACCCGCCCGGTCTTGGCGGCGCCAAGCTCGCGCAGCACGTCGGCGGTGTACGGCGTCAGCCACTGCGCACGCCCGAAGCGCGACTGGAAGCTCAAGGTCCATTGCTTCGATTCGAGCCCAAGCTCGCGGGCGAGCAGTCGCGCCGTGACCTGGCAGAAGCAGTGATAGGGGTCACCCGCGTCGAGCGTGCGCCGGGGCAATCCGTGGAACGAGAGGACGAGCTTGTCCGGGCGACCGTTCTTCATCCAGTCGTCGTTGACATTGCGCGCCAGCGCCTTGATGTAGCCAGGATCGGCGTGGAAGGTTTCCACGAAGCGCAGCGCCGGCACGCGCCGCACGTGCGCCAGGTGCGCCGCCACCGCATCGAAGGCCGACGCCGTGGTGCTTGCCGCGTACTGCGGATACAGCGGCAGCACCAGGATTTTCTCGCACTGCGCCGCGGCGAGCTTGTCGAGCGCCGAAGCGACCGACGGCGATCCGTAACGCATGCCGAGTTCGACCGGACAAAGGTCGGCCGGCAGGCCGGCCCGCTTCAGGCGCTGGCCGAGATAGCCCAGGAGCAGCGTGCGCTGGCGCAGGCTGTGCGCAAGGAGCGGGGAGCCGTCCTTGCCCCAGATGGCGGCGTAGCGCCGGGCCGATCGCGCGGGGCGCAGATTGAGGATCACGCCGTGGAGAAGCGGCTTCCACACGACGCGTGGAATCTCCACCACCCGCGGATCGGCGAGGAACTCTCCAAGATAGCGGCGCAGCGCCTTCGGCGTCGGCGCATCGGGCGTGCCGAGGTTGACGAGCAGCACGCCGGGACGCGGCGTGCGATCGTGCGTGAACGGCGGTGCGGGAGCGTGCTGCGCCAAGACTGCGTCGGAGTTGGGACCTACTCGTCGACGAGCTGCTGGCTCAGCGCCTGCGACAGCAGCTTCGCCGTGAGGTCGACGATCGGCACGATGCGCTCGTAGGCCATGCGCGTGGGGCCGATCACGCCCAGCGTGCCGACGACCTGACCCTTGACCTCGTACGGTGCGGTGACGACGCTGCACTCGTCGAGGGGAACGAGGCCGGATTCGGTGCCGATGTAGATCGACACGCCCTGCGCGTGCTGCGACAGGTCGAGGAGGTGCAGGATCGACGTCTTCTGCTCGAAGAGGTCGAAGAGACGCCGCAGGCGCGCCATGTCGGAGGCGATGTCGGTCGCATGCAGGAGATTGCGCTCGCCGGTGACGACCAGCGCCTCGCCTTCGGCGAGCGCGCCCTCGCCCGCCTCCACCGCGGCCGTCATGAGCTTCGCGACGTCCTCCTGCAGCACGCGCAATTCCTCGCTGATGCGGGCGCGGATGGCGGCGAACGGCAAGCCGGCGAAGTTCTGGTTGAAGAAATTGGCGGCCTCGATGAGTTGCGGCTGCGTATAGGAGCGGTCGGTGTGCAGGATGCGGTTCTGCACGTCGCCCTGGGCGGTGACGAGGATCAGCAGGACACGCCGCTCCGCGAGTCGCAGGAATTCGACATGGCGGAAGGCGGCATCGTGGCGGCGTGGCGTCATGACCACACCGGCGAACTGCGTGAGCTGCGAGAGGAGCCCCGCCGCGGTATTGACGAGCTCGCGCGGCCGATCGGCCACGAGTTCGTCCTCCAGTCGATGGATCTCGTCTTGTCCCAGCGCCTTGGCGACCATCAGCGTGTCGACGAAAAAGCGGTAGCCCTTGGCGGTCGGCACCCGCCCAGCGGACGTGTGCGGGCTTGCGATGAAGCCCATCTCCTCCAGGTCCGCCATCACGTTGCGAACGGTGGCCGGCGACAGGTCGAGGCCGGAATGCCGCGACAGCGCGCGCGAGCCCACGGGCTGGCCTTCGCTCACGTAGCGCTCGATGAGCGTCTTCAACAGATGTTGGGCGCGTGCCTCCAGCATGTGCCCATTCTAGCGCCACCGGCTCGCGCGCCGGATGCGCTCCGGCGCTCGGCCGTGCGGACGAGGCGTGCGACCGGGGTGCCTGTGGTTTAATCGGTCATGCCCGCTGCGCACGCCTCCACCGCGACGTCGGCCGCCCGCTTCCCGCGGATCGCACTCGTGGGCCGGCAGGCGACGCCCGGCATCGGCGCGCCGCTCGCCCAACTGGCCGATTTCCTCGGTGCCCGCGGCCATCGGGTCGTGGTCGATGCCGCCACCGCGCAGTACGCGTCGCTGTCGGCGTACGCAACGGCGACACCTGCCGCCTTCGCGACGGCGATCGATCTTGCGGTCGTGCTGGGCGGCGACGGGACCATGCTCTCGCTCGCCCGCCAGCTCGCCCCGTTCGACGTGCCGCTCGTCGGGGTGAACCAGGGGCGGCTCGGCTTCCTCACCGACATTCCGGTGCGCGAGATGACGACCACGCTCGCGGCGATGCTCGATGGCCGCTACGTCGAGCAGCGGCGCACGATGCTCAAGGTCGCGGTCGAGCGCCCCGACGGGCGCAGCGACCTTGGACTCGCGCTCAACGACGTGGTGGTCAACCGCGGCTCGATCGGCAGCATGATCGAGTGCGCGGTGGCGATCGACGGCCGTTTCGGCTATGCAATGCGCGCCGACGGCATCATCGTCGCCACCCCGACCGGGTCGACCGCCTATGCGCTCTCCGCGGGCGGTCCGATCCTCGCCCCGCAGCTCGCCTCGCTCCTGCTGGTGCCGGTTGCACCGCACGCGCTCACCCACCGGCCGATCGTCATCGCCGACGATGCGTCGATCGCGATCACCGTGATTCACGGCCGGGACGCCGCCGTGCACTGCGATGGCCAGGGTCGCTTCGCCCTTGCCGCGGGCGACCGCGTGGTGGTCGAGCGGGCCGAGCACCGCGCGCGCCTGCTCTACCCCGAGGGGCACGACGACTTCGCGACGCTCCGCGAGAAGCTGCACTGGACGGCGACCCCGGAGGAGCTGCGCAAGGGCGGCGCCTGACCGGTCGCCCCGCGCCATCACCATGCTGCGCTCGCTCGCGATCCGCGACTTCGTCACGGTCTTCATACTCGACGTCGAGTTCGCGCCCGGACTCACCGTGCTCACCGGCGAAACCGGCGCCGGCAAATCGATCCTCCTCGATGCATTGGGACTCCTGCTCGGCGATCGCTTCGACGCCGCGCAGCTGCGCGCCGGCGCCGAGCGTGCCGAGCTTGCCGCCACGTTCGACATCGACGACGTCCCTGCGGCCGCCGCGTGGCTCGCCGACCAGGCGCTCGCCGCGGACGGCAGCGACGTGCTGCTGCGGCGCGTGCTCGATGCGCAGGGACGCAGCCGTGCCTGGATCAACGGCCGGCCGGCGACACTCGCCCAGTTGAAGGCGTTGGGCGAAATGCTGGTCGCGCTGCACGGCCAGCACGCGCACCAGACGCTGGGCCAGCCCGACACGCAGCGAGCGCTCCTCGATGCCTTCGGGGGCTTCACCATCCTTGCCGCCGAGGTCGCGCAACGCTGGCGCGCGTGGCGCAGCGCGGTCGAGCGGCGCGACGCCGCCCAATCGGCCGCAGCGGCGACAGCGAGCGAACGCGAATTCCTGGAAGAACGCTGCCGCGAACTCGCCGCGCTGGCCGTCACCGAGGCCGAATGGCGTGAACTCGCGGCGGCGCAGTCGCGCCTCGCGCACGCGGCGGAATTGATCGGCCTCGCCACCGACGCCGCGGTGGCGCTCGCCGACGCCGACGACTCGCTCGCCACGCGGCTTGCGCAGCTCCTCGCGCGCCTGCGTGCCGCCGTCGTGCACGATCCGGCACTGGCTGCCGTCGTCGAGCTCCTCGAGCCGGCGCACATCGAACTCGCCGAGGCGGCGCGCACGCTGCATGACTACCTGCGCCGCCTCGACCTCGACCCGCAGGAACTCGCCCGCGTCGAGAACCGGCTCGCCGCACTCCACGATGTCGCCCGCAAGCATCGCGTCAAGCCCGAGGCATTGCCCGCACTCCTCGCCGAGACCGAAGCCCGGCTCGCCGCGCTCTCCGAATCCGCCGATGCCCAGGCGCTGTCCGAGCGCGCAGCAAGGGCCGAGCGCGACTATCGCGAGGCCGCCACGCAACTGTCGAAGAAGCGCCGCTTCCACGGCAACGAACTCGCGCACCGCGTGACGACCGCGATGCAGGCGCTGGCGATGAACGGCGGGCGCTTCGAAGTCGCGCTGGAGCCCGCCGGCAACCCCGCAAGCTTCGGCCTGGACGACGTCGAATTCCAGGTCAGCGCGCATCCGAAGCAACCGCTTGCGGCCCTCGCCAAGGTCGCGTCCGGCGGCGAACTCTCGCGCATGGCGCTCGCGCTGTCGGTCGTGGCGAGCGAAGCGGGTTCGGTACCGACGCTCGTCTTCGATGAGGTGGACAGCGGCATCGGCGGCGCCGTCGCCGCCACCGTCGGCCAGCTCCTGCAAACGCTCGGCGCCAGGCGCCAGGTGCTATGCGTGACCCACCTGCCGCAGGTCGCGGCATTTGCCGACGCGCATTACCGCGTCACCAAGGCCGGCACCGCCGACGGCGTCACCAGCACGATCGACCTCCTCACTGATGGGCTGCGGGTGGAAGAGCTGGCGCGGATGCTGGGCGGCAGCGAGATCACCGCCAAGACCCGCGCGCATGCGCAGGAGCTCTTCGTGGAGCATCGGCGGGCGCCGCACGGCCGGCGGTGACCGCAGGACCGGTGCGGGACCGGTCCGCCGTTGCCGTCTTCAGCCCCGCGGGCTGCGATTGGCGGCGAGCTTGCCCTGCGCCCGCTTGGCGTCGGCGGCCTTGGCACTCGACGCCTTCGCGCTCGCGGTCCTGGTGCTCGCGGCCTTGGCGGTCGCCTTGGGCGCGGCCTTGCCGGTCGCCTTGCCGCGCGTCTTGTGCACTGCCGGGCGGAACATGCTGGCCGGCGCCGCCTCGCCAGTCTCGAGCCAGTATTTCACGCGCTGGGCGTCGGTCACCCGTGCAAGCTTGCCGATCGAGTCGAGCAGCACGATGACCACCGGGCGGCTCGCGATGTTGGCGAGCATCACCACGCAGCGGCCGGCCTCGCGGATGTAGCCGGTCTTCTGGAGCTGGATGTCCCAGGCGTCGTTCTTGACGAGCGCATTGGAATTGTTGAAACCGAGTGTCTGGCCGGTGGGGCTCACCTCGACCTGATGCGCCGGTGTGGTCGAGAATTCGCGGATCTCGGGATACGCTGCAGCGGCGCGCACGAGCTTGGCGAGATCGTTCGCGGTCGATACGTTCTTGGGCGAGAGCCCCGTCGCATCGTCGTAGTGCGTGCTCGTCATGCCGAGCGCGCGCGCCTTGGTGTTCATGGCGGCGACAAATGCCAGTTGGCCACCCGGATAGTGCCGGCCAAGCGAGGACGCCGCCCGATTCTCCGACGCCATGAGCGCCAACCGCAGCATCTGCTCGCGCGACAGCGTCACGCCCATGTGCAGGCGCGACCGGCTTCCCTTGAGGTAATCGAAGTCGTCCATGTCGACTTCGAGCTGCTCGTCCATCGGCTGCTTCGCGTCGAGGACGACCACGGCAGTCATGAGCTTGGTGACCGAGGCGATCGGCGTGACCTCGTCGGCAGCCTTGCTGTAGACCGCGGTCCCGTCGGCGGCGTCGATGACGATCGCATTGGCGGAGGCAAGCTTCAGCTTGGAGCCATCCAGGGCCGGGGCCGCCAGCACTGGACCAGCAAGGAAGCCTGCAAAAACAAGGGGGAGCAAGCGATTCATCATACGGCGTCGAACAATGGGCACGGCGGGGGTTATCGCACGGTTCGCGGTCCGCGGTCAATCCCGCCGGGGTATTTAGCCCCCATTTCCAAGATCTCCCCAGGGCGATGCAGGTCCTTCCACGGCCGCCCGGCTCCCGCACCGGTCAGCGCCGACGTCGGGCGAACCACTCGGCACCGCCATAGCCCACGAGCAGCATCAGCGCGCGCACGCAGCCGTAGGCCATCCAGGCGAGCGCCTTTGCCGCCCGGGGGCGAGCGCTCCACTTCTCGCGCTCGACGTGGCGGGTGCCGGTCTCGATCATCGCCAGGAGCTCGATGCGCAGCTCGTCGGCAAAACCCGGGTCGCGCACGAAGATGTTGGCTTCGCGCGCCATCAGCAACGAATACGGATCGATGTTCGACGACCCCACCGTGGCCCAGTGCCCGTCGATCACCGCCACCTTGGCATGCAGGAACGAGCGGTGGTATTCGGCGATCGCCACGCCCGCTTCGAGGAGCTGGCCGTACAGGGCACGTGAGGCGTAGTGCAGCAGGCGGTACTCGACACGCGCCTGCAGGAGCAGCGTCACCTTCACCCCGCGCTGCGCCGCTGCCGTGAGCGCGTGGCGAAAGCGCACGCCGGGAAAGAAGTACGCATTGGCGATGACGATCTCGCGCTTCGCGGTACGGATCGCCGCCAGGTACGCGCGCTCGATGTCGCGGCGGTGCCGCAGGTTGTCGCGGGTGACGAGCTTGGCCGTCTGCCGGCCCACCCGATGCACCGACGGCACGTCGGGAAAGAGCGGCACGTCGCTCGTCTCGAACTGCAGGAGCTCGACGAGCGCCCACAGACGCTCGGTGGCATAGGTGACCTGCCCCACCACCGGGCCGCGCACGCGCACGGCGAAATCGAGCCGCGGGGGTTTGTGCCTCGGGGTATTCATGTCGTCGATGACGTTGATGCCACCGATGAAGGCGACCTCGCGATCGATCCGGCAGATCTTGCGGTGCATGCGTCGCAGCCGATGCGAGCGCAACTGCCATAGCGCCACTTCCGGACGGTACTTGAGGAGCTTGACGCCGCCGTCGCCAAGCGTTCGTTCCAGATTCCGGGTAAGGTAGTGCCGCGCGCCCCAGCCGTCGACGAGCACGCGCACGGCCACGCCGCGACCGGCGGCGCGCACGAGCGCTTCGGCGATGACCCGTCCCGCCGCGTCGTCGGCGAAGATGTAGGTCTCGAGCCAGACCTCGGCTTGCGCGGCGTCGATGGCGGCGACCAGCGCCGGGAAGAGCTCCCCACCGCTGCGCAACAGTTCGACGCTGTTCCCCGGCGTGAAGCGGAACACGGAAGCACGCCCTCCCTTCGGGCCGCCGCCGCTCGCCCTATCGCTTCTTGTGAGGAACCTCGAACGTGGCGGCGAGCGCCGCGTGGTCGGACATGCGCGACGACGGAAATGCGTAGTGTACGTGGGCGTCGACGACGGCGAGCCCGCGCACGTAGATCCGATCGAGACGAAATACCGGCAGCACGCTGGGGAACGTGCGGGCCGGTCGCCCCTTCACCTCGTCGAAGACCTCGACCACGCCGAGCGCGTCGGTAAGCGTGCGATCTCCCTTGCGCCGCCAGTCGTTGAAGTCGCCGGCGATCACCATCGGCGCATCGCGCGGGACCGTCTCGTTGATGCGCTCGACCAGCGCCTGGATCTGCCAACGCCGGCCACGCTCGAAGAGGCCGAGGTGCACGTTGAGGCAGTGCAGCGCCGGCACGCCGTCGCCGAGACTGATCTCGCAGTGCAGGAGACCGCGGCTTTCGAAGGCGTGCGCCGAGATGTCCGAATTCTCCTGTGCCACGATCGGAAAGCGCGAGAGCATCGCATTGCCGTGGTGGCCGTGGCGATGCACCACGTTGCGTCCGTACGCCACTTCGCTCCACATCGCATCGGCGATGAATTCGTGCTGCGGCTTGCCGGGCCAATCGTGGTGCCGCGCCGCGTGCCGATGGTGCACGCCCTGCACTTCCTGCAGGAAGAGCACGTCGGCAGACATGCCGTGCAGCTTCTCCTTGAGCTCGTGGATGACCATCCGGCGAGTGAGATGCGAGAAGCCCTTGTGGATGTTGTAGGTGACGACGCTGAACTGCATTGGTACGGTGCGAGCTGCGTTTGGAACGGGGGGCAATGGTACTCGCGAATCACTCGACGCCTCGCCAACCGGTGCCGTCGCGACGCCATGCGAATCGGCGCCAGGCCGCAGCGCGGTCACCGACACCTCGCGCAGCGCCGCGCGACCGCGTCGGCGCCTCAGCGCCCGCACGGTGCCCGCCTCCTGATGAGCGCGCTAGCGGCCATGCTTCGACTTCGATCGTCGTGGCTTGTCGCCAGTGTCGGCGACCGACAACGCGCCGGGGCCTCCCGGCTTGCCGTTCTCGCCTTCGAGGATTGCCTTGGCGGCCATGAGCTCCGTCCGCTGCGTCGCATCGATCTGCGGATAGTCGAGATCGAGCGAGGCGAGCGCATCGACCGCTGCCGCCGCGACCACGAGACGCGTGTACCACTTGTTGTCGGCCGGTACCACGTACCACGGGCTCTCGGGAGTGGCGGTCTCGCGGATCGCGGTTTCGTACGCCGCCATGTATTCGTCCCAGTGCGCGCGTTCGCGGGCATCGGCGGCGGAGAACTTCCAGTTCTTGTCGGGCTGGCCGATCCGCTCGAGGAAGCGCCGCTTCTGCTCCGCGCGCGACACGTTGAGGAAGAACTTGCGCACGATGGTGCCGTTGCGCGCGAGGTAGCGCTCGAAACCGCGGATGTCCTCGTAGCGCTGCGTCCAGATGCGCTTGGTCACGAGCTCCGGCGGGAGGCGCTGGCCGGCGAGGATCCCCGCGTGCACCTTCACCACCAGCACCTCCTCGTAGTAGCTGCGGTTGAAGATGCCGATGCGCCCGCGCTCGGGGAGGCTCTTCGCGCAACGCCACAGGTAATCGTGATCGAGCTCCTCGGCGGTCGGCGCCTTGAACGAGAAGACCTGGCAACCCTGCGGGTTGACGCCCGACATGACGTGCTTGATCGCACTGTCCTTGCCGGCGGCGTCCATCGCCTGGAAGACGAGCAGCAACGACCAGCGATTCTGCGCATACAGCCGATCCTGCAATGCGGCGAGCGCAGCGCGCCCCAGCGCGAGCACCTCTTGCGCACCCGGCTTGTCCTCGCGACCGAGTCCGCCCGTATCGCGCGGATCGTGGCTGGCAAGCCGGAACTTCTTGCCGTGATCGATGCGATACGGCACCGATGCGTCCTTGACGATCCTGGCGACGCGCCGCAGCTCCTGATTGACATCGACCATGCTTCCTCCCTGGTGACCGCCGGCGCTCACTATAGGGCAAACGCCGCCCGCGGCGGCGAGCAGCGCCCATTCCCGGCCGACGGAAGGCCTCGTCGCCGGAAAGCGCCCGCGCCAGGGGACGCGAGTAACATGTGAGCATGTCGGCCCCGATTCAACTGCGCTACGGCCGCACCGGCCTTCCGGTGCGCTTGCCACCCCGTGCGCGACCGACGGTCATCGGCAAGCGGCCGCTCGCCAAACTCGGCGATCCGCGGGGCGCGGTCCAGGCGGCGCTCGCCGCGCCGGTCGCGGCGCGTCCCTATGCCGAACTGGCGCGCGGGCGACGAAGCGGCTGCATCCTCGTGTGCGACATCACGCGCCCGGTGCCCAACCATCTCTTCTTGCGTCCGCTCATCGAGGCGATGCTCGCCGCCGGTGTTGCGCCCGAGCGGATCACCGTCCTCGTGGCCACCGGACTGCACCGGCCCAACGAAGGCGACGAGCTGGCCGAGGTGATCGGCGATCCGTGGGTGTTCGCGCACGCGCGCGTCGAGAACCACTTCGCCCGCGACGACGACGCCCACGTCGATCTCGGCATCACCCCGGTCCGCCGCACGCCGGTCAAGCTCGATCGCCGTTTCGTCGAGGCCGACCTGCGCATCGCCACCGGCCTCGTCGAGCCGCACTTCATGGCCGGTTATTCCGGCGGGCGCAAGGTCATCGCTCCCGGCGTCGCGCACGAGGATACGATCCGCACCTTCCACAGCGCGCGCTTCATGGAAGACCCGCTCGCCATCCAGTGCAACCTCGACGGCAATCCGCTGCACGACGAGCAGCTTGCCATCGTGCGCATGCTGGGCGAGGTCTACGCCGTCAATACGGTGCTCGACGACGACCGCGACCTCATCCACGTCAATTTCGGCGAGGTGATCGCGAGCCACCTCGACGCCGTCGACTTCGTGGCGTCGTCGACGCGGGTGCCGGTCGGCCGGCGCTTTCGCACCGTGGTGACGTCCGCCGCCGGCCATCCCCTCGACAAGACGTACTACCAGACCATCAAGGGCATGGTCACGCCGCTCGACATTCTCGCCCCCGGCGGGCGTCTCATCGTCGCCTCGGCGTGCTCGGAAGGCCTCGGTTCGGCGGAATTTCGCGAGGCGCAGGCGCGGCTCAATCGCCTCGGGCCCGACGCCTTCCTGCAGACCTTGCTCGCCAAGCGTTTCGCCGACGTCGATGAGTGGCAGACCGAGATGCAGTTGAAGCCGATGCGCGCCGGCCGCGTGCAGCTCTACACGACCGGCCTCGATGCCGACGATCGCGTCCTCACCGGCGTGGAAGCGATCGACTCGATCGAAGCGGCGATCGCCGACGCGCTCGCCGCCTCCGGCGAGCCCGACCTCGCGGTGATCCCCGAAGGGCCATACGTCGTCCCCGTCGTCGCGTGAGCGTGCCGCGACTTGCCATCCACCTCGACCTCGTCGGCGGACTCGCCGGCGACATGTTCGTCGCGGCGCTCGTCGATGCGCTGCCGCAGTTGCAGGCACCGGTGGAGGCAGCGGTCGCCGCGCTGCGCCCACCCGGGAGGTCGCTTCCGACCTTCGACACCGTCGACAGCGCCGGCCTGCGGGCGCGCCGGTTCGGACTGCCGCCGGGATACCGCCGTGCCGACGCACGGCCCGCGTCACTGCTTGCGGCCCGGGACGAGCACGGGACGTCGAGCGGACAGATCCGCGCGCGCCTCGTTGCCGCGCCGCTGCCCGAGGCCACGCGCGACCACGCATTGGCACTGCTCGCACTTCTTGCCGAGGCCGAGGCCGGCGTGCACGGGATGCCCGTCGATGCCGTGCACTTCCATGAACTCGCCGACTGGGACTCCGTCATGGACCTCGTCGCTGCCGGCTCGATTGCAGCGGAGTTGTCCGGCACCGTCTGGTCGGCCTCCGCGCCGCCGCTCGGCGGCGGCCAGGTGCGCACCGCGCACGGCCTGCTGCCGGTGCCGACCCCGGCGACCGCGGCGCTTCTCACCGGCTACCCCTGGCACGACGACGGTGTGGCCGGTGAGCGCGTGACTCCCACCGGTGCGGCGATCCTGCGTCATCTCGTGCCGCCCGCGCGCTGTGGCACCGCCCGCGTCAGCGGCCGCCTGCAGGGCATCGGCATCGGCGCCGGCACACGCGCGCTGCCGAGCCTGCCGAACGTGACGCGAGCGCTCGTCTTCGCAGCGACGGCGCCGCCGCTGGCGGACGGGATCGACGGCGACACCGTGGCCGTACTCGAGTTCGACGTCGACGACATGACCGGCGAGGAGGTGGCACTCGCCGCCGATCGCTTGCGCGTGCACGAGGGCGTCGTCGATCTGTCGCTGGCGAGCCGCACCGGCAAGATGGGGCGGCCGACGACCGAGTTTCGCCTCCTCGCCCGGCCCGCTGCCGTGGACACGCTCACGCAGGCATGCTTCGCGCAAACCTCGACGCTCGGCCTGCGCCTGCGCGAAGAGCAGCGTCGCATCCTGCGCCGCAGCGAGGTGTGCATACAGGTCGACGACCACGCGATCACCGTGAAGCTCGCGCAGCGACCAGGGCGCGAATCGAGCGGCAAGGCGGCGCACGACGACACCGCAGGTGGCGCGACGCTCGCTGCGCGGCGCGTGATGCGCGCCCGCGCCGAGGACGCGGCGCGGGCCGCGACCGTGCAGGGCGCCGCTCGGCGTCCGGAGGCACCTGGCGCGATGGGCGCAGTCGCCGCGACGACGGCCGGGAATGCCGACACGCCTTCGCCGCCGCCCGAAGGAGACGGGCGATGAACGAAGACGGCGACGTGGCATTCGCGCTCACGGCGGTGGTCGCGGCACTCGATCGCCACCCGCGGCTCGCGATCGCGGTGAGTGGCGGCGTCGATTCGCTCACGCTCGCGCACCTCGCGAGCCGGCACTCGCGCACCGCAGCCACGATGTACCACGCGACGAGCCCGGCGGTGCCAGCGGCGGCGCGGGCGCGCGTCGAGGCGCATGCCGCGACGCACGGCTGGAGGCTCGTCGTCATCGATGCGCAGGAACTCGCCGATCCGCACTACCGTGCGAACCCCATCGACCGCTGCTACTACTGCAAGTCGAACCTGTATGCGCGCATTGCGGCGATCACCACCGACCCCATCGCCTCCGGCACCAATCGCGACGACCTCGGCGACTATCGCCCGGGGCTGCGTGCAGCCGCGGAGCGCGCCGTCGTCCATCCCTACGTCGAAGCGGGTGTCGGCAAGGACGCGATCTATGCGCTGGCGCACGGCTTTGGTCTTGCCGACCTCGATCGCTTGCCGGCGCAGCCCTGCCTCGCGAGTCGGGTCGAGACCGGCATCGCGATCGATCCCGCCGACCTCGCCTTCATCGATACGATGGAGCGCGCGCTCGCCGCGCGGCTCGGGCGCGAGGCGACGCTGCGCTGCCGGGTGACGCACGGTGGCATCGTCGTCGAATTGGGCGCTGCCGAATTCGCCCGCGACGCGGCGATCGCCGGCGAGATCGCCACCGTCGAATGCGCGCGTGCCGGTCGTCGCCTCACCGCGGTGCGACGCTACGTGCGCGGCGCCGCCTTCCTGCACGAGCACTGACGTGGTCGACGACCTCCGCTTCGACTGGGATCGCCTCGCGCGAACCGGGACCAGCGAGGCCGTCCTGTGCGATGGCAAGAGCGAGGCACAGATCGACGCCATCGTGCAGCACGTCGCCGCGCGTTCCGGCCGATTGCTGCTCACGCGACTCGCCACCGACCGGCACGCGCAGTTGCCCGCGACCACCCGCAGCCTTCTCGACTACGACGCGGTGTCGCGTACCGCGATTCTCGGTCCGCTGCCACCGGTGCATGGTGCGCCGCAGGTGGCGATCGTCTGCGGCGGCACCTCGGATGTTCCCGTCGCGACTGAAGCCGAGCGCACGCTGCGTTTCGCGGGCGAGCCCGTCTCGCGTTACGTCGACGTCGGCGTCGCCGGTCTGTGGCGGCTCATGGAGCATCTCGACGACATCCGCGCGCACCGTATCGTGCTCTGTGTCGCCGGCATGGAAGGCGCGCTCTTCAGCGTCGTGACCGGGCTCGTGGCGAGCGCCGTGATCGCGGTACCCACCTCGGTAGGCTACGGGGTGGCAGCGGGTGGCCGCGCCGCGCTCCACGCCGCACTTGCGAGTTGCGCCTCGGGGCTTGCCGTCGTGAACGTCGACAACGGCTTCGGCGCCGCGCACGTCGCCCTGCGGATGCTCGGCGCGCACGCCGCGACCGCGAGTCCGGGGAACGTGCCGAGCGCGGGAGCGGTCGAAGGCATGCGGGAATAGAACATGAGCATGAGAGCCTTCACCACCATCATCGCCGGCTGCCTCGCCGCATTTGCAGCCGGATCGTACGGCGCGCCGCTGCCGGTGCCTGCCACCGACCTGCCGCGCGCCACCGCCCCCGGCACGCAAACCGCGGTGTTCGCGGGCGGCTGCTTCTGGGGGGTGGAGGCGGTCTTCCGCCACCTGAAGGGCGTGCAGAGCGCCGTCTCCGGCTACGCCGGCGGCCGCACGAAGAATCCGACCTACGAAGACGTGAGTACCGGCATGACCGGCCACGCCGAAGCGGTCGAGGTGAGATTCGATCCGTCGCAGGTGACCTACGGCGAACTCCTGCGCGTCTTCATGTCGGCCGCGCACGATCCCACCGAACTCAACCGCCAGGGTCCCGACGTGGGAACGCAGTATCGCTCCGCGCTCTATTTCACCGATGCCGAGCAGCAGAAGATCGCTCGCGCCTACGTGGCACAGCTCGATGGCGCCAAGGCGTACCCGAAGAAGATCGTGACCGAGCTGGCGCCGCTCACCGCGTTCTACCCCGCCGAGGCGTATCACCAGGACTACCTCGCGCGCCACCCCACGCAGCCGTACATCGTCTACAACGACCTGCCCAAGCTCGAAGCGCTCAAGCGTGACTACCCGTCGATGGTGCGGGCGACCCCGCTGCGCGGGGCGCCGTGAGGCGGCAACGGGAGCGGTGCCCGACAGGCTCTCGCGTCAGCATTCGATCGACCCGCGCGTAGGCGCTCGCGAGCGGCACGCACGCATTGCCGCCTACGGCACCCGCGCGACGTCGACTGGCAGCACCTCCGGCGCGGCGTTCCCCCACGCCTGTCGTATGTAACTCAAGAGCGCCGCGGCCGGTGCCCCATCGAGGTCGGCGGGCGGCATCCCGTATGGGCGCGGCACCGCTGCCGTGGTCGGCCCGAAGACACCGTGGCGCAGCGCCTGCACGAGGTTATCGACGTTTGGCGCGAGCACCGTGGGATTGCCGGCGAGCGGCGGGTACGCACCGGGTACGCCGCGGCCGTCGCGGCCGTGGCAGTCGGCACAACGCTCGACGTAGAGGCGCTCGCCGCGCGTGCGGACGTCTGCCGGCACGGGCGCCGGTGCAACCGCGGCGCGCGGCGCGGGTGACAACGAGGCGAGA
Organism: Burkholderiales bacterium; assembly: GCA_039807685.1. Classification (GTDB taxonomy): domain Bacteria; phylum Pseudomonadota; class Gammaproteobacteria; order Burkholderiales; family Casimicrobiaceae; genus VBCG01. The sequence continues at coordinate 58,930 of JBDHRR010000002.1, forward strand.
TACGTCGCCGCGGCACGCAGATCGGCGTCGGACCAGTGCTGCGTGCTCTCCCGCACCACGCTCGCCATCGGCCCGGTCACGCTGCCGCGGGCATTGCGTCCGGTGCGCAGCAGGGTGACGATCTCGTCGACACTCGTGCCGCGCGTAACCGGATGCAGCGAGGGGGCATACCAGCCCTGCCCGGGAATCGCGCCGCCGGTCAGCGTTTTCGCCGGGGCGCCCCAGCGATTGCGCGGCGCGTGACACGCATCGCAGTGACCGAGGCCCCAGACGAGCGACGCGCCGCGTGCGGCAGATACGTCCGACGTCGGTGCCGCGGTCGCCGCTCCCGTCGCGGCCGATGCGCTGACGCCGGACGCATCGGCGTCGACGGGTCCAATCGGCGACATGGCGCGCCCCGGTTCGAAGAAGAGCCACTGCCACGCCGCAAGCGCTGCCTGCGTGCCGAAGGGAAAGCGCAGTTCGTGCGGCCGCAACGGCTGCCGCACCGGCGCGAGGCTGCGCAGATACGCGTAGATCGCGTCGGCGTCCGCACGCGCCACGCGCGTATACGAGGTGTACGGAAACGCCGGCACGAGGCGGCGTCCGTCACGCGAACGACCCTCGTGCAGCGCGCGCCAGAAATCGTCGCTCGACCAGCGCCCGAGTCCCGTCGCGTCGTCCGGCGTGAGGTTCCCCGCGTAGACCGTCCCGAACGGCGTGCGAATGCCGCGTCCGCCCGCGTAACGCTTGCCATCCGGGGCGGTGTGACAGCCCGCGCAGTTGCCGACACGCGCGAGGTATGCGCCGCGCGCGACGAGACCGGTGTCCGCGGATGCAGGTGCCGACGAGGTGGTGCCCGCGTCCACCACGGGTGACAGTGCGCCGCACTCGAGCGGCCAGCGGGCGGGGGCGGTGGTCGCCGGTGCCGACGGCACCGGCACCGGCTGGGCTGCGAGCCACTGGCTCACGATGGCGACGTCGGCAGCACCGAGACGGTGCGCGATGCTCGCCATGCAGTCCGGCTCACGCGCCCGGCGCGCGCCCTGGCGCCACGCGCCCAATTGCGCAACGAGGTAGTCGCGCGGCAAGCCCACGAGACCCGGCACGTACGGGGCGATGCCGGTGAGTCTCTCGCCGTGACAGCTGCTGCACGCCGGCACTTCGAGGCGCGCATCGCCGCTGCGGACGAGCGCTTCGGCACGTCGCGCGGCGTCACCCATGGGCAGCACGCTCGCCGGTGGCGGATATGGCACGTCCTGCGCCGCGAAGTACGTCGCGAGTTCACGCAGCATCGCGTCGTCGAGATTCTCCAGCATGCGCGCCATCGTCACGTGCGCTCGATGGCCGTCGCGGAAGTTCTGCATCTGCACGAGGAGGTAGCCCGCCGGCTTGCCGGCGAGCCGCGGCACGTAGCCGTCGGGACGCGACTGGCCTTGCAGCCCGTGACAGCCGGTGCAGGCCTTCGCCCGCTGCTCCATGGTATCGGGAACGGCGTGCGCGTCGAGGCACGCGGCGACAAGCAAGGCGCCCGCCAGGATGCGCCACCGCGCCGTCCTCGATCCGCCTGCGGCGGATCGCCGCCCGTCACCGGGCACCGGCATCGGAGCCCCGGCGCCCGCGCGTCGGGGCAAGACAAGAATGGACGAAAGGAGTCATGCAGGTGAGGATCGTGCAATGCCGATCGTACCGCATGTGCGCGAGCGCCCCGAGGCCGCCGTTGGCACCTGATCGCCGTTGTCGATCGCGCGGCGGCGCGGACAGCTACCCGGGCGCAAGCTGATCGTGCCTGGCACTCTCGGCTACCATTGCAGCGGCCGCGCGGACCGGCGATCGAGGTGACCGCCCGCGCGCCCGCGCCGCAACCGGCACCCGTCAACGTCGCTCGAGGAATTCCCCATGCAGCAGGACCACGAGCAGCGCAGCGGCCTCGCCACGCTGTGCATCCACGGCGGCGAGGCGATGGATGCGCAGGGCGCCCTCCACACGCCGCTGTACAACCACTCGACGTTCGGCTTTCCCTCGACGCAGGCCCTGCTCGACGTCGTCGAGGGACGCGCCGAGGGCAACCTCTACACGCGCTATGGCCTCAATCCGACGATCCGCGCGGTCGAGCGCAAGCTGGCGCTCATCGAGGGTGGCGAGGCGGCGCTCGTCTTCGGCTCCGGGATGGCGGCGGCCTCGGCCATCTTCCTCGCGCACTGTGGCAGCGGTGATCACGTCGTCTGCGTCGGCGACGTCTACGGCGGCACCTTCGAGCTCCTCGCCAGCAACCTGCCGAAGTTCGGGATCACGACGACGTTTCTCGTCGGCAACGAGATCGAGCGGCTGGCCGGCGCGCTCACCGCGCGCACGCGGCTCGTGTTCTTCGAGACGCCAACCAATCCGAACATGGAGGTGATCGACATCGCGGCAACGGCGAAGGTCGCCCGCGCCGCCGGCGCGCTCACCGTCGTCGACAACACCTTTGCCTCGCCGGTCAACCAGTCGCCGCTCGCGCTCGGCGCCGACCTCGTGATGCACAGCGCGACGAAGTATCTCGGCGGCCACAGCGACCTCACCGGTGGCGTGGTGATCGGTGCCCAGGCGCTCGTCCGCACGATCGTCCCGTGGCGCAAGAATCTCGGCCAGGCGATGGCGCCCGACGTCGCGTTCCTGCTCTCGCGCAGCCTGCGCACGCTGACCGTGCGCGTGCGCCAGCAGAACGAGAATGCGCAGGCGGTGGCGCAGTTCCTCGCCACGCACCCCAAGATCGTCAAGGTGAACTATCCCGGCCTGCCGTCATCCCCTGGCCACGCGCTCGCGGCGCGGCAGATGCGCGGCTTCGGCGGGATGATCAGCTTCGTCTACGCCGGCGACGCCGCCGCCACCGCGGCCATGATCGATCGGCTGCGCCTCGTCGCCATCGCGCCGAGCCTGGGCGGCGTCGAGACGCTGGTCACGCAGCCGATCACGACGACGCACCACGACCTCGACCCCGCCGAGCGGCAGCGGCGCGGCATCGTCGACGGCCTCGTGCGGCTGTCGATCGGCCTCGAGGACGCTGCGGATCTCATTGCGGACCTGCGGCAGGCGCTGGCGTAGCGTCCGGCGTCGCCAGCGCGGCCAGCACGGCGAGCCTCCGGCCGGAACCCGCCCGCGCGGCGCCTGAGACGGAGCGAATTCCCGGTTCGAACCGCCGCGCCGGCGCCAGTTCAGTGCTCGCCTCGGTCGTCCTCACTGCGGAGCGGAGCCGGCGTTCACGAGCAGTTGCAGGCTGAACAAATGCTCGGGATCTTCCCAAACCTGCGCCACGCGCAGCCCGGCGCGCGCGCCGAGTCGGGCAAAGGACTCGTGCGAATACTTGCAGCTGATCTCGACCAGCATGCTTTCGGCGGCATCGAAGTGGAAAGCGCGACCTGACACGTGCACGTCCTGGCTGCGGCGGCTCACGATGAACGCCTCGATACGCGACGCCGGGGCGTTGTAGCGCGATCGGGCACTGAAGGCCGAGAGGTCGAAATCGGCCCCCAGTTCCCGATTGAGACGCACGAGCATGTTGAGCGTGAATCGAGCGGTGACGCCGGCGGCATCGTTGTAGGCCGCCTCGATCATCGCAGGATCCTTGATCAGGTCGGCGCCGACGAGCGCTGCGCCATCGTCGCCCATTTCGGCGCGCATCCGGCGCAACAGCCCCACCGCGGAGGCGCTGTCGAAGTTGCCGATCGTGGAGCCCGGGAAATAGATCACGCGGCGGCGGGGCCTGCGGCGGGGCGTGGGGAGGATGAGGGGTCTCGTGAAGTCGGCGCACACCGGCAGCACCTCGATGGCCGGCAAGCGATCACGAAGACGGGCCACGCTTCGACGCAGTGCGCTCGACGAGATCTCGATCGGCACGTAGGCCACCGGATCTTCGAGATGGGCGAGCAGCATCCGGGTCTTGATGCCGGCGCCGCTGCCGTATTCCAGCAGCAGCACCTCGGGACCGAGTGCGCTCGCAATCGCGGCGACATGCCGACGCATCAACGCCAGTTCGGCGCGCGTCAGATAGTACTCGGGCTGGATGCAGATCGCCTCGAAGAGCGCCGAGCCCTTCGCGTCGTAGAAATACTTCGATGGCAACTGCTTCGGCCGGCGCGCGAGTCCGGCACACACTTCCGCCCGCATGTCGATCCCGGCACCGTGCGCGGCATCGAAGCGCAACGCGTGCGCACGCGTATTCATCCATCCTTCCCGAGGCGGATGCCCATGAACTGCCAGCGATCGGGCGGATAGAAGAAGTTGCGATAAGTGGCTCGAACGTGCCCTGCCGGCGTTGCGCACGAGCCGCCGCGCAGCACCCACTGCCCGCACATGAATTTGCCGTTGTATTCGCCGAGTGCTCCGGGAAGTGGTCGGAAGCCCGGGTAGGCGACATAGGGACTCGCGGTCCATTCCCACACGTCACCGAAGAGTTGCAGCGGAGCGTCGGAGTCGGCGACGGGCGCACGCGGATGCAGGAACCCCGACTCTTGAAAATTGCCGATTGCCGGATCACGCGTCGCGGCGAGAGCCTCCCACTCGACTTCGGTCGGCAGTCGCGCCCCCGCCCAACGCGCAAAGGCATCGGCTTCGTAATAGCTCACATGGCATACCGGCGCGTACGGATCGATCGCCCGCGGCCCGCCCAGCGTGAACTCGCCGGCGAGATCGTCCCGCCAGTACAGCGGATGCTTCCATCCCTCGCGTTGCACCGTGGCCCAGCCTTCGGACATCCACAGGCTCGGCGTGCGATAGCCGCCATCCGCGATGAATTCGCGATACTCGCCGTTGTTGACCGGGCGACTGGCGATCGCGTGCGGGTGCAGCAGTTCGCGATGTCGTGGGCCCTCGTTGTCGTAGGCGAAACCACCGCCTCGGTGGCCCGTTTCCGTCACCCCTTCCGGACCCCGGATGAAGCGCATCGGCACGCTGGCCGTTCCCGACACGCAGGGTGTTGGCGCATAGGCCGGCTGCAACGGGTTGATCGAGAACAGGTGCTTGACATCGGTCAGCAGCAGTTCCTGGTGTTGCTGCTCGTGGTGGAGCCCCAGCGTCACCAGCATCGTCAGTTCCGCGTCGTCGGGGCGGCGGGCGAGCCAGTCGCGGACACCGCAATCCACGTGTTCGCGGAAACCGATGATCTCGTCCAGCGTCGGGCGTGACAACAGGCCACGCTGGGCTCGCGTGAAGATCGGTCCGGCGGCCTGGTAATACGAATTGAAAAGATAGTGCCACTCGGGGTGGCGCGGCTGCCACCGGGAGTCGCGTGAGAGCACGAAGCGCTCGAAGAACCAGGTGGTGTGCGCGAGGTGCCACTTGACCGGGCTCGCGTCCGGCATCGATTGCACCACGGTGTCCTCGGGCGCGAGGGTGGCGCACAGCCCGACACTGTGCTGGCGCACGCGGGCGTAGAAATCGGACAACGATTCCGGCGCCGGTCCAACGTGCAGCGATGCAGGCGACGTCATCATGATGGCGGACGCAGCTTCCTCGGCAGTCACCTGCCATGGTACGCGCGCTCGTCGGCGGCCACGGCTTGTGCTCGCTGGCGGACCGCGAGCGGTGCGACACTGCGGTCCGCCTCGTGCGACTGTCTATCCGTCGCGCGGACGCCTCGACCTCATCATCGATCTGCGGCAGGCGCTGGGGTAGCGCCCGGTGTCGCCAGCGCCGAGCGGCTGGCGAGATAGCGCTCGGTGCCATCGCGCGCCATCGCCACCGACCCGATCGCCTTGCCGCTGCGCGCATCGAGCGCGACGCCAAAGCTCATCTCGACGTAGAGCCGGCGCCCGTCCTTGTGCAAGCCGCGCGTGACGCGCACCTCGCGGCCGCCCTTCGTCGTGCCGGTCTCCATCGCGCGGTCGAATCCCGCCCAGTGCGCGGCGCGCAGCCGCTCGGGGATGATGAGGTCGAGGTTCTGCCCGAGCGCCTCCGCTGCACTGAAGCCGAAGAGCGCCGCCGCACCGTCGTTCCACACCCGGATCGTCCCCTCGCGGTCGGCGTAGATCACGGCATCGGGCGTGCCGGCGACGAGTTCGGCCCACGGCACGTTGTAGGACGGATCGGAAATGCTGCTCATGACGGGCCTCCTGGAAGTCGCCCTGTAGCGTAGCGCGCGCGAGTTCGCAGCGGAATGACGTCGATCATGGTGGCCCGGACGACACCGCGGCGAGCCGAACCGCGCACGGGACCGCTTGCATTGACCGCCGTGATTCGATCCAATAGACTAGTCACATGACTAGCCATGCAGGATCCAAACGCGAGCGTCCAGACTCGACCTGGCCCGTACAGGATGCGAAGGCGCGCTTCAGCGAACTGCTCGATGCCTGCATCAACGAAGGCCCGCAGATCGTCACCCGTCGCGGCACCGATGCGGCAGTACTGGTGCGCATCGACGAGTGGCGCCGCCTGCAGTCAGCGGCGCGACCGACGCTTAAGCAGTTGCTGACCACCGAGACCGCCCGAATCGATTGCCTGGCACCCAAGCGCGGGCGGGCACGCCGCCGCCAGGTCCTGGCCTTGCGCTGAGCGACCGTGTACCTGCTGGACACCAACGTCGTCTCCGAACTGCGCAAGCCGCGGCCGCACCGCACCGTCGTCGCCTGGCTCGATTCCGTGGACGATGCAAGCATCCATCTGTCTGCCGTCACCATCGGCGAAATCCAGGCCGGCATCGAACTGACCCGTGAGCAGGATGCGGCGAAGGCCGCGGAGATCGAGGCATGGCTCGACCTCGTGTCGAGTTGCTACAACGTGCTCGTGATGGATGGTCTCGCATTCCGCCGCTGGGCGCGCCTCATGCACCGCCAGTCGGACACGCTCTACGAAGACGCGATGATCGCCGCGACCGCGGTCGTACACGGGCTGATCGTCGTGACGCGCAACGTCGCCGACTTCACGCCGTTCGGCGTGCCGCTACTCAATCCATTCGAAACCAGGCCGACGTAGCGCGAAGAAGGCCGGCGTCCAGCCCTGCAGTTCTGCGCAAGCGGCAACAGGGCAAGCGGCACCACGGCTTGCACAACTGGCTCTGGATCTCCTATCCTCGGGTGTTCCCCGATGGCTCGATGGAGAAGCGCGATGTCCAAGACACGAATCGAAGGGTCCTTCGTGGCCCTCATCACCCCCTTCAACAAGGACGGCAGCGTCGATTTCGAAGGCTTCCGCACGCTCCTGCAGTTCCAGGAGGAGAACGGAACCGCCGCGGTGCTCATCATGGGCTCGACCGGCGAGGTGTCGATGCTCTCGCCCGCCGAGCGACAGCAGGTCATCGTCGAAACCGCCCGGATGAAGACGGGCAAAATGAAATTCTTCTACGGCTGCACCGGCAACAACACGGCCACCACGATCGAGTACCTGAAGTTCGCCCGCAGCAACGGTGCCGACGGCGCGATCCTGGCCGCGCCCAGCTACATCTGCGGGTCCGAGGCGGACATCGAGGACTACTTCCTCGAGGTGGCCGACGCCACCGACCTGCCGCTCGGCCTCTACAACAATCCGCCGCGCGTGAAGACCGACCTGCACTGGGACAACCTGCTGCGGATCTTCAAGCACCCGAACTACGTCGTGCACAAGGAATCGACGACGCGCGTGGGCCAGGTCGCACAGGTGCTGCGCGCGCGGCCGGACGTCGCCGTGATGTGCTGCGACTCGCCAAACCTCGGGCTCGTCGTCCCCACCATGAGTCTCGGCGGCCACGGCACCGCGAACATGACGGGCAACATCGCGCCGGCGGAAATGGCGTGGATGTCGAGGCCGTGGGTCGAACCGCAGGTGTCGGTCGGCTTCCGCGAGGAGTACCTGCGCATGCTGCCGATGCTCCACTACTCGTACTCGGCGATCAATCCGGTGGCGATCAAGTCCCTGATGAAGGCCGTCGGCTTGCCGGCGGGTGAACTGCGCAAGCCGCTGAAAGGGCTCGTCGGCGATCCGCTCCAGAACGGACTTCGCATCGTGCGCGAATTGGGGCTCGACCGGAAATACGGCTGGAGTTCGCGCGCCCTGAAGGTCGCGTAGGGTCGCTGGCTCATCGAATCGTTGCAAAGGAATCGCATGAACACTCCATTTGTGCGCGGCAGACTGCTGCGCAGCATCCTCGTCGGCCTCGGTCTTCTCGCCTTCGGCGCCCCGGCCGTTGCCCAGGACAGCTATCCGACCAAGCCGATCGTGCTCGTCGTGCCGCATGCGGCCGGCGGGCCGGTCGACGCCGTCGGCCGTTTCCTCGCCGAGAAGCTCGCGGCCGAACTCGGGCAACCCGTCATCGTCGAGAATCGCGCCGGCGCGTCGAGCATGATCGGCGCGGCGCAGGTCGCTGCCGCCCCGCCCGACGGCTACACGCTCTACATCAACGCGTCGATCCATTCGATCAACCCGTTGCTGTACAAGAAGACGATGAAGTACGACGCGGTGAAGGACTTCACGCCGATCGCCATGCTGGCGCAGGGTCCGCTGCTGTTCGTGGTGGGCCCGCAGGTCCCGGCCACCAACGCCAAGGATTTTGCGGCGCTGGTTAAGGCCAACCCGACGAAGTACACCTTCGCGACCGGCGGCTTCGGCGCAGCCGATCACCTCGCTTCGGCCTACTTCCTCTACGAGATCAAGGAGCCGGGGATTCCGATCGCGCTCTACAAGGGTGGCGCGCCGGCGCTGTCCGACCTCATGGGCGGGCAGGTATCGGCCAAGATGGATGCGATCCTGACCTCGTTGCCGCTCGTGAAGGCCAACAAGCTGCGTGCACTCGCCATCACCGGACGTGAACGCAGCCCGCTGCTGCCCGACGTTCCGACGATGCGCGAATCCGGTTTCAAGGACTTCGAGTTCTACACATGGTACGGGCTGTGGGCTCCGGCGAATCTGCCCGCGCCGATCCGCCAGAAGCTGGAGACGACCGTGCAGCGCATCGTCGCCACGCCGGCGTGGAAGGAACGGATGATCGCCCAGGGATTCGAGCCGGCGTACCGCAACTCGGCGGACTTCGCGAAGTTCATCGACGCCGAGGTTGCCCGCTACCAGACCATCGTCACCGCGGCCAACATCAAGCCCGATTGATCGGACGCAATCGCCCGCCGCGCCGCCTCGCCGAAGCTACCTCCACGCGGGGTGCTGCGGCGGGTCACGCGCGGCAGCAGGCGTTGGGCGCCAGCGGATCACGGAGGGAATGGGGTGGCTGATGGGATTCGAACCCACGACAACCGGAATCACAATCCGGGACTCTACCCCTGAGCTACAGCCACCATCGGTACTGCGTCCGGGCCCCGCCACTCGCGTGATCGACTCGTTCCATGCGATGCGACGTGCATGGCGCGCCCGACAGGACTCGAACCTGTTACCCCCGGCTTAGAAGGCCGGTGCTCTATCCGGATGAGCTACGGGCGCGGAGAACCGCTACGTGCGCCACCGAATGCGCGCCTGGCGACCGCCGGGAGGGTGAAATGGTACCACAGCGCCGTCATCGATTTCGAGGGCGCCAGGCGACCGGAATCGGGCGTAGCGGCGGGGGCCCTCATCGACAGCGAATGGCCGCGGTGCTTCAATGTGCAGCGGCCCTCGGCGCCACTCACGGCGCCCCCCGAACGATTCCATGGAGCCTGCGATGCGTTTCGACCTGACCGAAGAACAGACGATGATCGTCGCCACCGCGCGTGGCTTCGTCCATGACGAACTCATTCCGCTCGAAGAGGAGATCGAGGCCACCGGCGGCCTCGATCCGGCGAAGGCGAAGGCGATCTTCGAGAAATCGCGCGCGCTAGGCCTGTACGCGACCAACATTCCGAGCGAGTACGGCGGCGGCGGACTCTCCGCGGTCGATACGATGCTCGTCGAGGAGCAGTTCGGCCACACCAAGGACATCCTCATCCGCCGCGCCTTCGGCAACGTATACGAATCCTTGCTCGCCGGTGACGACGCGCAGAAGCAGCGCTGGCTCCTGCCGTGCGTGCGCGGCGAGCGCACCTGCTCGATCGCCATCACCGAGCCCGATGCCGGATCGGACGCCGCGGGCATCCGCAGCACCGCGGTGCGCGACGGTGACGGCTACCTGTTGAGCGGTACCAAGCACTTCATCAGCGACGGCCTGTATTCCGACTTCTTCATCGTCTCCGCCGTGACCGACGCGGCGGCGCGGCCGCGTCACGTCTCGCTCTTCCTCGTCGACAAGGACCTGCCCGGCGTCACGGTGGGCCGCGACCAGAAGATGATGGGGCTGACGGGCACGAGCCACGTGGAACTCGCCTTCGAGAACGTGCGGCTCGGTCCCGAACATCGTTTGGGCGCCGAGGGGCAGGGGCTGGCGCTGGCCTACTCGACGCTCGGTCGCGTGCGGCTCGCGCAGGTCGGCGCACGCGCGATCGGCAAGGCGTGCCGGCTGATGACGATGATGACCGACTACGCCAACGACCGGAAGCAGTTCGGCAAGCCGATCGGCGACTTCCAGATGATCCAGCAGATGATCGCCGACAGCGTCGTCGACATCAACGGCGCGCGCCTCATGCTGCTGCGCGCGGCGTGGGAGATCGATCAGGGCCGCGATGCGCGCGACTGGATCTCGATGGTGAAGATCGAGGCCGCCGAAACGCTGGGGCGCGTCGCCGATCGCGCCGTCCAGGTGTTCGGCGGCATGGGCTACTGTCGCGAACTGCCGGTCGAGCGCCTGTATCGCGATGCGCGCATCTTCCGGATCTTCGACGGCACCTCCGAGATCCACCGCACGGTGGTCGCCAGGAGCGCCTTGAAGCGCGGCGCGGCGCTGTGGGACATCGGCGCGTAGCGCCGCGAGTCGACTACCGACCCTGCCAGCGCGGCGCGCGCTTCTCCGCGAACGCGCGCGGACCTTCCTTGGCGTCTTCGCTCGCGAGCATGCGCTCCGCGGCCGGGAAGCGCATCGTCATCGCCGCTTCGAGGCCCGGAGCGGCGAGGCTACGCAGCATGACTTCCTTCGATGCCTCGAGCGCGAGCGGCGCACAGAGGAGCAACTCGTCGCACCGCGCACGCACCCGCTCGCCGAGCGTGCCGGCGGGGACGACATCGTTGACGAGGCCGATCCGCTTCGCTTCCGCAGCATCGATTCGCGAGCCGGTGAGGATGAGGCGCATCGCCTCCTTCATCGGGATGGTGCGGGCGAGCCGCTGCAGCGCGCCGCCGCCCAGCGCGGCAAGGCCCACCCGCGGCTCGGGGAGGCCGAACTGCGCATGGTCGGCGGCGATGGCGAGGTCGCAGGCGGCGAGGATCTCGACACCACCGCCGAGGCACAATCCGTTCACCGCCGCGATCACCGGCTTGAAGAGGTCGAAACGCTTGGTGATCCCGGCAAAGCCGCCGTAGGGATAGTCGTAACTACCCGTCACGGCGAGTGACTTCAGGTCGGTGCCCACACAGAACGCGCGCTCGCCCACGCCGGTGATCACCGCCACGCGCAACTCGGGGTCCGCTGCATAGGCGTCGAACGCCCGCGAGAGTTCGACATGCGCGGGAAGGTGCAGCGAATTGAGCACCTCCGGACGGTCGAGGGTGATGGTGAGGACGTGGCCGGTGCGATCGAGCCGGCAGTAGCGGTACGTTTCGCTGTCCATGGGTCCGGTGCGCCGATGCGCGCTCAACGCCGTCGCCGCGCGAGGAACTCGGCGAGCGTATCGTCGATCACCTTCGCGGTGCGCATCGCCGATTCGGGCGTGCTCGCGCAATGTCCGTCGCCATTGAGCTCATCGACGATCGACTGCACGAGCGGCTGGTGGACGTACGGGGGATCGGCGATCGCGATCTCCTCGACCGACTCGCCGTGATAGACGCGGATCGGCGCCGGCGGCCGGCCGGCGGGCGGCATCAACGGCGGGAAGGTCGAGTAGCGGATGCGGCCCTTCGCACCGACGATCTCGTTGTATTCGTCGTCGATGTCGGTGGCGAAACACCAGGCGCCGCTGCCGTACGCGCCATTCGCGTAACGCCACGACGCCGCCACGACGTCCTCGGGCGAATAGGCGCCGCCCTGGTTGTCCGCGAAGGCACGCACTTCCGCGATCGGCCCGACCGCATAGTCGAGGATGTCGAGCGTGTGCCCCACCGCCTCGAAGTAGATGCCGCCGCCGGAGCGCTTGGGATCGAGCCGCCAGCCCCAGAAGGGGCCGCGCCGCGCCTCGTCATCGGGAATGCGGTGGAAGTGCCGCGAGATCGTCATCCGCACCGCGCCGATCGCGCCCGACTGCACGAGGTCGCGCAGGGCGGTGAAACGCGGCAGTGCGCGACGATAGTAGGCGACCCACAACGGCACCTTCGCGGCCCGGCAGGCCTGCGCCATCTCGGCGCACTCGGCATGGCTCATGCCCATCGGCTTCTCGACGAGCACCGGCTTGCCCGCGGCCGCACAGCGCAGCACGTAGTCCTTGTGGGAATCAGTCCGGGTAGCGACGTAGACCGCGTCGACGTCTGCTGCGCGGATCAAGGCTTCCGCGTCACGCTCGGCGCGTACGCCGCTGCCGTGCGTGCTCGCGAACTCCGCAGCCCGCTCCGGATTGCGATCGCAGACCGCGACCAGCGTCGAGTTCCGGGCGCCGTACAGCGCAGGGCCGCTCTTCATGCGCGCGACCTCGCCGCAGCCGATCATGCCCCAGCGTATCGTGCGCATGTCATCGCTCTCCCGTAGCGGTTCGGCCCACGCGGTGCCGGCCGGTCAGACGCGCGCCGCGGTACGTGCGCGCGCCGCTGCTTCGGCGTAGAGCACGCCGTCGTTCATCATCGCGTCGATCTCGGCAGGCGCGAAGCCCAATTCACCGGCGATCTCGCGATTGTGCTCGCCGAGGAGCGGCGCGACGCGCGCCGGCGTCACGTCGCAGTCGGAGAAGCGAAACGGGATGTTGGCGAGCTTGACCTTGCCGAGCACCGCATGCTCCTGCTCGATGATCATCCCGCGCGCGTGGACCTGCGGATCGGCGAGGACCTGGTCGATGTTCTGCACGGCGGATGCCGGCACGTCCGCAGCGTCGAGCGCCGCGAGGCACGCCTTGACGGTGCGCGCGCCGACCCACGCCTTGACCGTGGCGAGGATCTCCACGCGGTGCGTGTTGCGTCCCTGCGCGCTGTGGAAGCGCGCATCGGCGGCGAGCGCTTCGCCACCGATCAACTGCGCCAGGCGCTTCCATGACTCGTCGACCTGCGCGGCGATCACGAGGTCGCCGTCGTTCGCGCGAAAGACGCCGTACAGCGTCGACTGCGGCAAGTCGTGGCCGGTCTGCACCGGCAGCTCGCGGCCGTCGCTCATCGTGTAGCACTGGACCGCGTAGTCGTGCATGCCGATCATGCAGTCGTACAGCGCCGTGTCGACGTGGCGGCCCTTGCCGCTGACGGCGCGGCCGACGAGCGCCGCGCACACCGCGGCGACGCCGTGGATCCCGGCGTACATGTCGGCGATCGGCATGCGAAAGAGCGGCGGCGGCTCGCCCGGCTCGCCGACCATCGCCATCGCACCGCTCTTCGCCTCGGCGATGAGCCCGAACCCCGGACGCTGCGCGTCCGGGCCGGTGTGGCCGTACGCGGACACCGAGCAGTACACGAGTCGCGGATTGTCCTTGGCGAGCCGTGCATAGCCCAGACCCAGCTTGTCGAGCGCGCCCGGCCGGTAGTTCTCGACGAACACGTCGGCCTTGGCGACGAGGCGGTTGACGAGGTCGAAGCCGCGCGGATCCTTCATGTTCACGCACAGCCCGCGCTTGCCCATGTTCTGTTGCAGGAAGTAGCCGCTGTGCCCATTCTTGACGTACGGGTGCACGCGCCCGGCGTCACCCGCGCTCGGACGCTCGACCTTGATCACGTCGGCGCCGAGGCCAGCGAGGCAGCGCGAGAGGTAGGGCCCGGCGAGAAAGTGGGTGTAATCGACGACGCGGACGCCGGCGAGGGGAAGGGGTTGCTGGGCCATGGTGGAACTCCGGGATGGCGAGGCGATGAGCGGATGCAGTGTCAGGTGACGGGTGGGCGACGCGGAATCATGAGCTTGTGCTCGCCCTGCTGGACCACGACGCCGTCCTGGTTCACGAGTTCGGTCGGCAGCACGACGATGCCCCAGTCGGGCCTGCTCTTCGAGGCTCGCTTGCTCGCCACCGTGAAGCGCACGTGGAGCGTGTCGCCGATACGGATCGGGGCGAGGAAGTCCCAGTTCCAACCCAGCGAATAGCCCGGCTGGAAGCGCAGGTCGGATTGGCACTTCAAACCGTCGGCAAGCGACAGGCCCATGAGTCCGTGCGCAACGCGCTCGCCGAAGTGCGATTTGCGCGCGTATTCCTCATCGACGTGCACCGGCGTGTGATCGCCGGACAGATCGGCGTAGGCGTCGATCATCGCGGCGGTGATGGTCACCGTCGGGCTCGTCCCGGTCGCGCCGACGGCGGCGTCGTCCCAGGTCAGGTCGGAGTCGAAATTGGGGAGCATCGGTTCGGTCGCCAGGTGCAGCGTGCAGGAGTCGTCGGGGTACGGCGGCAGCGGGCGGCGCGCATGGCGCCGTGGATCATGTCGACCGAGGATAGGCGCTCGTCGCAGTTTCGTCTACGCAATGGCAGCAATAGGCGGCATTGTCAATCTCAATAATCATCCGGACTTCGCTCGCCGGCGGCTGCCGCCGCCGACTACAATGATCGCACTCGCACCCATTGGAACGCGCAATAGTGTCCGTGCCGCCGATCGATTTCAAGCTGCTCAGGCTCTTCGACGAGCTCTATCGGACCCGTAGCGTCAGCCGGGCGGCTGACGCCCTCGGCCAAAGCCAGCCGACGGTTTCGATCTGGCTCGCCCGGCTGCGCGAAGCGCTCCACGACACCCTCTTCGTGCGCACCCGGGACGGCATGCAGCCGACGCCGCGTGCCGACGAGCTCATCGATCGGGTCCGCGCCGCACTCGCCGCGGTTGCCGCGGTCACCGGCGAGGAGTCCGCGTTCGTCCCGGCGACGTCGCAGCGAAGCTTTCGCATCGCCATGACCGATGCGAGCCACATCACGATCCTGCCCGCGCTCCTCGCCCACCTGCGGCTCACCGCGCCCGGCGTGAAGCTCGAGGCCGAGAACATCGACGATGCCACGCCGACGCAGCTCGAGTCCGGCCGCGCGGATCTCGCGATCGGCTTCATCCCGAGCCTCGAGGCGGGGTTCTACCAGCAAACGCTGTACGCGCAGGACTTCGTGTGTCTCCTGTCGACCAAGCACCCGCGCATCCGCGAGACGCTGACGCTGCGCGAATACCGCGCCGAGCTGCACGTCTCGATCCTGTCGCGCTCGGGGTACTCGGTCATCGACGCCGCGATGCGCGAGCACCAGGTCACCCGCGCGGTACGGCTCGAACTGCCGGGCTTCCTGGGGCTCGCGACGATCCTGTCGACGAGCGACCTGATCGCGACCGTGCCGCGCACGATCGGGGAGACGCTCGCGCGGATCGGCGCGCTGCGCCTCACTCCCTGCCCGATGAAGATTCCGCCGTTCCTCGTCAAGCAGCACTGGCACGCGCGTTACCACAACGACTCGGGCAGCCGCTGGCTGCGCTCGGTGTGCGCGAAGCTCTTCGTCGATCCAGCACGCCGGCCGGTGGGCGCCGGTCACCCGAGCGTCAGGCGAGATGCCGCTCGAAGCCGGGCACGCGCAAGCCGACCTCGACACCCTTGAGGAGCGCGACGAGGGTCCGGTTGACCGGCGTCGACACGCCTGCGCGCTCGCCGGCACGAACGACCGAACCGTTGATGTAGTCGATCTCGGTCGGCAAGCCCTTGTCGAGGCTTTGCAGCATCGACGTCTTGAACTCGGGCGGCAAGCCGGCCGATGCGTGCCGCCACGCGTCCACCG
Source organism: Burkholderiales bacterium (assembly GCA_039807685.1). Classification (GTDB taxonomy): domain Bacteria; phylum Pseudomonadota; class Gammaproteobacteria; order Burkholderiales; family Casimicrobiaceae; genus VBCG01. The sequence goes on from JBDHRR010000002.1 coordinate 74,718, forward strand.
GCCGCTCGGTTGCGAGTTCGACCCCCAGCGCCCTCGCGACCGCCATCGCTTCCGCGATCGCCGCCAGCGCACATTCCTCGATGGCCGTCACGCGATAGAGCTCGCCGTAGGTGAGGCGAGTGATGGCCGCGAGCGCCCCGGTGCCGACGTTGATGAAGAGCTTGTCCCAGATCGTGCCCACGATGTTGGTCGACAGCGTCGTCGCGAGCCCCGCGGCGGTGAACGCTTCAGCGATGCGCCTCCCGCGCGCGGTGATCGTCCCGTCGAGTTCGCCGACGATCGTCTCCTTGCCACGGGTGCCGGCGATGAGATGGCCCGGGGCGAGCACGACACCCCCGGTGTAGGTCTTGCCGGCCATCGTGCGTTCGCGGCCGACGATGTGCGCGATGAGGTCCTCGTGGCCGAGCCCGTTTTGCAGCGACATGACGGTCGTCGCCGGGCCGACAACGCCGGTACCGAGGGCCGCACGAACCGAGGATTCGGTGTCATAGGATTTCACCAGCACGACGACCAGGTCGACCGGGCCGATGCCCTCGGTATCGCCGCGCGCCTTCACCCGCACCGTCCGGTCGACGCCGTCGGCGCGCAGCACGAGGCCATTGCGGTCCATGGCGTCGACGTGCGCCGGCCAGGCGTCGACCAGCCACACCTCGTGTCCGCCTTCGGTGAGCACCCCGCCCAGCGTGCCGCCGAGCGCGCCGGCGCCGAGCATGCAGATTCTCATGGTGGCGTCCTCCGCCCTCGGTGCGGTCGCATCAGCGCGCAACGCCGGGCTCGGCGCGCGGCCGCCATTGCGCGAGCATGCGTAGCGCGCCCTCGCGTGCCCGGATCGCACTGGCGAGCGGCGAGAGCTCGGGCAGGCTGCGGGTGGTGACCGCCTCCGTCGATAGCGGCACCCCGGCGGGCAGCGCATTCATGAGCTCGACGAGCGGCAGTTCCCCCTCGCCCGGCGGCAGCCGTCCCTCGCGCGCCTCGGCGATGATCCCGGCCTCGGGTGGCTGTGCGCGCGGCGCGTCGGAGAGCTGGACGTGACCGATGAGGCGAGCGGGGACGCGCGCGAGATCAGCCGCGGTCCCACCGGAGCGGACGACGTGGAGGAGATCGACGAGAATGTGGCCATTGGGTCGGGCCGCGCGGGTCACGATGTCGACGGCGTCGCCGATCGAGGCGATCGGCTTGCGCCAGCGCATGAATTCGAGATCGACGCTCAAGCCATGGCGCGCCGCGACGTCGCACAGCGCAGCGAAGCGCTCGACATTGCGCTCGACGTCGGGATCGTCGCCGCTGGCGCCGCAGTTGACCCGCCGCGCACCGAGTTCCGCCGCGATCGCCATCCACGCGTCGAGCCCGCCGACGTCGAGATCGCGCGTCATGGAGATGAATTCGGCATCGAAGATCTCGACCCCCGCGGCGCGCGCCGCCGCGCGCAGCGCGGGCACGTCGCGGTGAGTGACCGGATACACGGTGGTTCCGGGTGCGGCGGAGTGCATGCGCAAGCCGACGCGCCGATAGCCCGCCTTGGCCGCGACCTCGAAGAGCTCGGGAGGCCCGTAGGCAAGGAGCGGCAAGTGGGCGATGCCCAGTTCGATCGCGTTGGTATCGGTCATGGTCGCATCCATTGGTCGTTGCGCGCCGAGGCGAAGAGCGCCTCGATGACGCGCAAGGTGAGTGCCGCATCCTCGATCGGCCAGCTCGGCACGCGCTCGCCTCGCACGTAACGCGAGAAGCGATCGAACTGCAGCGTGTACTGGTTGACCGGCTCGAAGGCAAACGTTCGCGTCGGCATCGAGCCCGCGCTCGCCTCGTCGCCGACGAGGACGCGGCAGGTCGTGGGTCGCCCGTGCGCGTAGGGGAAATCGCAGGCGAGCCAGCCACGGCTGCCCAGCACGGTGAACTGCTGGTGCGACGCCCAGGCGTTGGGGCCACCCTGGCTCGAGACGCTGATCGTGGCGTGCCGGCCGCCGAAATCCAGGATGGCCGTGGAGAGCCGGTCGATTCGGAAACGCGGATCGCGATCGAGCGTGCCGATCACGCGCTGCGGCGCACCGCCGTAGACGAGCGTGCAGGCGCTGATGGCGTATGAGCCCAGATCGTAGAGCGCACCACCGCCCTGGTCGGGATTGTTGCGGATGTCGTCGGGATCGTGGAACTGCTTGGCGAGCGTCGCATGCACCGCCAGCGGCTCGCCGATGGCACCGTCGTCGAGCAGTTCACGGATCTTCCCCCATTGCGGATGGTTGCGGTACGAGAAGGCCTCCTCGATGTGGCGACCGGTCCGCTCGCGCGCGGCGACGAGCGACTCCACCTCCGTGGCCTTGAGCACCAGCGGCTTCTCGCACAGCACGTGCTTGCCGGCTTCGAGGCCCCGCACCGACCACTCGAGGTGCAGGTGATTGGGCAGCGGGATGTACAGCGCATCGACGTTCGGGTCGGCGAGCAGCGCCTCGTACGAGCCGTGAACGTGAGGCGCGCCGAACTCGGCGGCAACCGCGCGCGCCTTGACGAGATCGCGCGAGCCGACTGCGGCGAGCACCGCGTGCTCGGCGGCGGCGAGTGCCGGCAGCGCCCGCGTCCGCGCGATCGCCGCAGTGCCGAGGATGCCCCAGCGAACCTTCTCCACCGACGCCCCTTTCCGCACCAGCGTTCAGTACGTCGCCCGACCGCCGGACAGGTCGAACGTGAAGCCGGTCGAGAACGTGCACTCCGGGCCGGCGATCCACGCCACCATCGCCGCGATCTCGGGAATCGTCAAGAGCCTGCCCATGGGAATCTTCGCCTTGGTCGATGCGATGTGCTCGGCGGTCATCTCGCGGAAGAGCTCGGTTTCGGTCATCACCGGCGCGATCGCGTTGACGAGGACGCCGCTGCCGACGAGTTCGCGCGCGATGGACTTCGTGTAGCCGATGACGCCCGCCTTGGCGGCCGCGTAAGCGGCGATGTTCTGCACGCCTTCCTTGCCGGCCGCCGACGACACGTTGACGATGCGCCCGTAACCCGCGGCACGCATCGCCGGGATCACCACCCGACAGCAGTAGAAGACGCCGGTGAGATCGATCGCCAGCACCTTGTCCCAGGCGTCGAGCGGATATTCCCAGGTCGGCAGCACCGGGCCGTTGATGCCCGCGTTGTTGACGAGGATGTCGACCTGGCCGACGGCGGCGATCGTCGCCGCGTAGGCACGCTCGACCGAGGCGAAATCGGCAACGTCGACCGCGACTGCCGCGGCCGGAACGAAGCCCGCGCGCGACGCATCGAACGGTTCGAGGTCACGATCCCAGAGCACCACCTGCGCGCCGTCGCGGGCGAGGCGCTGCGCGATGCCGAGGCCGATGCCGCGGGCGCCGCCGGTGACGACCGCCACGCGCCCGGCGAGCGGCGACGCGCTCACTTGGCGGCCCAGGCGGGCTTCAGCGTCTCGATCACCTGCGCGCGGCCATTGACGATCTTGACGATGAAACTCTCGCGGTCGAGGTCGCCCTTGTCATCGTAACGCGTATCGAAGAGGATTCCCGGGTAGTCCTTCGCCGAGAACTGCGCGCCGTGCAGCGTCTGCGCGAAGCCCTTCTGATCGACCTTGCCGAGCTTGTCCTGCGTCGCCTTGATCGCCCAGGCCCCGGTGTACCCCTTCATTGCATTGTGATCCGGGCGCGCCTTGTACTCGCCCTCGTATTTCTTCGCGAATGCCTGGACCGTCGGATTCGGTGCATCGGCGGTGAGTCCGACGTGGGCGACCACGCCATTCGCCGCCTCGCCCGCCAACTCGACGACCTTCTCGTTGGCGAGCGTCGTCTCGCCGACGATCGGCTTGTCGTAACCCTGCTTGCGCAACTCGCGCAGCGCCCGCGCCGACTCCTCCTCGTGCATGTAGACGAACAAGGCGTCGGCATTCGCCTGCTTCGCACGCAACACCGGGCTCGAGAAGTCGACCTGCGGCACGTCGGTCGAGATGTCGGCGACGACCTTGATTCCTGCCGCACCGAGATCCTTCACGATCGCGTCGCGTCCGCCCTTTCCGAAGTCGGAGTTGGCGAACATGACGACCACCGTCTTCGCCTTGAGATAGTCCTTGAGGTAGCGCACCACCTTGGGCATCGCTGCCGCCTGCGTGAACGAGGTGCGGAAGACGAATGGATTGCCCTGCTCGGTGATCGCGGCGGCCTCGCCGCCGATGATGTTGGGCACGCCGGCGCGGCGCGTCTCCTGCATGCTCACGAGGATCGAACCGGAGAAGACCGGTCCGATGACGACGTACGCCTGATCGTCGATCGCGCGTTGCGCGAGCGCCTTGGCGACGCCCGGATTGGTCTGCGTGTCGGACGGCGTGTACTCGACCGGCCTGCCGTTGAGGCCGCCGGCAGCGTTGATCTCGCGGATCGCGAGTTTCACGCCGTTGTTGAAATTGGTGCCGGCGGTGGCGCCGGGGCCGGACAGTTCGACGAGGCCGGCGATCTTCACCGGCTGCGCACTCGCCGCGGCGGTGGCAATGGCGAGTGCAGTGGCGAAGGCGAGCCGGCTCGCGCGCTGGCGCAATTCGTGGGACATCGGATCTCTCCAGGAAGTGATGGACGCTACCCGGTCACGCCGTGGACCGGGTCCGGGTGCCAATGGCTCGACGATAGGCGGCGGGCGGGCACCTGTCCATGCGATACGCGCAATCCGCGCCATGTCGGAATGCAATATCTCCTGTCCCCGCGAGGTTCACCGACGATGCGACGGACCGCTCCCTGATGCGCAGCGCCTGACGTCCCGGAAGCAGTCTGGCCGAGTTTCGAATCACTTGATCCCGTCGAAGAATAGCGACGGCGCCCAGGTGCTGATCGCCGGTACGTAGGTCACGAGCAGGAGCACGAACACGTTGACGAGCAGGAATGGCAGCGCCGCCTTGCTCATCTCCCACAACGTGCTGCGAGCGAGCACGACGCCGAGGTACAGGCAGTTGCCGACCGGCGGTGTCACCAAGCCGATGCCGAGGTTGACCACCATGATCGCCCCGAACTGCACCGGCCCGATGCCGGCCGCCTGCGCGATCGGGTAGAGAATCGGCGCGAACAGCAACAGGGCGGGTACGAGGTCCATGAACATGCCGACAAAGAGCAGGAACACGTTGATCATCAGCAGGACGACGATCGGACCCCAGTCCATCGCCTGGAAGAAGGTGACCAGCGCGTCGGGAAACTGCACGATGGCGACGACCCATGCGACCACCGATGTCGTCGCGACGACGAAGCAGGGGACCGCCGAGTTCACTGCCGCGTCGACGAGAATGCGATAGAGGCCACGCCAGTCGTACTCGCGGTACACCACACCGCCGAGAAAGAGCGCATAGAGCACGCCGATCACGCCGGCTTCGGTCGCAGTCGTGATGCCGCTGACGATCGCTCCCAGGAGGAAGACGGGCAACAGTAGCGACAAGAATGCCTCGCGGAAGGCCGTCCACAGTTCGGGAGCCTTCGCACGCTCCGCGCGCTGCGGCCAGCCCTTGCGCCGCGCCAGCGCCCAGACGAGCCCCATCTGGAACACGCCGACCAACAAGCCCGGGACCAGGCCGGCGAGGAACAGCGCGCCGACCGACGTGCTCATCGCCACCCCATAGAGCACCATGGGAATCGACGGCGGAATCAGGATGCCGATCGTCGAAGAACATACGGTGATGGCGCCGGCGTCCGCCCGCGAGTAGCCCTGCTTCTCCATCGTCGGGATCATCAGACTGCCGATCGCAGCGGTGTCGGCGACCGCGGAGCCCGAGATGCCGCCGAAGAACATCGACGAGGCGACATTGACATGACCGAGGCCGCCGCGAATGTGACCGAAGAGCGCGTCGGCGAAGCGCACGAGGCGCGGCGCAATGCTGCCCTCGCCCGCGAGTGCGCCGGCGAGGATGAAGAGCGGCACCGCCACCAGCGGAAACGAGTTGACGCCATTGATCATCTTGTGTGCGACGATCGTCAATGGATAGTTCCCGTCGACGACAAGTGCGACTGCTGCCGCCACCCCCATGCCGATCCCGAGCGGCACCCCGACGAACAGCAGGACGAGGAAGACGACGAAGATGATTCCGATCACGACGCAGGCTCCCGAATCGGGGGACGCAGGATCCGCACGATTTCCCCGATGGCGTCGATCGCGATCATGAGAGCCGCGAACGGCAGCACCGAATACAGGTAGCCGAGCGGCAGCTTCAGCGCTTCCGACGGACTGTCCATCGTCTGCCAGACCACCATCGATCCGGTGACCAGCAGGAACAGCGCGAAGGCGAGAACGATCGCGTGGACGGCTACCGGCGGCCAGCGCCGGCCACGCGACGAGAGCCGATCGAGGATCGCCGTGAACGCGATGTGCTTCTTCTCCCGGTATGCAACGACCGCGCCCAGGAATACCAGCCAGACGAAGAGGAAGTTCGGCACCTCGGTCGCCCAGTACAGCGAACTGCCCAATGCATAGCGCCAGACGACGCCGAGGCTGACCGTCGCGACCAGCGCGACGATCAGCACGAACAGCAGGAACCGCAGCGCCGCGGTCAGTCGATGCATGGCATCACTTGGCGTTGCGCACCGCGTCGATGAGGTCCTTGCCGATCTTCGGCTCCGACTTCGCGTACGACTCCTGCGCGCCGGCCTCGAACGAGGCGCGATCGACGTCGCGCACGATGATCATCCCCTTCTTCTCGAGCTCGGTGATGAGCTTCGCGTTGGCGTCACGAGTGCTCTTTACCTGGAAGTCGCGGCTCGATGTCGCGGCCTTCATCACCGCGTCCTGGATGTCCTTCGGAAGCTTCTCCCAATACGCACGTGACAGCACCATCTGTGAGGGAATGTTGGCGTGCGACGTGAGGTTGAGATACTTCTGTACCTCATAGAGCTTCGACGTGTAGATGATCTCCGGCGGATTCTCCTGCGCCTTGACGACGCCCTGCTGCAACGCGGAGTAGAGTTCGGCGAAGTCGATCGGCGTGGGATTGGCGCCCCAGGCCTTGAAGGCGACGATCCACGGATCCACCGTCGGGATGCGGATGTCGACGCCCTTGAGGTCGGCGGCCTTGTGCACCGGCGCCGCCTTGGTCGTCACGTGGCGAAACCCCAGCTCGCCCCAACCCAGCACCTTGACGCCCTTGTCGTACATGATCTGATCCAGGCGCTGCTGGACCGGCGTGTTCTTGCGCAGCACCGCGTCGACGTGGGCGTCGTCGCGATAGATCATCGGCAGGTTGAGCACGTCGAGCCGGGGATCGATCTGACCGTGGCGACCGAAGATCGCGCCGTCGATGGTGCCGAGCTTCAGGCCCTCGATGTACTCGGTCTCCTTGCCGAGCTGGGCATTGGGGAAGATCTTGACGTCGACGCGGTTGCCGAGGAGCGCCTTCAGATCGTCGCGGAATTTCTCGGCCCACAGGTGATAGCCGTGCGTGGTCGGCATCGCGTGCGCGATGCGCATCGTGATCGTCTGCTGCGCCGACGCGCCGGCAGCGAACGCGGCGAGCGCGATGGGTGCGAGCCAGCGGGCGGCCGCGCGAAGTGGATGGTGTTGCATGGTGTCCTCCGAGGTGTGGGTAGTGTGGAGTGGAAAGGCGAAGACCACCGGTCAGGCGAACATCGGCAGCGAGTCCCGAAAGTGCGCGAGGAAGCTACGCGTCGCCTCGTGGGCGAGGCGGGCGCGCTCGCGCGGTGCGCGGTCGACGTCTGCCGCGCGCGGCGCCTCAACGGTGAGCACGGTCGACGGTGCGAGGGCGGCGAGGATCGCCGCCAATGGAAGCGACCCCTCGCCGGGATGCAGGCGGCCGCCGCGGGCTTCGGTGAGCAATCCCGCCTCGCCGGGGTCGGCAAGAGGCGCATCGCAGAGCTGAACGTAGGCGATACGATCGGCACCGATACGCGCAATGTCGTCCGGCGTGCCGCCCGACCGCACGAAATGGAGGCAGTCCAGACAGATCGTGGCATTCGGACGAGCCGCCGCTGCGAGCAACGCTGCCGCGTCATCGAGGGTACGCAGGGCGCGCCAGCGCATGAACTCGACGGCTACACCGAGGCCGAGCGATGCGGCGAAATCGCACAGCGCGGCGAAGCGCTCGGCGGCACGAACGCGATCGGGATCCTCGACGACGACCTGCACGAGTGTCGCGCCGAGTTCGGCGGCAACCTCTACCGTGCGGCGCAGCGCGCCGAGGTCGGTGGCGGCGGCGAGCGTCAGCGCATCGGCGTCGTAGAAGCGCACCCCGGTCGTGCGCAGCGCGGCAGCGATCGCGCGGCGCAGTCCAGGATCGGCGACCGGATCGTACGCGAGCCGCAAACCGATCGGCGCGGCGAGCCGCAAGCCGACCAGAGCGAAACCGGTCTCGGCCGCGGCTTCGATCTGTTCGACAGGATGCGCACCGGGAACCGTGAGGTACGCGAGTCCCAACGGCACGACCTGCTCGCCGGTGGATCCGTGGTGCGCCATGGCGCCTCTCAGTACGTGGCGCGACCGCCAGAGAGATCGAACACGGCGCCGGTCGAGAACGAGCACTCGTCGGAGGCGAGCCAGTTGACGAGGTCGGCGACCTCTTCCGGGCGGCCGAGCCGTCCCATCGGGATCCTGGCGATCACGCCGGCGCGGAACTCCGGTGTGAGCTGCGCCAGCATCCCGGTCTCGATCGCCGCCGGGGCCACGGCATTGACTCGCACACCCGTCGCCGCGAGCTCCTTTCCGAACGCCTTGGTCATGCCGATGACGCCCGCCTTCGATGCCGCGTAACACGAGGCATTGGCGTTGCCTTCCTTACCGCCGATCGAGCTCAGGTTCACCACGCGCCCCCAGTCGCGCTTCAGCATCTCGGGCACGACGGCGCGGCAGCAGTAGAACACCGCGTCGAGGTTGAGTGCCATCGTGCTGCGCCAGCCGTCGAGCGGATACTCGAGGAGCGGCGCGATCGGCCCGTTGACGCCGGCGCCGTTGATCAGGATGTCGATGCGGCCGAAGTCGTCGATGACTGCGCGCGTCGTGGCGACGACCTCGTCGTAGTGGGTCACGTCGACTCGGTAGCCGCGCGCGGAAGGAATCGTCGACGCGGCCGCCATCGCCCTGGCGCCGTCGATATCCCATAGTGCGCTGGCGACGCCCGCCCGTGCGAGCCGTCGTGCGATGGCGATTCCCAACCCGCCGGCGCCACCGGTGACGACGGCGACGCGCCTTGATGGCTCGGAAGACGAGGTAGCGGGGTCGGGCATGATCGAGCCGGGGATACTGACATACTAGAATGCCAGATGCTAGGATGCCGTGCGATGCCCTGTCAAGCGGCAGCGCGTTCCCCGCGCATCTGCGATCATCGGGCGTCGCATTCGACCCGAGCAGCGTCCTTGGCCCGCCCATCCCCTGCCGATATTCGCGAACGGCTCCCCCGCCCGGTGGGCATCGATCGCCAGCCGCGGCCCCGCGGTTCGCGCGCCGCACAAATCGCCGACGAGATCCGCGAGGCGATCATGGATGGCCGCCTGGCACTCGGCGAAGCGCTTTCCGAGGCAAGGCTCGCGGCGGCCTTCGGCGTCAGCCGGGCGCCGATCCGCGACGCCCTCACGCAATTGCAGGTCGAGGGGGTGATCGACGTGCGCCCGCAGGCAGGCAGCTTCGTATTCACGCCGAGCGACGACGACGTCGTCGCCATGGCCGAGTTTCGTGCGCTCCTGGAGACGACGGCGCTACGCCTGTGCTTCGCGCGGCAGCGCGACGCGGCGCTGAAGGGAATGCGCACCGCCGCCGACGAGATGGAGCGCGCACGCGACGCCGACGACCGCCTCGCCGTCGCCCGCGCCGACACCGCCTTCCACTGGGCGATCGTCAGCCACTGCGGCAACGATTATCTCGTCGATTCGTACCGGCTGGTCTCGGGGCGGGTCGGGGCATTGCGCACGCACAACCTCATCGCCGCCGACACGGTGCGCAAGGGCTCGCTCGCGGAGCACCGCGCGCTCATCGCCGCCGCCGCCCGCGGCGACCTCGCGCGGGCGGAGACGATCCTCGCCGAACACATCGGCCGCATGCGGCAGCGCTATCAGCTGGTGAGCGGGAATCGCGGCCGATGACCGCTGCCTGATCGGGAGCGGACTCGCTCAAAACGGATTGTTCGGCGGCAGCGTCTGCAGGACGACCTGCTTGCCGTCGCGGATCTCGACGATGTAGCTCTCGCGATCGGGGTCGCCGTTCTTGTCGAATTTCACGCTGACGAGGATGCCGGGGTAGTCCTTGACGTGCAGCGGCATGTCGCGCAGCGCGGCGTTGAACGCCTTGGGGTCGACCTTCCCGATCTTCTCGCTCACTGCCTTGATGATGTAAGGCACCGAGTAGCCCTGGATTCCGTTGTGATCCGAGCGGACCTTGAACTCGCGCTGGAACTTCTCGTCGAAGGCCTTCATCACCGCGGTCGGCGCGTCGACCGTCAGCGCGACGTGGCCGCGGATGCCGTTGGCCGCGTCACCGGCGAGCTCGATCGCCTTTTGGCTGATGATCGTGGCCTCGCCGACGATGGGTTTCGAATACCCTTGCTTGCGCAACTCGCGGGCGAGCCGCGCCGATTCCTCTTCGTTGGTGTAGACGAAGAGCGCGTCCGCGTTCGACTGCTTCGCCTTCAGCACCGCCGACGAGAAGTCGACCTGGTTCTGGTCGGACGAGATGTCGGCGCCTACCTTGAGGCCGAGCTTTTGCGCCGACCGCAGGAATTCGTCGCGGCCGCCCTTCCCGAAGTCGGTGTTGATCCAGATGATGTCCACCGAGTTGGCCTTGAGGTCGTTCTTGATGTAACGGGCGACCTTGGGCATCGACGTGGCCTGCGTGAAGTTCGTGCGGATCACGTACGGATTGCCCTGCTGGGTGATCGAAGCGGCGGCGGCACCGGTGAAGTTGGGGATCTCCGCGCGGCGTGTCTCGGCTGCGCTCACCACCATCGCGCCCGAGAGCGTCGGACCGATCACCGCGAAGGCGCCCATGTCGACCGCCCGCTGCGCCATCGCCTTCGACACCCCGGCGTTGCTCTGGCCGTCGAGCGTCACGGTCTCGAACTTGCGGCCGAGCACGCCGCCGGCGGCATTGATCTCCTTGACTGCCAACTCGACGCCGTTGCGGTAGTTGGTGCCGGCGGTGGCAATGGGTCCGGAGAGCTCGAGCACGTTGACGAGCTTGATCGTCTCCTGGGCGGAGGCGAGCGGGGCAGCGGCAAAGGCGAGTGCTGCCGCGGCGAGGGCAAGACGATGCTTCATGGCGTTACTCCATAACGTAAGAAGGAAGTGCCGGCGCCGGTAGCCGGCGCGACGGCACGAGGGTGCTGCCGGGTGAGCGGGACGTGCGCGCTCAGGACGCGCCGCGGGTGCGCGCAATGATGTCGTATTGCGCCTTCAGATCGGCAATCGGGATCTGGCCGGGCGCCGACGCGCCTTCGCCGATGGCGAACGAGAGCGACGACCCGAATACGCCGCCGATCATCCGCGTGACCGCGCCCAGCGGGCCCATCGACATGCTGATGAGCGGAATGCGCGACTTCGCTTCGGCCTGCGCGGTGGCCGCGAGCAGCGTGAGCACGTCGCCACGATCACGCGGCATCACCGCGACCTTCGCGACGTCGGCGCCCAGCCGCTCCGCCTCGAGGAAGCGCTGCACGAGGAAATCGCCGCCGGGCGTGTAGCCGAAGTTGTGATACGACAGGATGAGGTACGTTCCCGCGGCCCGCGTCGACGCGCGCACCTCGCGGATATGCTCGGGGTCGTTGCCCATCTCGAAGTCGATGAGATCGACGAGCCGGCTCGCCGCCACCGCAGCGTACAGCTTCACCACGTCGGCGTCGCCGATCGGGATTGTCTCGCCGCCCTCGCGAATCGACCGCCGCGTGAAGATGATCGGCGTATCGCCGGCGATGCGCCGCAGCGCCCCGCCGGTCTCGAGCACCGCCGCGCTGTCGGCGATCGCCTCGTAGTAGTCGACCCGCCACTCGATGACGTCGGGGGCCTTCGCGTGGACGTTTGCCGCCTCGGCGAGCAGACGCTCGCGCGTGCGGCCGACCAGCGGTGAACAGATGAGGGGCCGGTCACCGCCGAGGGTGCGACCGCGCAGGGATAGGGGCTTGCCGGAACTCATTGCGATGTCCTTGCCGGGAATGGTGGTGTCGATGCTGGGGTGCGGTTCGGGCGGATGCCGGTGGGTCACGCTGCGGTGGAGGCCACCTTGGCCGCGGCGCCGCCCAGGAACAGGCGGTTCAAGTCCGGATCGCCGAGGAGTTCGGACGCCGGGCGATCGAGTGCGAGCCGCCCCATCTCCAGGACGAGCGCGCGGTTCGCGTACTTGAGCGCGGTGCGCACGTTCTGCTCGACCATGAGCACCGTGGTGCCGGCATCGGCGAGCGCACGCAGCAGCGTCATCACGTCGCGCACCAGGATCGGCGACAACCCGATCGACGGCTCGTCGATGAGGAGCACCCGCGGACGCAACAGGAGCGCGCGTCCGATCTCGAGCTGCTTCTGCTCCCCGCCCGACATCGTCGACGCCTGGTTGTCGAGGCGCTCGCGCACGCGCGGAAAACGCTGCAGCACCTCTTCGATACGCGCCGGCAACTCGCCGCGCGGCAGCGTGATGCCGCCGAGTTCCAGGTTGTGGCGCACGGTCAGCGCGGGAAAGAGGTTGCGGCCCTGCGGGACGTAGGCGATACCGTCGCCCAGGAGTTCACGCGGCGAGCGGCCGTTGATCCGCCGCCCCTCGAAGCGGACCTCGCCGGAGCGCGGCACGAGGAACCCGAAGAGCGTTTTCAGCACGGTCGACTTGCCGGCGCCGTTCGGCCCGATCAGGAGCGTGATCTCGCCGGCGCGCACGTCGAGCGTCAGCTCGTTAAGGATGGTGAGGCTGGGCGAGTAGCCGGCGACGACCTTGTCGAACTCGATGATCTTGTCGGCCACGATCAGTTCCCCAGGTAGGCTTCGAGGACCGCCGGGTTCGCCTGCACCTCGCCGGGCTTCCCTTCCGAGAGCACCTTGCCTTCGACCATGCAGATGACGTGCGGACAGAGCTTCATGATGAAGTCCATGTTGTGCTCGATGACCACGAAGCTGCCGCCCTGCGTCTTGTTGAGCGTCACCAGCATCTCGCGCAACTGGTCGACGAGGCTCGGATTGACGCCGGCACAGGGCTCGTCGAGGAGTACGAGCCGGGGCTTGGCCATGAATGCCATCGCGATGTCGATCAGTTTCTGCTGGCCGTACGAGAGGCGTCCGGCGGGAAGCCGCGCGACGTGCTGCAGGCGGAAGAGCTCGATCATCTCGTCGGCGCGCTGGCCGAGGCCCGCATCCGGCGCGGCGAAGAGCCGTCCGGGAAGCGTGCCCTGGAATTCCTGCGCGGCAACGATCAGGTTGTCGCGGACGACGAGGTCGCCGAAGACCTGCAGCGTCTGGAAGGTGCGACCCACCCCGCGCCGCGACAGTTCGAGCGGCGACATGCCGGTGATGTCCTCGCCGCAGAAGCGAACGCTGCCCGACGTCGGCCGGATCTGGCCCAGGATCGCATTGAAGAGCGTCGTCTTGCCCGAGCCGTTGGGGCCGATCACACCGACGATCTCGCCGGGGCCGACGGCAAACGACACACCGTCCACCGCCTTGATCGCGCCGTAGTGCTTGCGCACGTCGCGCACTTCGAGAAAGCTCGTCGTCGTCATTGCGGGCCACCCTTGCGGTGGAGTCGCTCGCGCAGCGACAGGAGGCCGCCGGGCAGCCAGATCATGAGCACGACCACCGCCGCGCCGAAGAACGCGAGATACCACACCTGCATGAACTTGAGCCAGGGCAGCGAGGAGCCGCGCATGAACTCCGGCAGCAGGATGACGATCGCGGTACCTACCGCCGGCCCGTAGAACTTGCCCGATCCGCCGACGATCACGGCGAGCAGCATCATGAGCGAGGTCGAGAAGTGGAACGGTCCGGGCTCGATGAACTCGACGAGCGACGCGTAGTAGACGCCGGCGATGCCGGCGCAGGCGGCGCCGATCGCAAAGGCGAGCAGCGTGTACGCGGTGATGTTGATGCCGAGACTCTCGGCCCGGATCGGGTTGTCGCGCAGGGCGGTGAAAGCACGACCCCACGGCGAGCGCAGGAGCCACCACAGCGCGGCGCCGAGCACGACGAGCGATCCCAGCGTCCAGTACCAGTAGGCGAGGTGCCCGCCGAGATCGACGCCGAAGATCGTCGGCCGCGGGATGCCGGAAATGCCGAAGGTGCCGCCGGTGATCGCCTCCTCGTTACGCATGGCGAGATACGCGAGCACGTTGAACCCGAGCGTGGCGAAGGCGAGGTAGTGATGCTGGACGCGCAGCGCCGGGAAGCCCACGACGATCCCCACCACGAAGCAGACGATCGCGGCCACCGGGAGGACTGCGAGAAATGGCCACGATGCTTTCAGGAGGAGTGCCGCGACGTAAGCGCCGATGCCGAAGAATGCCGCCTGTCCGAGCGACATCTGCCCGGCGTAGCCGGCGGTGAGGTTGAGCCCCATCGTCGCCATCAGGTAGACCGCCCACAGCGTGAGCAGATACACGTCGCTGCGCTTGAGGAACAAGGCGACGACCACCAATGCGGCGAGCGCGACGGCGAGGCCCAGGAGATGCTTGCGTGTGCTCATACCTTGCGCTCCTCCGCCTTGCCGAGCAGGCCCTCGGGCCGCCACAGGATGACGATGAGGAAGAGCATCAGCGCGACGCCTTCCTTGTAGGCCGGCGACCAGTAGAAGCCGACGAGGTTCTCGAGTACGCCGATCAGCACCCCGCCCAGCAGCGCGCCGCGCGTCTGGTTGAAGCCGCCGATGATTGCCGCGAAGAACGCCTTGAGCCCGATCGATTCGCCCATGTCGAACTTGGCGAGGTAGGTCGGCGTGATGAGCAGCGCGGTGACCGTCGCCAGGATCGCATTGATGAGGAAGGTATAGAGCACCATCCGCTTCGCATTGATGCCGAGCACGCGCGCAGCGTCGGTGTTCTGCGCAACCGCCTGCATCGCGCGGCCGGTCACGGTTCGCGTCACGAACATCTGCAGCGCGATGACGATGCCGGCGGCGAGCACGAGCGTGCCGACGTCGGCGTACGAGATGGTGATGCCGGCCAGCGAGAACTGGCCTGCCGGGAACGAACTCGGGAACTGCTGCGCCTCGGCGGAATAGCCGGCCCGCACCGCGGTCTTGAGTACCATCGACACCCCGAGCGTCGCGATGACGAGCGGAATCACGCCGTGGTGGATGAGCGGGTCGACGATGAGCTTCTTGAAGCCGGCGCCGAGCACGAGCATCGCCAGCGCGCAGGTGAGGAGGAAGGCGAGCCACAGGGGCGCCCCGGCCATCATGCAGAACAGCATGATGAAGGCGGGCAGCATGACGAATTCGCCCTGCGCGAAGTTGATCGTCCCCGACGCCTGCCAGAGGAGCGTGAAGCCCAGCCCCGCGAGAGCGTAGATGGCGCCGGTGGCCGTTCCCGAAACGATGAGCTGGATGAGGTCGTTCATGGCCTGCGCCCCTGCGTGTGGATCCGGCTGGCGGCGCACCCACCGGGTGCGCCGCTGCGGCGACAGGAGTCGCGCGTCACTTCGCCCCGAGCGGCGGCAGCACGTCGGTGACCACCTGCTTGCCGTCGACGACCTTGGTCATGAAGCTCTCGCGATCGAGGTCACCCTTGTTGTCGAACGTGACGTCCATCAGCACGCCGGGGTTGTCCTTGATCGTCATCTTCGCGCCGTGCATCGCCGCAGCAAAGGCCTTGCCGTCGACCTTGCCGATGCGCTCGGTCATCACCTTGACGAAGTACATCGCGGTGTAGCCCTTGAGGCCGTTGTGGTCCGACTTGGTCTTGTATTCCTTCTGGAACGCGGCATCGAAGGCCTTGACCGTCGCCAGCGGAGCGTCGGCGGTGAGGCCGACGTGCGCAATGGCGCCGTTGGCGGCATCCCCGGCAAGCTCGATCACCTTCTGGCCGGTGAGCGTCGTCTCGCCGACGATCGGCTTCGCGAAGCCCTGCTTGCGCAGTTCGCGCAGCAGGCGTGCCGACTCCTCCTCGTTGGTGTAGGCGAAGAGGACGTCGGAGTTCGACTGCTTCGCCTTCAGCACTGCGGCGGAGAAATCGACCTGGCCCGGCTCGGTCGAGATGTCGGCGCCAAGCTTCAACCCTTCGGTCGCCAGCGCCTTGATCATTGCGTCCCGTCCGCCCTTGCCGAAGTCGTTGTTGACCCAGACCATGTCGACGGACTTCGCCTTGAGCGTGTTCTTGATGTAGCGCGCGACCTTGGGCATCGCCGCCGCCTGCGTCATCGAAGTGCGGAAGATGAATGGATTGCCCTTCTCGGTGATCGACGCCGCCTCGCCGCCGGTGAAGTTGGGCACCTGCGCACGGCGCGTCTCTTCCATGCTGACCAGGATCGAGCCGGAGAACACCGGCCCCATCACGACGTAGGCGTTCTGATCGATCGCCTTCTGGGCGAGCGCCTTGGCAATGGCGGGGTTCGACTGGGTATCACTCGACGTGTACTCGATCTTGCGGCCGAGGATGCCGCCGGCGGCGTTGATCTCCTTGGCCGCCAGCTTGGCGCCGTTGTCGAAGTTGGTGCCCGACGTGGCACCAGTCCCCGACAGTTCGACGAGGCCGGTGATGAGGATCGGTTGCTGCGCCGAAGCGGCGCCGGTCGCGAGCGCGAACAGCGTCGCGGTCGCAAGGCGCAGGGTGCTTGATTTCATGCAAATCTCCTTGGGTTGGTACGTGCGGCTGAAGTGAACGAGCAAGGCGCGATGGTCGCGCGCCGTCAGGTCGGGGTCAACGGGCGGGCCCGGAAAAGGCGTCGAAACACCGCCGCGTTCCGACACCGCATGTCTGGAATCATCAGAAGGTCGCCTCGATCGCCCGGCGTAACCCCGGGCTGATTGCCGGCGTCACGCCGAACCAGGCGGCAAACGCCGGTCGGGCCTGGTTGAGGAGGAGGCCAAGTCCATTGACCACGACGTGGCCGCGCTCCTTCGCCGCCGTCAGGAGCGGCGTCGATGGTGGGGTATAGATCAGGTCGGCGACCAGCGCCTCTGGCGGCAACGCGTCCAGCGCGATCGCCAGCGCCGGATGGCCCACCATCCCCTGGTTCGTGCAGTTGACGAGCGTCGCGGCGCCGGCGAGCGCGTCGTTGCGCCGCTCCCAATGCTCGGCAACGATGCCGGCGCCGAATTCCGCAGCAAGCGCGCGCGCCGTCTCGTAGGTCCGGTTCACGAGGCGGATCTCCCGGGCGCCCTCCTCCTGCAACGCGGCGAGCACCGCGCGCGCCGCACCGCCGGCGCCCAGCACCACGATCGGCCCGGCGTCGGCGCGCCAGGCGGGCGCCTCGTCACGCAGGCTCTGCACGAAGCCGCGACCGTCGTTGTTGAAGCCGGCGAGCGTTCCGTCCGCGCGCACGACGACCGTGTTCACTGCGCCGATGCGTCTTGCCATCGGCTCGACCTCGGCCAGGAACGGCAGCACTGCCTGCTTGTGCGGGGTCGTCACGTTGCAGCCGCGAAACCCCAGCGCGACGAGGCCCTTCAACGCCGTGGCAAGTTCAGTGGGCGGGACGGCGAGCGGAAGGTAGCGGCCGGCTAGGCCATGCTCGGCGATCCAGTAGTTGTGCAGCACCGGTGAGCGCGAATGCGCCACCGGCCACCCGAGCACGCCGACGAGTCCGAAGTCGCGATTGACGGCCACGGCATCACCCCTTGTAGCCGAACACTCGTGGCAGCCAGAGCACGACGTCGGGTACGAAAGCGATGATCGCGAGCGCCGCGATCATGACGGCGAGGAACGGGAGCACCTCGCGCACGATCGCCCGCAACGAAACGTTGGCGATCTTGGTCATCAGGAACAGCAGGAGCCCGTAGGGCGGCGTGACGAGCCCCAGCATGATGTTCACCACCGCCATCACGCCGAAGTGCACGGGGTCGACGCCCACCGCGGTCGCGGTCGGCAGCAGCACCGGCAGGATGACCAGGATGATCGTCGTGCCTTCGAGGAAGCAGCCCAGCACCAGGAGCAGGATGTTGACGAGCAAGATGAACGCAAACGGCGTGAGCTGGTAGGTCTGCAGCATCGCCGTGAGCGTCTTCGGGATGTTCTCCGCGGTGATGACGTAGTTGAGCACCAGGGCGCCGGCAATCAGCATCCCGATCGACACGGTGACCCGGCCGCTCGACACCAGCGACTGGTAGATGCTCGCGAAGGTCACGCTCCGATAGAGGAATGCCGAGATGAGCAGCGCGTACAGCGCCGCCACGGCCGCCGCTTCGGTCGGCGTCGTGATGCCGCTGTAGAGACAGCCCAGCAGCACGATCGGCATCAGCAGCGCCGGTGTCGCCTGCCAGGTGATCGTCGGCAACTCGCGCAGGGGCACCTTGGCCTCGATCGGGAATCCGCGGCGCTTCGCCATGTACGCGATGAGCCCCATCTGCACGACGCCCATCAGGAGCCCGGGCACCACGCCGCCCAGGAACAGGTAGAAGATCGACGTGTCGGAGATGAGGGCGTAGAGCACCAGCGGAATCGACGGCGGAATGACCGGGCCCAGCACCGACGACACGCAGGTGAGCGCCGCCGCGAACGCGGCCGTGTACTTGCCGTCGCGCGTCATCAGCGTTTGCATGATCTTGCCCGAGCCCGCGGCGTCTGCGAGCGCGGAACCCGACATGCTGGCGAAGACGATGCTCTGCAGCACGTTGACCTGCGCGAGACCGCCGCGGAAGCGGCCGACGATCGCGTTGCAGAAGCGCAGCAGCCGATCCATGATGGCGCCGGCATTCATGAATTCCGCCGCGAGGATGAAGAGCGGGATGGCAAGCAGGAGCTGGCTCGTCATCATGCCGTTCAGGAGCTGTTCGGCGGCGGTGCCCATGTCCTGTCCGGACAGGAACAGCCACAGGATCGAGCCGCCGATCATCGAATACGCGACCGGCAGTCCGGCGAGACTCAGGCCGACGATGGCGATGAGCGCGAGGGCAAAGGGGCTGGCGAGGTTCATAGGCCGGACGTGGTCTTGGTGACGTCGATTTCCTCACGCTCGCGGCCGGTGACGGCGCCGATCAATGCCCAGGCGTAGCGCACGATGATGGCAATTGCGAAGACGATGTACACGCCGTAGAGAAGATCGAGGCGGATCTTGAGGTACGTCGAGCTCTCGACCTTCATGAACAGCACGTAGTCGATGGTCGCCGGCAACGCCATCCCGAAGAGGACGACGGCGCACAGCGCCACGACGAAGCCGACGACGCGCTGTCCGATCGGACCCAGACGGTCCGAGATGAGGTCGAAGCGTATCTCCTCACTCTCCTTCAACCAGAAGGCGGAGCCCAGGAGCGTGATGTACAGCCAGGTGATGACCGAGAGTTCGGACGTCCAGCCGACCGGGAAATTGAGAAAGTAGCGAAAGACGATCTGCAGGATGAAGCAGGCGAACATGATCGCGAGCAGCGCCGCGACCACGTTTTCCGCGCGCCGTCTCATCCAGCCGACGAGGGCTGCAAGATTCACGGGTGGCTCCTCCATAATGCCGCCGCGCGGGCGTCGCGCCCGCCGGCGGCAATCAATGCGTCACTTGACGGCGAGGATCTTGGCGAGGATCCCGGGCGCCCACGACTTCGCTTCGGGCGACTCCAGGTACACTTTCTGCGCATAGGCGCGGAACGCGGGAATGTCGGGAACGTACACGTCGAGCCCGTCCTTCTTGAACTTGTCCGCGAGTTCCTTCTCGCGCTTCAGGTGCTGCCCGACGCTCCACGCCAGCGCGGTGTCGGCCGCCGCCTGCAGGTTCTTCTGCTTCGCGGCACCCAATCCATTCCAGCTCTTGAGGCTCATGCTGAGGAGGTCGAAGGCGACGAGATGCGAGGTGAGCACGATCTGCGTGAGCACCTCGTAGAACTTCATGTTCTCGACGTTCGGCAGGGGATTGTCCTGCCCGTCGATCGCGCCGGTCTGCAGGCCCGTGTAGGTCTCGGCGTAGGCCATCGGCGTCGGATTGGCGCCGAGCGAGCGGCCGAGGAGCTGCCAGGCGTCGCCCGGCGGCATGCGCAGCTTGATGCCGGCCATGTCCGCCGGCGTGCTGATCTTCTTCTTGGGCTTGAGCCCCACCTGCCGCGTGCCGTAGAACGTCGGCCCCAGGATCTTGATCCTCAGCTTGTCCTCGGCCTCCTTCTTCATCTGCGTCCCCAGCGGGCTCGCGAAGAAGTCCAGCACGTGGTTCGCATCGCGGAACGTGTACGCCGAGGTGAGCACCGACCACGACAGCAGCTGCTTGCTGATGTCCTGCGGCGCGATGTTGCTCATCTCCAGGTTGTCGCGCTGCAGCGCGACGAGTTCGGTCCCCTGCTTGAAGAGGGTGCCGCCGTAGAACGGCTCGATCGTGGCGTCGGCGGCGACTTCCTTGGAGAGCATCCGGATCATGTCGGCACGGATGTCCTTGTCGGAAAAGACGGCGGCAAAGCGCAGCGTCGGCTTGGCTTGTGCCCAGGCCGGAACGGTGCTCGCCGCAGCGAGCGCGGTGCCGGCCTTGAGCAGCGTCCGGCGATCGATCTTGTTGGTCATGCTCTCCTCCACTGTAAATAATGCGATCCGCGACGAGTTGCCCGCCTGGATCCAGGCTGGCGTCGGGTGACGCCCATGCTTCCTCGATTCAGTATGTCATATCGCCCGCTGCCCGCCGCGCCGCTTGGGCGACGACGGTGAATCGGCCCCGCGCGCCGCGCTGGCGACGCGCCGTCACGAGGCGAAGGTCTCCTCGTGCTCGGCCAGGTACGCCCTCGCCGTCTCGAGGCAGCGAAAGGCGTGCTCGGCGTAGCCGGTCTCGTGCACGTGCTCGAGGTGCGGCAGTTCGATCGAATAGGGAATGCGCGGCATGGCGTGCAGGATGCTCGCAATGTCGATGCCGCCTTCACCGACGTACAGCCGCGCCTCGCGCATCACGTGGATCATCTCCTCGCGGTCGGTCGGAATCGCCGCGGAAGCGTCGCAGATCTGCGCGAAATGGAACCACTCGCGCGGCAGCGCCGCGAGGTCGGCCGGATTGTCGCGCGCGCGGTGGAAGTGGTGCGTATCGACCATGAGTCCGGCATTCGGGCGCTGCACGGCGCGCAGCACGTCGACTGCGCCCGCGAGATCGTGGACGCCGGCGATCGGCACCGGCTCGAGATCGACGGTGAGGCCGAAGGGCCGGGCAAGGTCGCAGATCGCGGCGAAGGTATCGAGGTAGAACGCCCGATCGCTCGTCCAGATGCTCGACAGCACGGCGCGGGCTCCGAGCCTGGCAGCGATCTCGAACTCGGGCACGTAGGTCTTCGGATCGATGCCTTCCTTCACTCGTGCGAGCTCGATGTCGTGCAGGCGAACGCCGGTGGTGTCGAGCGCACGCTTCGTCTTCGCGTAGAGATCGGGATTGCGGGCGAGCCCGTAGTTCGGCTCGCCGGGCAGACCCATGAAGATCGTGCGCACGCTCACGTAATCGTAGCCCGCCCGCGCGGCGATGTAGATCATCTCGGGCGGGGGACAGCCCATCACGGTGAGGTGGGCGAGCGAGAACTCGGGTCGCGCGCCGGGCGCCTGCTCGGCCGCGCGCTGCGCCGCACGCGTCGTCGGCGTGCGCGCCGCGGACTCGTTCCGGGTAAAGTCGTTCATGATGATCTCCTTCGGATTCGACGCTCGAACCGCGGCTGCCTCAGCCGTCCGTTGCCACGTGATGCACCTTCTTCCCCGGCGAGTAGATGTCCATGATGTTCCAGTGTCCGTCGGTGGGCACCGGCTCGTTCTTCATGTTGACGTCGATGACGATCGGCTTCTTCGAGCGCATCGCCTTGGCGAGTGCGGGCTTCAACTCCGCCGCCGAGCCGATCGTCACGCCCTCGACTCCGTAGGCGCGGGCGATCGCCGCGTAATCGGGCGACCAGGGCTTGCCATTCTTCTCGAATACGGTGCCGAAGGTGGTGTCGTAGTGCGCGGCCTCGAGACCCGCGATCGTGCCGTAGGCGCGGTTGTTCATGATCACCCAGACGACCGCGATGTCTTCCTCGAAGGCGGTGGCGAGCGCTGCCGGGTTCTGGCCGAAGCCGCCGTCACCGATCAGCGCGATGACGACCCGATCCGGCAGCGCGACCTTGGCGCCGAGCGCCGCGGGTGAGCCGAAGCCCATCGTCGCGAAGCCGCCGGGCGTGAAGATGCTGCCGGGCGTGTAGATCGGGAACTGCTGCCCGACGCCATTCTTGTTCCAGCCGACGTCGGTGCACAGGATGGCGTCGCGCGGCATCACCTCGCGCAGATCGGAGAGGATGCGTTCCGGGCGCATCGGCCAGGCGTCGCTCGTCATCGCCTTGCGGTTACCGGCCACGAACTTGCTGCGGTTGGCTGCCATCTCGGCCACGAGCTTGTCGCGCTTCACGCCCTTCGGGGCGAGCTTGCGCGCGACGCGCAGCAGCACCCGGAGCGCGGCCTTGAGGTCAGCCACGGCGCCGATCGCCACCGGATAGTTGCGACCGATCTCGGCGGGATCGATATCGATGTGGATGAGCTTCGTCGGCGGCATGCGGAAGGTGTACTTGTCCTCCCACGAGCTGCAGTCCGCCTCGGAGAAACGGGTGCCGAGTGCCAGGATCCAGTCGGCGGTCCGGCACTTGTCGTTGATGAACTTGGTGCCCCAGAACCCGGTCATGCCGAGGATCAGCGGATGGTCGTCGGGCAGCGCACCCTTGCCCATCAGGGTATGGGCGACGGGCAGTGCCAGATGCTCGGCCAACGCACGCATCTCGTCGGCCGCCTGCGCGAGCAGGATCCCGCCTCCCGCGTAGATGATCGGCGCCTTGGCGTCGAGGAGCGCACGCACCATCGCTTCTGCCGTCTCGTCGTCGAGCGAGGGTTTGGCGAGCGAGCGCGTGTTGGTCTGCGCACGCTTCCACAGCGCGACGTCGATCTCCTTGCTGAAGATGTCCATCGGCACGTCGACCAGCACCGGCCCCGGACGCCCGCTCTCGGCGAGCGCGAATGCCTTCTCCATGATCTCGGGGAAGAGATGCGGCGAGTCCACCCGCCATGCACGCTTGACGAAGGGCCGGTAGATCTCGTATTGCGAGGCATCGGCGTGGAGGTTCACTTCCTGGTGCGGGTGCTTGCCGAAGTAGTGCGTGGGGACGTCGCCGGCGATGACCACCATGGGGATCGAGTCGAGTGCCGCATTGGCGACGCCGGTCGCGGCATTGGTGAGCCCCGGCGACAGGTGCGAGAGCAGCACCGATGCCTTGCCGGTGGCGCGCGCGTAGCCGTCCGCGGCGTGCGCGGCGATCTGCTCGTGACGCGTATTGATGAAGCGGATCTTGCGGCTCTTCGACAGCGCCGCCAGCACCGCGATGTTGGTGTGGCCGCAGAGCCCGAAGACGTGGCGCACGCCGCGTGCCTCGAGGTACTTGACCAGCTGGTTCGAAATCAGGTCCTGCATCGTGAACTCCTCGGAAGGCGACGGCCGGCGGCCGCGCGTGGGGATGATCGTTCTTACGGGCGACCGCGCTGGTCCGGCGGCGGCACCGGGCGACGCGCGGGTCCGCTGTAGCGGTACGGGATCTGCGGCGTCATCGGGCCCATGATGCGGCGGCCGCGCTGCTTTTGCTCCCACGCGTGGGCGAGGATGCCGACCGACCGCGACAGGATGAACAATCCGCGCCCGAGTTCGGGCTCGAAGCCCAGCTCGCAGAAGATGACGGCGGTGATGCCGTCGATGTTCATCGGAATGGGCCGTCCCTTGGTTGCCGCGAGTGCCGTCGTCACCGCGCGGCCGATCGCCGCGTAGCGCCCGGTCACCGTTCCCGCCGCCACTGCCTGCGCCACCAGCCGGAACAAGGGTTCGGTGCGCGGATCGACCGGATGGAAGCGATGGCCGAAGCCCGGCATGATCTTCTCGCCGGCTGCCGTGCGCTCGCGCAGGATCGCCGTCGCGGCCTCGACGAGATCGCCATCACGGCCGGCGCGTGCGTCGATCGCTCGATACACTTCCATGCACTGCTGGCCGGCGCCGCCATGGATGTCGTCGAGCACGTTGATCGCCGAGGCCATCGCGCCGTTGACCGGCAGTCCGCAGGTGACCGCCATGCGCGAGATCGCGATCGAGGGGGCGTGCGGCCCGTGATCCACGCCCGGCACCAGCGCCGCTTCGAGAAGGTTCGCCTGGCCTGGCGTGGGCAATTCGCCGCGCAGCATGAGCCAGATCATCTCGGGAAAGCGGACGTTGCCGATCAACTCCTCGATCGGGTAACCGCGCATCGCGATCTTTCCGGGTTCGACGTCGATGATCGACGTATCCCACCAGGCGGAGGCGTCGGCGAGGATGGCTTCGGGACTCTTGGTCGTCATGGCGACAGTGCTCCGGATCGCGTCAGGGCGGGGCATCAGGTCGTGATGGTCTCGACTTCGCCTTCGAGCGCCGGATCATAGAAGCTGCCGAAGAGCTCCTCGTCGGAGGGCTTGTCCTCCTTGATCGGCACCGACACCCACGTCGTGTTGAGGTAGTGCTTCAGGTGCACGTTCTCGGAGACGACGTTGCCGCCCCAGGTCCCGCACCCCAGGCTCGACGTCATCGGCATGCCGTTGTTGAAGGCGCCGGCATTGGCCTTCGATTGCGGCTGGCGCACCATGATCCGCGACACCGGGGCCGCGAGCGCGAGCGCGTTGATGTGCCCCTGGTCGAACGAGTAGATGCCGCAGGAGTGACCCTTGCCGCCGACCTCGTAGATCGCGCGCATCATGGCGAGCGCCTGGTCGAACCCGGAATACTTGTAGACGGCAAGCAGCGTGGTGAGCTTCTCGCCCGAGAACGGATGGTCCTTGCCGATGCCATCGCCGTACACGATGATGAACTTGCGATCGGCGGGGATCGTGAAGCCGGCGATCTTCGCGAGCTGTTGCGGAGCGATGGCGACCGTGTTCGACGTACGGTGCCGCTCGTCGTCCCACATCGCCTTCCGGAGCAGCGCCTTCTCCTCGTCGCTGGCGAGGTAGCCGCCTTCCTTTTGCAGTTGCGCGAGCATCCGATCGAAGATCGTCGCCTCGATGATGAGGTTGCCGTCCGCCGAGCAACCGGAGCCGAAGTCCGACGTCTTGGAAAGCCGCGTGTTGCGTGCCGCTTCCTCGATGTTCGCAGTCTCGTCGATGACCATCGTCGAGTTGCCGGCGCCCACGCCGTACGCCGGCGTCCCCGAGCTGTACGCGGCGCGCACCATCGGTTGACCGCCGGTGGCGATGACGAGATCGGCGCGCGCCATCAGCGCCTGCGACATCGGGATGTTCACCTTGGTCAGGCACTGCAGGATATCGGCCGGTGCGCCCTCGCGCTCGAGCGCCTCGCGCATCAGCCGCACGGTCTCGAATGAGGTGTTCTTCGAGCGCGGGTGCGGCGAATAGACGACGACGTCGCGCGCCTTGATCGCGTAGATCGCATTGCCGGCAGGAGTCAGGTCCGGATTGGTCGTCGGCACGATGCAGGCGATGATCCCGGCGGGCTTGCCGTACTTGACGATGCCCTTCTCGGGGATCTCCTCGATGACGCCGACGCTCTTCTGGCGCAGCGCGTCGCGCAGGACGCCGCGGATCTTCATCCGCTTGCCCATGCGGCTTTCGGCGTCGCCGAGGCCACTCTCCTCGATGCCCATGGCAACGAGCCGCGAGAACGTGCGCTTGTTGGCGACCGCCCAGGCCACCGCCTGGCAAAGCCGGTCGACCCGCGCCTGATCGTAGGTCTCGATGATCGCCAGCGCCTTCTTCGCCCGTACGAACACCTCGTCGAGTTCCTGCTGCTGTTCGGGAGTGATCGCCTTCGTGGGCGTCGTCGCAGTGGCCATGATTGAACCTCGTCGCTCGAAATTGCAGTTGGAGCCGTCACGATAGGATTTTGCCGGCCATCCGGTCAAGGGCGCTAGGTGACAAGTAGTGCGCCTAGCGCCCACAATGTTTGCTTAATGGTCAAATTGCGCGTATTGTGGCCGCCTGAAGCATTGTAGTGTGGGTATGACGTGCGCCGAGCGCCCGTCAGCCCGCCCGCTACCGTTTCCGCCGCGCCCAAGGCCACCCATGGATACTGCCGAAGTCACCCTTCCCGTCGGCCCGCCGCCGCTGAGTCCCGCGCCCGGCGTTCGTCCGGTTCCTCGTCCCGAGGGGCACGCGCTGTCGGCGGCCGCGATCGACCGGATGGCGGAGGACGCGGATTTCGTGACCGCGTTCGGACGGGGGATCGCGGTGTTGCTCGCGCTGTCGGACAAGCGACGGCGGATGTCGATTGCCCAAGTCAGTCACCAGACGGGAATCCCGCGCGCAACCGTGCGCCGGAGCTTGCACACGCTGGTGCGGCTCGGCTTCGTTGCCGTCGACGAGGCGCGGCGCTTCTACCTGCGCCCGCGCGTCCTCTCGTTCAGCCACGCGTATCTCTCGGCATCGCCGATCGTGGTGCTCTCACAACCGATCCTCGACCGGTTGGGCGAAATGCTGCGCGAAGGCTGCTCGCTCGCCACGCTCGACGACGACGAGATCGTCTACCTCGCGCGCTCCGCCACCTCGCGCGTGATGTCACCATTCCTCAACGTCGGTCGGCGGCTGCCCGCCTACTGCACGTCGATCGGGCGCGTGATGCTCGCGCACCTGCCCCCCGACGAACTCGATCGCTACCTCGCGGCCCTGCGGCCGATCCCGTATACCGAGCACACGACGACCGACGTCGGCGAACTGCGGACGATCCTCGCCAAGGTCCGCGAGAGCGGTTTCGCCTACGCGAGCCAGCAGATGGAGCTGCGGCTGTGCACGCTCGCCGTTCCGGTGCACGACACCAGCGGCCAGGTGGTCGCCGGCATCAACGTGATCCTCCAGCACCGGCTGGTCCCGATGGACGAGATGTCGGCGCGCTTCCTCGTGCCGCTGCAGCAGGCAGCGCTCGAATTGGGGTCCGCGCTCCTGCCGTAGTTTCGGGTCACCGCCCGGTGACGGCAGCGCCGGACCGCGAACGACGCAGCATCGCCGCGCTGTAGTATCGTTCTCGCATCATGCCGATCGAGCACCGCTATACGGGCCGCACGCGCGATTTGGGTGGTGGTCTCGTCGTCCGTCGCCTGCTGCCCGGCCATCCCCGCCAGGGCGTGGGTCCGTTCGTATTCTTCGATCATTTCGGTCCGATCACGGTGCGCCCCGAGAGCGACTTCGACGTGCGACCGCATCCGCACATCGGGCTCGCGACGGTGACCTACCTCTTCGCAGGTGCGCTGCTGCATCGCGACAGCCTGGGCAACGTGCAGCGTATCGAGCCGGGCGCCATCAACTGGATGACGGCCGGCCGCGGCATCGTCCACTCCGAGCGCCGGCCACCCGATCTTGCGACCGCGCCCTACACCAGCCACGGGCTGCAACTGTGGGCAGCGTTGCCGCTGACGGACGAGGAAGGCGAGCCGTCGTTCACCCACACGCCTGCAGAAGCGATGCCCCGATGGGCGGACGGCGGCAACACGCTGCGCCTGCTCATCGGATCCGTGTTCGGACAGCGCTCGCCGGTGGCGACTTTCGTGCCGACGCTCTACCTCGACGTGACGGCAGCGCCAGGCGCAGCGCTGACGCTTCCGGCCGATCTTGGTCAGCGCGCGGTGTACTCGGTCGACGGTGCGCTGGCGGTTGATGGCGCCGCGCTCCCCGCGCGGACCATGGCGCTCCTCGCCGACGCCACCGACGCCACGGTGAGCGCAGCCGAAGGCGCGCGCTACGTGGTCATCGGCGGCGCGCCGCTCGATGGCCACCGCTTCATGTGGTGGAACTACGTGTCGTCGCGTCGCGAGCGCATCGACGAGGCCAAGGCCGCGTGGGCCGCGCAGGCGATGGGA
The DNA here is from genome assembly GCA_039807685.1 of Burkholderiales bacterium. Taxonomy (GTDB): domain Bacteria; phylum Pseudomonadota; class Gammaproteobacteria; order Burkholderiales; family Casimicrobiaceae; genus VBCG01. The sequence continues at coordinate 102,579 of JBDHRR010000002.1, forward strand.
CAAGTGCCGGGCGAGACGGAATTCATTCCGCTGCCCGAACGATGACGCGATTCGATCGCCGCGCAGACTGCGGCGATCACGGCGTCTTGCACGTGCTCTTGCCGAACAGGAAGTACGCGGGACAGATCCGGAACAGCCCGGTCGCGAGCGGGACGACGCCGATCCAGCCCCAGGCGCCGATGGTTCCGGTGAGCGTTGCCGCGATGAGCGCGAGCCCCACCACGATGCGCAAGATGCGATCGATGCCGCCGACGTTGGCTTTCATGTGTGCTGTCCCTCCCTGCTTGCGATGACGATACAGACGATATGGGGTTCGCCGGGTGAACCACCAGCGCCCGGCGACGCGACTGTTGACCGGCGTCAAATCCCGAACCGGCGCACTCGCTGCGCGCTGCCCCCAGCGAGCGGCGCCGCGCGCGACGGACCAGCCCGGCGCCCCCGAATCGGCCGCTCCGCGCGAAGTATGATGCACCGATGACGACGACGCCGGCGAAACGGCATGCATCCTACGGCATCGATGCGCCGGGCACGCTCGTCGGCCTGGCGATCGGATCACTGATCACCCTTGCCGTGCTGGTCGCCACCTTCAACGCCTCGCCCGGGTGGTGGCTGACCGTACCGTTCCTGCTCGCTCCGGTCGCGGCGGCGGCGAGCTTCCTGTACACGACCCTGCGTGGCAAGCACATCGCGTGGAGCCGCGAACTCGACCGCATGGTGCTCCGCGGCGACGAGCGCGCGCTCGATCTCGGCTGCGGGCGCGGCCTCGTGCTCATCGCCCTCGCGCAGCGTCTTCCGCGCGGTCGCGCGACCGGCATCGATCGGTGGCGCGCGGTCGACCAGACGGGCAACGACGCGCAGGCGACAAGGCGCAATGCCGACGCTGAAGATGTCGACGCGCGCGTCGAACTCGTCACTGCCGACATGCGGCGACTCCCGTTCGCCGACGCCTCGTTCGACCTGGTGGTGTCGAGCCTTGCCATCCACAACATCCATGCGGTAGCGGAGCGCCGTGCCGCCGTCGCCGAAGGGTATCGCGTGACGCGACCCGGAGGTCGGATTCGCATCGCCGATTTCCGGAACGCGCGAGAGTACGCGGCAGCGCTCCGGGACGAAGGCGCGGTCGACGTCACGACGCATCCGATGGGCTGGCGATTCTGGTACGGCGGCCCGTTCTTCGCGACGACGATGCTCTGCGCGCGACGCCCGCCGTCGGGGTGACGACGGCCGTGTCGCAGGAAGTGGCGTAGAAACAAGTCGAGCTTGCCGCACGCTCTTCCTCCAGCCGTTCAGCAGACGCTGATCGGACGAGGGTGCGACGAATTGCGCAAGCGCACCGGCTGTGCACAACGATGTTGTCGCCCACAACGCCAGATCTCTCCGGGACAGCCTTGCGCGGCGCGCCGTCCGTCGGCGACCACGAACAATGGCACACGAGTTGCAGGATTCGCCCTGGAGCAGCGCGCCAAATTGCGGCGCCGTATTGAAGGACGGATCCATGCCAACGATATTGATCGTCGACGATGAGCCGAACGTGCTCAGCGCTTTGCGACGGATGTGCTGCAACGATGCAATTCTGCCCCGGATCCCGGATGCTTCGATCAGGACGCTAACGTCACCGCTGGAAGCGCTCGAATACGTCAAGGATCATAAGATCGACCTTGTGATATCGGACTATCGAATGCCCGAGATGGATGGCGCGACACTGCTGACGCGCTTGAAGGAGATTCAACCGGACTCGGCTCGCATCATCATGAGCGCGTGCTCGGATCTCGATGGCATCGTCCGCGCGGTCAATCAGGCCGGCATCTTCCGCTTCGTGAGCAAACCCTGGTCCGATCCGGATCTGAAGGCGGCGATCATCGACGTGCTCGCCCATCGCGAACTGCTGATCGAGAATCGCAGCCTTGCCGACGAAGTGCGCTGGCAACGCGGAATCATTTCGCGCCAACAACTCGAACTCGAACGGCTCGAGCGCGAGTCGCCGGGGATAACCCGCGTCCGCTGGACCGAGGATGGCGGCGTGATGATGGAGAGCTAGCGACTCCCACCGACCAGTGGCCGCGCGTGGCTGCCGTATCGATCCACGGCCGGCGGCGCAACCGCGCGGCCATCACACTTCCACCAACGCTGAGGCACGACGACTATCACCATGGACCTGGGCACCACCGGAAGCGCTGATCTTGCCTGGATCCGCGCACTGTACGAGTTCGGCCAGCACGCGGCCAATGGCACGCATCCTCAACAAGTGCGACAAGGGGTCCTGGAACACATCGTTCGTGGTTTCGAAGCAGAGAGCGGTTCGATCGCACTGATTGTCGACGGCACCGCGGATCAACTCGAGGTCGTAGCCGGAACGGACCTGCCACCGGGGACGATCGGCTGCGCGTTGCCACGCGGCGTAGGTGTATTCGGGCACGTCGTCGCGACGGGTTGTCCGGTACTCGTCAACGGCGACGCCGCGGAGACCCGCTTGCCCCTTCGCGCGCACGGGGCTCGGGAGCGCTCGACGCAGTCGGCCATGTGCTGGCCACTGCGCGTCTCCGAGAAGACGATCGGCGCTGTTGCGGTGAATCGCGGGCCCGATCGACCCCGCTACACCATCGGCGACCTCGATCGCGGTCAGGCGCTCATCGGTCTGCTCGCGCTGGTGATAGCCAACCACAGAATGCACGTCGAGAACGAGGCGCGGATCGTCGAATTGACGACGCTGAACGCCACGATGATGCGGATGAACGCGATGCTCGAGGACGTGCAGAATCAGGTCATCCAGGCGGAAAAGCTGGCGTCGATCGGACAGATCTGTGCAGGAGTCGCGCACGAGATCAACAACCCGCTGGCGTTCACCATGTCCAACCTCGGTTCGCTCGATACGTACGTGACGCAGCTATTCGCCCTGCTCGATGCGTATGTCGACGCGCACGACGCCTTCGGCCCGGATGCGCCTGCGGAACTGCACGCAGCGCAGGCGTTGCGGCGCCGCACCGATCTCGTGTTCCTGCGCGACGATCTCGTTGCGCTGGTCGCGGAATCACGCGACGGCCTGATGCGAGTCAAACGCATCGTCGAGGATCTCCGGGATCTCGCACGCGACCGTACGGAGGAGGTCTGGCAGACGACGGACCTGCACGAGGCGCTCGACAGGACGCTCAACATCGTGCGCAACGAACTCAAGCACAAGGCGACGATCGTTCGAAGCTATGGGGACTTGCCGGAGGTCGAGTGCCTGCCATCGCGCCTCAGCCAGGTCTTCCTCAACCTGCTGGTCAACGCCGGACAGTCGATCGATGAGAATGGAATGGTCACGATCTCCACGCGCGTCGACGGGGCCGAAGCGTGCATCAGCATCGCCGATACCGGATGCGGGATCACGCCCGAGAATCTCGGGCGCGTTTTCGAGCCTTTCTTCACGACCAAGCCAGTCGGGCAGGGTACCGGCCTCGGTCTGTCGGTCTCGCACGCGATCGTGCACAAGCATGGGGGTCGGATTGCCGTTGAAAGCGAAGTTGGCAGTGGGACGTGCTTCACCGTACGACTGCCGCTACGGCGATCCCGCCAGACCGCCGCCAACTCGGTGATGGATAGCGACGCGGCGCTGGCCCTATAGGCGCGATCGGTGCGCGACGGAAGGGCCCGTTCGCGGGGATGCCCGGCCGTGCCCATCCCACGGATCCCGGTCGCAACACGCGACCCCGCCGCATCGATCTCCCAGGCGACCACGCGACCCTGACCCGTTGCCCGGAGGGAAGTGATCGGCTTGCATGTTCGATCGCCCGTTGCGGGCGACTGGCTCCTGCGGATTTCGTGGTCGGGGTGACAGGATTCGAACCTGCGACATCTTGCTCCCAAAGCAAGCGCGCTACCGGACTGCGCTACACCCCGAACCCGTCATTTTGCCATTGCTTCCGCAGGTGCGGCAACGCTCGCTGCGGGTAGCGCGACGGCCGCCGCGTTGGCGCGACACCCGGCGCGACGACGACGCGAACCGCCGGATGCATCCGGCCGCGATCGGCGTGTGCCGCTAGCGCGCGAACTTGCGAATCACGGCCATTGCTTCGTCGATCGCGTGATCGCCGCGCCCGGACTTCACCGCGTGCTGCACGCAGCCGTGAAGGTGATGTTCGAGGAGTTGCAGGGCCACGGCGTCGAGTGCCGCCTGCACGGCGGATACCTGGGTGAGCACGTCGATGCAGTAGCGATCCTCGGCGATCATCTTGCCGATGCCGCGCACCTGACCCTCGATGCGATTCACCCGCTTGACGAGCGCCGCGCCATCCGGACGCGGGGCCACCGGATGCGCGTGTGCCGACCCGGTCACCGCGCCGCTTTCAACCCGTGACGTCATAGCCCGCGTCTTCCACTGCCGAGCGCAGCGCCGGAGCGCCGGTTTGCGCGGGGTCGAAGGTAACCTTGGCGCTGCCCGGATTGAGCGTCACCGCCACGTCGGCCACTCCCGGCAGCGCCTTCAGCACGCGCGTGACGCTCGCCACGCAACCGCCGCAGGTCATTCCTTGGACGTTCATCGTGATCGTTTCCATCGTCGATTCCCTTCTGAATGTTGACGTCAGGTCCGCGGACGCCAGCGCCGCAACAGCAGTGCGTTGCCCACCACCGATACCGAACTCGCCGCCATCGCTGCCCCCGCGATCACCGGATTGAGGAGACCAAACGCGGCGAGTGGAATACCGAGCACGTTGTAGGCGAAGGCGAAGAAGAGGTTCTGCTTGATCTTCACGAGCGTCGCATGCGACAGATCGATGGCATCGACGACCGCGTTGAGATCGTTGCGGATGAGCGTGACGTCGGCGGCTTCGACGGCGATGTCCGCGCCGGCGCCGATGGCAAAGCTCACGTCGGCAGCGGCCAGCGCGGGCGCATCGTTGACGCCGTCGCCGACCATGCCGGTGATCGCGCCCCGCGCCTTCAGGGCGCTGACCGCCGCCGCCTTGCCGTCGGGCAAGACGCCCGCCTCGTAGTCGTCGATGCCAACGACGCGGGCGACGGCTTCCGCTGCCGCCGCGTTGTCCCCGGTGAGCATCGTCACCCGGATGCCGGCCGCGTGCAGCCGCCGCACGGCCTCGGCCGAGGTGGCGCGCACCTCGTCGCGCAGCGCGATGGCCCCGAGCGCGCGCCCCGCACGCGCCACGCCCACCACGGTCGCCCCCTGCGCACGCAGGGCGTCGACCACGGCTGCAGGCAGCGCCGCACCTTCGCTGGCGAGGAACTCGGGCGAGCCCAGGCACGAGGCGATGGTGTCGTCACCCACGATTCCGCGCACGCCACGTCCCCCGACCGCGACGAAATCGCGCAGCCGTTGGGCCGCGATCGACTCGCGAGTGGCCGCGCTCACGATGGCCCGCGCGAGCGGATGGGTGGCGCCTTGCTCGAGGCTCGCCGCAGTGGCGAGGACCATCTCCCGCGACGCGCCGTCGACGGTGGCGATATCGAAGACCGCAGGCTTCCCTTCGGTGAGCGTGCCGGTCTTGTCGACGACGAGCGCACGCAGGCGACCGGCGAGTTCGAGGGCCGCTGCATTGCGGATCAGGATGCCGGTTTGCGCCCCACGCCCGGTGCCGACCATGATGGCTGTCGGCGTGGCGAGACCGAGCGCGCACGGACACGCGATCACCAGCACGGCCACCGCATTGACGAGTGCGCGTGCGACCTCGCCAGTGATCCCCCACGTGGCGACGAGCGTGACCACGGCAATCGCGACCACCACCGGCACGAAGATGCCGGAGACGCGATCGGCGAGTCGCTGGATCGGCGCCTTCGAACCCTGCGCCTCGGCGACGAGCCGCACGATCCCGGCCAGCAACGTCGCCCCGCCCACCCCGGTCGCCTCGCAGGTGAGCGTGCCGTCCTGGTTGAGCGTGCCGGCGAATACCTTGCCGCCGGCCGATTTCGCGATCATCGCCGATTCGCCCGTCAGCATGCTCTCGTCGACGCTCGAGGCGCCGTCGCGCACGACCCCGTCGACGGGAATGCGCTCGCCGGCACGCACGACGAAGCGATCGCCGGCGATAACCGACGCGAGCGGCACGTCGGCGATCGCACCGTCACGCAGCACGTGCGCGAGCGACGGCTGCAATCGCAGCAGGCCTTCGAGTGCCGCCGACGTCCCTGCCTTGGCGCGTGCCTCGAGGAGCTTGCCGAGCAGCACGAGCGTGATCACCGCCGCGCTCGCCTCGAAATAGACGTGCTCGTGGTGCCAGCCGAAGAGCGTCACCACCACGCTCCACAAGTACGCCATGCTGGTGCCGAGCACCACCAGCACGTCCATGTTGGCACCGCCGCCCCGCAGCGCGTGCCACGCTCCGATGTAGAAGCGGCGGCCGATCCAGAACTGGACGGGCGTGGCGAGCGCCAACTGCCAGGGACGGGGGATGAGGTCCTCGTGCGCGCCGCCGAAAAGGCTTCCATTGAGAAGCATCGGCACCATCTGCACGAGGAACGGCAGCGTGAGGATCGCCGCAACGATGAATTCGCGGCGCAGCGCGGCCAGCTCGGCGCTCTTGCGCGCCTGGTCGGCCGCGCGATCCTTCGCCGGGTCGGTGCGCACCGTCGCGCCGTAACCCGCCTTCGCGACCTGCGCGAGCAGGACCTCGGTGCTGGCCCGCGCCGGATCGAAGCCGACCGCCGCGGTTTCGGTCGCGAAGTTGACGGCGGCCGTGACGCCCGGCAGGCGGTTGAGCGATTTCTCGATGCGCGCGGCGCATGCCGCGCAGGTCATGCCGGTGAGCCCGAGTTCGACCCGCTCCTGCGCCGGCGCGCTGACGATGGTATCCATGGCTGCAATATATACCCCCCATGGGTATTTTGCAACCCCCTACCCCGCCCGCGCGCCGGACGGCGTATCGTCGGCACCGCTCAGGATCCGGTGTAGGCCGCCGAGAATGTCGCCATCTGGTTGCAGCCGCCGGCGGTGACGGCATCCCAACGACCCTCGACGCCGAGCGAGGTGCGCTTGATCTGCGAGGCTACCGCGACAAGCTGCGTCGGCGGCACCGCCACGGTCAGGGTAGCTGCGGGAATCCCATAGAGACTCCCCTGCTGCACCGACGCGCCAGCGAGCGTGGTCTGCACGTTCAAGCCGCTGTACACGATGTCGAACACGAACTGCAGCGACACGTTCGGCACCTGCGAAACGGTGATCGTCGCCGGCACGCTGAGCGTGCCATTGCTGGTGGGATCCTTGCAGTTCGTCTGCGTGATCACGAGTCCGCCGTAATATTTGCCGGCGAGCGAGATCGAGGTGAGCGTCTGCCGCGTGATCGTCTTGCTGACGTTGACGCCATTGATGCTATAGGCGAGCGTGCCGGTGGCGGGTGAAGTCGGCGTGAACGTCGCGGTGCCGACCTGAACGACGGTGACGTCGGCCGGATTCCACGGTGTTCCGTAGTACGTCCCGGTCGTGAAGTACACCCCTCCGGTGAAGGCGCCGCTGGCATCCTTGACGAGATTTGCGGTGACCCACGTCGGCTGCTTGGCCGGGCCGTAGATGAAGAACGTGGCGAACATGAACTGGTCCGACTGCACGAGGTTGACACCCCAGCCGCTCTCGGCCGCATTCCACCAGATGTCCGTGTAGTCGGTGGCAGCCGTGGCCGGGCGTACCGCCGCGAGACTCAACGCGAAACCCAGCGCGAAGGCCGGAAGCAAGGATCGGATGCGGCGCGTAAGGGAGGTCATCGGAGGACTCGCAGTAGCAAGAAACCACGCATTCTACGTCCGTGCGGGGCTGGCTGCGTCAACCCTCGTGCTTGAGCTGCGGAAAGAGAATCACGTCGCGGATCGAGGCGGCGTCGGTCAGCAGCATCACCAGGCGATCGATGCCGATACCCTCCCCGGCGGTCGGTGGCAATCCGTATTCCATCGCGCGGATGTAGTCGGCGTCGTAGTACATCGCCTCCTCGTCGCCGGCCTCGCGTGCCGCGGCTTGAGCCTGAAAGCGCGCGGCCTGGTCCTCGGGGTCGTTCAACTCGGAGAATCCGTTGGCCATCTCGCGGCCGGTGATGAAGAGCTCGAAACGGTCGGTGACCGCAGGGTTCGCCTCGTTCGCACGCGCGAGCGGCGACACGTCGGTCGGATGCGCGACGATGAACGTCGGCTGCACGAGCTTCGCCTCGGTCGTCGCCTCGAAAAGCTTCAGTTGCAGCACGCCGAGGCCATCGCTCGCCAGCACCTCGCTGCCCGTCCTGGCGAGCGCGGCCTTGAGGTAGTCGATGCGGGCGAGGTCCGCCGCCGCGTGCTCGGGGTTGTACTGGGCGATCGCCTCGGCCATCGTCAGGCGGTCATAGGGTCCGCCAAGGTCGATCGGCGTTCCCTGATAGCGGATCGTCGTCGTGCCGAGCACATTCTGCGCAACCTCGCGCAGCAGCGCCTCGGTGAGATCCATGAGGTAGCGGTAGTCCTGATACGCCTCGTAGAACTCGAGCATCGTGAACTCGGGGTTGTGCCGGGTGCTGATGCCCTCGTTGCGGAAATTGCGATTGACCTCGAACACCTTCTCCAACCCGCCCACCACGAGACGCTTCAGATAGAGCTCGGGCGCGATGCGCAGGTAGAGCTGCATGTCGAGCGCGTTATGGTGCGTCACGAAGGGACGCGCCGCGGCGCCGCCCGGGATCGGATGCATCATCGGCGTTTCGACCTCGAGGTAGCCGCGAGCGACGAAGAATTCGCGGATCGCCTGCACGATCTGCGAGCGCTTCACGAACACGTCGCGCGCCGCCGGATTGGTGATGAGGTCCACGTAGCGCTGGCGATAGCGCTGCTCCTGGTCGGTCATCCCGTGGAATTTCTCGGGCAGCGGGCGCAGGCCCTTGGCGAGCAGGCGCACGTCGCGGCAGCGGATCGACAACTCGCCGGTGCGCGTCCTGAAGAGCGTTCCGGTGGCACCCACGATGTCGCCCAGGTCCCAGTGCTTGAAGGCGTCGAGCGTCGCCTGGCCGACACCATCGACGGTGACGTAGAGCTGGATGCGTCCGGACATGTCCTGCAGCGTCGCGAAACACGCCTTGCCCATCACGCGCTTGAGCATCATCCGCCCGGCGACGCTTACGGCGATGCCCTTGGGCTCGAGCGCCTCGTTGGGCTCCTCGCCGTACTTGGCGTGGAGTTCGGCAGCGAGCGCGTCGCGGCGAAAATCGTTGGGATACGCCGCGCCCGCGGCGCGCAGGGCGGCGAGCTTGGCGCGCCGCTCGGCGATGATCTGGTTCTCGTCCTGGGGAACGGTATCGGACATGGGCAGTGGGGGATGAAGGGTAGGTCGCGTCGCGAAGCGCGCGGGAATAGCCGAGTGGCGCGCGGGACGCGCTACACGCCTTGCTTGAGGCTCGCCTCGATGAACGGCTCGAGATCGCCGTCGAGCACGCGCTGCGTGTCGCCGACCTCGTAGTTGGTGCGCAGGTCCTTGATGCGCGACTGGTCGAGCACGTAGCTGCGGATCTGGTGTCCCCAGCCGATGTCGGTCTTGCTGTCCTCGAGCTTCTGCTGCGCTTCCCGGCGCTTGCGCACCTCGAGCTCGTAGAGCTTCGATTTCAGCATCTGCATCGCCTCGGCGCGGTTGCGATGCTGCGAGCGGTCGTTCTGGCATTGCACGACGATGTCGGTGGGCAGGTGCGTGATACGCACCGCCGAATCGGTCTTGTTGATGTGCTGGCCACCCGCGCCCGAGGCACGGAAAGTGTCGATGCGCAGGTCCGCCGGATTGATGTCTATCTCGATCGAGTCGTCGACCTCGGGGTAGACGAACACGCTCGCAAACGACGTGTGCCGCCGCGCATTGGAGTCGAACGGGCTCTTGCGCACCAGGCGATGCACGCCGACCTCGGTGCGCAGGTAGCCGTACGCGTACTCGCCCTCGACCTTGATCGACGCGCTCTTGATGCCGGCGACGTCACCCGGCGATTCTTCGAGGAGTTCGGTCCTGTAACCCTTGCGCTCGCAGTACTTGAGGTACATGCGCAGCAACATCGCCGCCCAGTCCTGCGCCTCGGTGCCGCCACTGCCCGCCTGGATGTCGACGAAGCAATTCGCCGGGTCCATGGGGTCGTCGAACATGCGGCGGAATTCGAGGTTCTCGACGACGCCGGCAAGGTGAGCGGCGTCTTCCTCGACCGCCAGCATGGTGTCGTCGTCAGACTCGGATTTCGCGAGGTCGAACAGGTCACGACTGTCACCCAGACCCGCTTCCAGCTCGACGATGGTGCCGACGATGCCGTCGAGCTCCTTCTTCTCCTTGCCGAGCGCCTGCGCCCGCTCGGGGTCGTCCCAGACCTTGGGGTCCTCCAGCTCGCGCGAGACGACGGCGAGCCGCTCGGACTTCACATCGAAGTCAAAGATACCTCCGCAGCTCGGCCGTCCTCTGCGCGAGGTCGGCCAGCGTGTTGGAGATGAGGTTGATGCGGTCGGCTTCCATGGTTGTGTCCTGCACTTCCTCGCGTCGAATCAATGAATTATACGGGATGACCCAGGGTGCGCGGCGACGATCCGCGCCGTCGCCGCTATGATGCCCGCCATGGAAGCGTGGCTCGGCACGCTGCTCGATGCGCTGGCGCTGCCCAAGTTCGGGCTGTCGACGGTGTTCGTCGTCGCCTTCGTCTCCGCGACGCTCCTCCCGCTCGGCTCGGAGCCCGCGGTATTCGGGCTCGTCAAGCTCAACCCGGACCTCTTCTGGCCGGCCATTCTCGTCGCCACTGCCGGCAACACGCTGGGCGGCGTCGTGACCTACGCGATGGGCTACGGTGCCGAGCGCGCGTACGAGCGCCTCGTGCACCCGAAGCGCACCACGATGCATGCGCGCGCGCTGCGCTGGCTCGAGCGCTTCGGTCCCAAGGCCTGCCTCCTGTCCTGGCTGCCGCTGGTCGGCGATCCGTTGTGCGCGGTGGCCGGTTGGCTGCACCTGTCGTTCTGGCCCTGCGTCGGCTACATGGCGATCGGCAAGTTCGCGCGCTACGTGGTCATGACGAGCGCGCTCCTCTGGGTCTTTCCAGGCGTGTTCGCCCGCTGATCGCATGGGCCGTGCCACAATACCGCGAGGAGGTTGTCCGTCATGACGTCTTCAGCCACAGGCGCGTCCGCGACCGTCGCATCCGACCGCGAACCGATCGTCGATGCCAGCAATCCGCTCGGCATCGACGGCATCGAGTTCATCGAGTACACCACCAGCAAGCCGCAGGCGCTGGGACAGGTACTGGAGACGATGGGCTTCCATCCGATCGCGCGCCATCGCTCGCGCGAGGTGCTGTTGTACCGCCAGGGCGACATGAACGTGATCGTCAATGCGCACGTCGCCTCGCGGCCGCGCGCGGTGCAGCCGCGGGAGACGCCGGTCATCGCGGCACTGGCCCTGCGCGTGCGCGACGCCGCCGCGGCGTACCGCCACGTCGTCGATGCCGGCGCATGGGCGGTGCCCACGCACGTCGAGGTCATGGAGCTCAACATCCCGGCGATCCACGGCGTGGGCGCGTCGCGCATCTACTTCGTCGATCGCTATCGCGAGTTCTCGATCTACGACGTCGACTTCACGCTGATCCCCACGGTCGATCCGCGTCCCCCCGCGCTTGCCGGCATGCGCTGGTTCGGCATCGTCCAGTACATCGGCTCCGACCGCATGGAGGACTGGACCGAGTTCTACGGGGAACTCTTCGGCTTCCGCGCCCTGCCCGACGACGAGCGCTACGGCATCCTGCCGAAGGGGCGCATCCTGAGGAGCCCGGACGGCAGCTTCTTCCTGCAACTGATCGAGCCCAAGCCCGGGATCCTCGACGTCGAGCCGGAGGAGACGCTGCATCGCGTGGGATTCGGCGTCCCCGACGTGCTGAAGGCCGTGGCGTTGCTGCGCACCCGCGGCGTGAGCTTCATCGAGTCCGGCGAGGTCCATTCCAATCCGCGCGGAGCGCTGACCGAGAGCCGGCTCGGTGGCGTCATGTTCGAGCTCGTGCACGACGAGCGGCCGGCGTAGGCGGCGCCATGGAGACAGCGCCCATCAACTTCGACGACTTCGGCATGGACACCGTGTCGCTCGCGGGTCCGCTGGCGGCAAAACTCGCGGCGATCCGCGATGCCGGATTCGCGCAGGTCATGGTCTCGGCGAGCGACATCGCCGGGCACCCGGGCGGCGTCGACGCCGCGGCGCGGCTCGTCCGCGCGAGTGGATTGCGGGTGACCGGGTTCCAGGTGCTGCGCGACTTCGAGGGCCTGTCGGGTCGTCTGCACGACTACAAGATCGACATCGCCAAGGCGATGCTCGACATGTGCAGCGCGATCGGCGCGCGCGTCCTCGTCGTGGCATCGTCGACGTCGGCGCACGCCGCCACCGACCCCGACGCGATCGCGCGCGACTTGCGCAAGCTCGCCATGCTCGCCGTCCCGCTCGGCATCCGCATCGTCTACGAGGCGCTGTCGTGGGGGCGCACGGTGCGCGAATTCCCGGATGCCTGGGACATCGTATGCAGCGCGAATGCGCCCAACCTCGGCATCGGCATCGACTCGTTCCACGCGCTGGCCGCCCAATCGTCGCTCGACGACCTCGACATGCTCGCGGCCGACAAGATCTTCCTCGTGCACCTCGCCGACTTCCTGTGGCAGGAAGTGCGCAGCACCGCCGAGCGCATCGACACTGCACGACACTACAGCGTATTCCCCGGCGAGGGCGTGCACAGCCAGGCGCTCGCCGAACTGGTGACGCGCCTCGATGCCATCGGCTATCGCGGCGACTACAGCTTCGAGGTCTTCAACGACGACTACGCGCAGCTCCCCGCGCCGGTCGTCTGCGAACGCGCGCGCCGCTCGGCGATCTGGCTTTCACAGGATGTGCTGCAACGCTCGATGCCGCTGCCCAATCAGATCCGGCTGCGCGGCAGGGTCGCGGTACCGTAGGGTTGCTGCGGCTTCGGCCGCGGCAGGCGACCCGGTCACCGGATCCTGGCGTCGTGCGGCAACGGGTCGATAATGAGCGACCATGTTCACACCGTCCGGCTTCAGTCCCGCGCACGCACTGCCCGCCGCCGTGGCGGGCGATGCCTACGCCTTCGCCTTTCGCGGCGACCAGGTGCTGGTACGCACCTCCGACGCGCAAGCGCTCGTCATGCCGCGTCACGGCGAACTCGATAGCGCCGGGGTGACCGGAACTCCCCACTTCATGGGTCTGCTCGGGGAGCGCGCCTGCGTGGCAATCGATCTGCGCGACGACGTCCCGGAACCGGCGGGCATGCGCTTCGTGGGCTTGCGAGCACTTTTCTTCAAGGTACCCGACGAACTCCTGGCGCTCGCCGCGCGCGCCTTCCAGATCGTCGATTTCGATCGCAACCACCGCTTCTGCGGCCACTGCGGCACACCGGTGCATGGCCGCGGCCACGAGCGCGCCAAGGAGTGCCCGGCGTGCGGCCTGGTCGCCTATCCGCGGATCTCGCCGGCGATGATGGTGCTCGTCACCCGTGGCCGCGACCTCCTCCTCGCGCGGGCGCACCGCTTCGCCCCTGGCATGTTCAGCGCGCTCGCCGGTTTCGTCGAGCCCGGCGAGACGATCGAGGACTGCGTTCGCCGCGAGGTGCACGAGGAGGTCGGCGTCGACGTGACCGACATCACCTACTTCGCGAGCCAGTCGTGGGCCTTTCCGCATTCGCTGATGATCGCCTTTACGGCTACCTATGCGGGCGGCGACATCCGTCTCGAGGACGCCGAGATCGCGGAGGCGCGCTGGTTCCCGGTCGACGCGCTGCCCAAGCTTCCGATGAGCGTGTCGATCGCCCGGCGCCTGATCGACACCACCGCGACGCGGCTGCGCAGCGCCTGAGCGCCGGCGGCGGCGTCCATCGAGGCTGCTAGAATCGCGGGCTCCATGCGCCGCCTCGTTGCATTCTTCCTCGCCTTCCAGTGCCTCGTCGCGGGGATCGCCGTCGCGCAGTCCGCGCCGCCTCCGCCGCCCGCGGCGGCACCGGAAGCCGCCGTCACGCCTCCCCGCGAGCTTACCGAGGCGGGTCGCAAGGCCTACGCCGAATCGTTGCGACTCGCACGTACCCGCATCGACGAGAAGCAGTATGCGCAGGCGATCGAGATCCTCGACAAGCTCACCGCGGAGCGCCCGCGCGAGCCGCAGGCGCGTTTCCTCAAGGGTCTGGCGCTCGCCGAGTCGGGCAAGACCGACGAGGCGATCGCGGTGTACCGCGGCATCGTCGCCGAGTACCCCGAGCTGCCCGAGCCGCACAACAACCTCGCCGTGCTCCTCGCGCAGAAGGGCGAATACGAGCTCGCGCGCGCCGAGCTCGAGGCGGCGATCGCTGCCGCTCCCGATTACGCGGTCGCCTACGAGAACCTGGGCGACATCCATGCGCAACTCGCGATCTCCGCCTACGAGAAGGCCGTCGCGCACGATGCGCGCAACAAGACGGCACCCGTCAAGGTGAAGCTCGTACGTGAGGCGCTCACCCCGCCGTCGGCGACCACGCCACCCGTCGTTGCGCCACCATCGACCCATGCTGCGCCGGGCGCGCCGGCGAAGTGATCCGTTGCATTCCACCCGTCAGGAGAAAACCATGCTGCAAAGAATCGTCGCCGCGCTGGCGCTGGCGCTCGTCACCGGAGTCGCCGCTGCCGCCAACCCGGTGGTCGAACTCGATACCACGGCCGGCGTGATCAAGGTCGAGCTCTACCCCGCGGCCGCCCCCAAGACCGTCGCCAACTTCCTCGACTACGTGAAGAGCGGACACTACGTCGGCACCCAGTTCCACCGTGTGATCGACGGCTTCATGATCCAGGGCGGCGGCTTCACCCCCGAATTCAGCCAGAAGCCCACGCGTCCGCCGATCGCGATCGAGTCGGAGGGCTCGGCCAAGGCCGGCCTGTCGAACGTGCCGGGAACGATCGCAATGGCGCGCACGAGCGACCCCAATTCGGCCACGTCGCAGTTCTTCATCAACGTCGGCGACAACAAGCGCCTCGACTATGCGCCAGGCAACCCGGGCTACACGGTATTCGGCAAGGTGATCGAAGGCATGGACGTGGTGACCAAGGTGGCCAAGGCGCCCAAGGGGGCAACGGGCCCGGTGCCGCCGGGGATCAATCCCGCCGACGTGCCGACCACGCAGGTCGTGATCAAGGCCGCCAAGGTCGTGAACGGCTGACGGAACGGTGACAGGCGGTGGGGCCCGCGCGGCCAGCGCGCGGCCCGTCGCCGGAACACGAGCGCAGCGAAAGGAACCACATCATCATGAGCAAGGTACTGCTGAAGACGAGCAAGGGCGACATCGAACTGGAGCTCGACGCCGAGAATGCGCCGGCCACGGTGGACAATTTCCTCCGTTACGTGCGCGACGGGCACTACGACAACACCGTGTTCCATCGCGTGATCCCCGGCTTCATGGTCCAGGGCGGCGGCATGGAACCGGGCCTCAAGCAAAAATCCACGCGGCAGCCGATCGCCAACGAGGCGACCAACGGCCTCAAGAACAGGAAGTACACCGTAGCGATGGCGCGCACGTCCGAACCGCATTCGGCAACCGCGCAGTTCTTCATCAACGTCGCCGACAACGATTTCCTCGACTACAAGGCCCCGTCCCCCAACGGCTGGGGCTACTGCGTCTTCGGCAAGGTCGTCGCCGGCCAGGACGTGGTCGATACGATCGAAGGCGTTCCCACCGGTAACGCCGGCTTCCACCAGAACGTCCCCAAGGACGACGTGCTGCTCGTGAAGGCCGCGGAGATTTCCTAGCGATTCACGAGACAACCCGCGGCGCGCATTGCAGCGAGACCATGCCCGCAGCAGCGGAGGGTCCGTTGCCGGGATCGGTGGCGGCACTACCGGCGGCCGTGGCGATCCCGGCGCCCGGGCACGGCGCCGCGGCAGTGCGTCCGACGCTCTTCCTGTCGGACCAGCATCTGGCGGCGGCCCGACCGCAGGCGCTCGCCGCCTTTCGCACCTTCTGTGCCGGGCCCGCACGCGCCGCGGCAGCGGTGTACCTGCTGGGCGACCTCTTCGACTACTGGGTCGGCGACGACCAGTTGCGCGAGCCGATCGCAAGCGACGTGGTGCGCGCGCTGCGCGGCATCACCGATGCCGGGGTCCCGCTCCACGTCGCGCACGGCAATCGCGACTTCCTCCTGGGGGAACGCTTCGCGCAGGCGACCGGCGCCCATCTGCTGCCCGAGTACGCGGTGGTCGACCTCTACGGAGTGGCCACGCTGCTGTGCCACGGCGATTCGCTGTGCACCGACGACGTCGACTACCAGGCGTATCGCGCGCGGATCCGCAACCCGGTGATCCAACGGCGCCTGTTGCGCCTGCCCTACGTCGTGCGCCGGCAGATCGCGCACTGGCTGCAGCGAAAGAGCGCCGCGACCAAGGCCGGCAAGTCCGACGCGATCATGGACGTGACGCCGGCTGCCGTCGCTGCCGCCTTCCGCACGCACGGCGCACAGCGCATGATCCACGGTCACACGCATCGGCCGGCGCGGCACCTGCACGTGGTCGACGGCGTCGAGCGCGAGCGCATCGTGCTCGCCGACTGGTACGACACGGGGAGCTATCTCGAGGTAGGGCCGGACGGCGCCCACGTGCGCAGCCTCGCGCCGGAGTAGGCTCCACCGGCATCCGCGTTGCCGCCGCATGGCGGCGCAGCACCGCGAACGGGCCGCGGCGGGCGGCCCGGATTCCCGCGACGACGCGCTACTGGCCGAGTTTCACCGCCTGTCCGCTCGTCGTATCCCACGCCGAGCCGTCGACGAGGCTGATGCGGTAGAACTCGCGCAAGACGTTGCCCATGAAGCCGATCTCGACGATCGAGACGTCGCGGAATTCAGTGCTGATGCCGTCGGGAAGAATGCGATTCATCTCGTCGGCGACGGGCTTCATCGCCGCCTGGATGCGCGCATCGAACGGCGTCATGCTGTAGACCAACGTATTGTGCGGGTTGTGCGAGGACGTCGGCTTGCCGTCCTTCATCACGTTGACGCCGCTGACGCCCACGGTCTGCACGAGCTCGCGCGCCGCCTCGCCCATCTTCGCGTACACCGGGCCGGTGACGCGCGGCAGCGGGCCGTCACGCAGCGGCGTCAATGCCGCCGTGGCCACCACGTTGTACGCCATCATGTCCTCATAACCTTTGCCGCTCTTCACGATCCCGAGGTCGAACCACCACGGTGCGCCGGCTCCGGCTGCCGCCTCGGTGAGATAGAAATTCTTGAGCGTGACCTTGAGCACCGGCGGCACGCTCTTCAACGCCGCGAGCATCCGGCGCGGCGTCCCGGGATCCGCGTTGTGGAGGTGCACGACCGTCACGTGCTGCAGGTTGAAGGTGCGCGCCTCGGCGACGAGTCCAGTCGCCACCAGCCGCTCGCGCAGCGGGGGATAGATCTTGCTGTCGAGGACGTCGGTCACGTCCTTCGGCAACCGGAACACGAGCCCGTAGGTCGCCTTGTGCTCGCGAAACGCCGGCTGGCCGATCGACGAATTGTCGATTCCCGGCGCTCCGCTCGTCGCGCATCCCGTCAGTCCGGTCGCTGCAACCGCGAGCGCAGCGACGCCGAAGACAAGCTTCTTCATGGTGGCCTCTTATCGTTGGGGTGGGGGCAATGCGGCCGTGACCGGCCGCCGGCGGATCGTACCGGAGTTTCCCCCGATGCGATCGAGGGAATGGCGCGCCTCGTCGAAAATTGCACCCGGTGGTCGCGCGCCCGCCCGACCGTCCGGGGACCGTGCCGCGGCCGGCCGCGTGCGCTACGCGGGACGCCGGCGAAACGGCGGCACGCTGCGCGGCGGCGGTGCGATCGGACCCCGGATGCGCGCCAGGATCGCCGGCATGTCCCGCGCGATATGCGCGTAGAAGCGCTTGAGTCCGGGGCACAGGTAGTTCAATCCGGGCTCTCCCGAGCGCGTGCGCACGAAGCGCGTCTTCGGGCACTCGCCCCAGCACAGCCGCAGATGCGGGCAGCGCCGGCAATCCGACGGCAATGTGTCGCGCTTCGCAAAACCGAATTTCTGCTGCGCATCGGAATAGGCGAGCATCCCCAGATGCGTATCGGCGATGTTGCCGAGCCGATATTCCGGATAGACGTAGTGATCGCAGGCGAAGACGTCGCCGTCGTGCTCGATCGCGAGCGCCTTCCCGCAGAACTCGGCGGTCACGCAGCGCTGCGCGGGCAGCCCGAGCGACTGCGCCACCGCGGTTTCGAACATGTCGACGTACACGCGCCCGCAGTCGTGCGCATACCAGTCGTCCCAGATTGCACAGAGGAACGCGCCCCAGTCGTCGGGATCGACCGACCACTCGGCCACCACCGACTCCGGCGTTCCAGGCCGCGCCGCGGGCGTGCCGACGATGGGCAGCGTCGCCGGATCCCAATGCTGAGGCGCCACTCGGTGGAACGATTTCGGCTCGACGCAGGGGATGAACTGCACGCGCCAGGTACCGAGTTCACGGGTGAGGAAGCGATAGACGTCGAGCGGACGCTGCGCATTGTCGCGGTTCACCACGCACAGGGCGGCGAAGGGAATGCCGTGCCGGCGCAGCAGGCCTGCCGCCGCGACGACCTTGTCGTGCGTCGGGGCGCCGCCCTTCGTCGTGCGGTGGCGATCGTGCAGGTCCTTCGGGCCATCGCAACTCAAGCCGACCAGGAACCGCTGCTCCTTGAGGAATATCGCCCATTCCTCGTCGAGCAAGGTGCCATTGGTCTGCAGGTCGTTCTCGATGCGCTGTCCGGGTTTGCGGTAGAGCGCCTGCAACTCGACCACGCGGCGGAAGAAATCGATTCCGAGGATCGTCGGCTCGCCGCCCTGCCAGCTGAACACCACCTCGTCGCCGGTCTGCGCCTCGATGTACTGGCGGATGTGCCGCGCGAGCATCGAATCCGCCATCCGCGGCTGCTTCGGCTGCCGCAGGAGATCCTGCTTGTGCAGGTAGTAGCAGTACGTGCAATCGAGGTTGCACAGCGAGCCCACCGCCTTGACCATCGCGTGGAAGCGGTACTGTCCCCCCGGAGGCAACGGCGGCAGGGCGAGCCGCGGCTCGCCGGTCTCCCCAGGATGCTGCGGTGTGGTCGTCATGCGCGATCAGCGGCGGGTGGGCGGCTCCACTCGCGCGCGTCGCAACCCGTGGGCAGCGGTGCGTACGCCGTGGACGTTGCGAATGATAAACCGCCGCGCCTCTACGGGCGCCGGCAGTCGATGTCGATGCGCCGCGCGCTATCGCCGTAGCGCAGATTGGCGAGCGTCAGGGCTTCGACCGCGAGCGAGGCGATCCCTCCCTGCGCGTCGGTGAGCACGAGCCTGCCGTCGACAAGCCGCCAGCGCACCGGCACGTCCGAGGTCGGCGTCACCGTGCGCGCGCCGTCCTGGAAGGAATCGCCGTGGAAGAGCACCGCGCCGTCGTCGCCGTACGTCCAGTACGTCGCGAGCCCGGTCCGCTGGTCGGTGCACCGCCAGGGCCCGTGCAAGGCGGCAGCGTCGAACTGGGGAGCGGCGATTGACCCCGCCGGCACCGCGGGGTGCTTGGCAACGACGACCGGCGCCGGCGCTGCTGCCGGCATCAGCGTCTGCACGAAATCGTCGACCACCGGCGCGAAGTAGACCGCGCCCACGGTCAGCACGACCACCCCGGCAAGCATCGGCAATCGCGCGCGCAGAGCGCGCGCCCAGCGCGGTCGCGACACCACGCTGGCCCCCAGCGCGGCACCGCCGGCGCCTGGAAGGATGCTCGGCGGACCCGCATTCAGCGGATTGGCGACGATGTGGATCTCGCCACCGTCGTCGTCGGCGCCCCCCTCCGCTTCGCGCTCGACCGACGCCGCGGCGCCGATCGCGCGCAGCGTCGCGGCGATGCGCTCCGCATCGGCGCGTCCGATCCCCTCCTTGATCGCCTGCGGCCGGCCATTGAAGTAGTCGCCCGCGGTGGCAGCCGGCAAGCCCGTCACGCGAACGAATTCGCGCTTGACGTGCTCGATGTCCGCGCCGCCGACGGCACGGCCCTGCAGGACGACCCGATAATGCATGTTCTCCGACTCGCGCAGCGCCCGGTAACCGACCGCAGCCACCGCACCGATCTCCGGGCGAAGCACGCGCAGCCCGGGTCACGATCCAGAGCAAGTTCGGTGCCCGGGCGCGGCGTTGTGCCCGTAGCGTACGCTGCGACCTGCGTCTCCGTAGCGCATCGCCTGCCGCGGCACGGCACCTGTTGTCGCGGCGCGGCGCCGCGTCGTTCGGGTGTCAATCCGCGACGTCCGATGCTGCCCGCGCTCACCCGAATGCCTGATCGAAATCACCGATCAGATCGGCGCGATCCTCGATGCCCACCGAGATGCGGATCAGTGACTCGGCAATGCCCATCGCGCGCCGCCGCTCGGCACCGATCTCGTAGAAGATCGTGTGGGCGACGGGGATCGCGAGCGTGCGGTTGTCGCCGAGATTCGACGACAGCACCACGATCCGCAGGCGATTGAGGAACGCCATCGGATCGACGCCGTCGACCAGTTCGAAGGCGAGGAGACCGCCGAAGCGTCCGCCGAAGAGCTGCCGTGCGAGCGCGTGCTGCCGATGCGATTCGAGCCCGGGGTAGTGGACTGCCGCGACCATGGGGTGCGCCGCGAGGAATCGCGCAAGTGCGAGCGCATTGGCGCAGATCCGCTCCATGCGCAGCGCGAGCGTCTCGGCACCGATCGCGATGTGGTGCGCCTGCTCCGGCGCGAGCGTCGCACCCCAATCGCGCAACCCCTTCTTGCGCAGCTGCTGGATACCCCAGTTCTTCGGCGGCTGCGACTTGTAGGCGTCGTAGATGTTGGGAAAGCGCGTCCAGTCGAAGAGGCCGGTGTCGGTGACCGCCCCGCCGAGCGCGTTGCCGTGGCCGCCGACGTACTTGGTGAGCGCGTTGACGACGAGGCTCGCACCGGCAGTGATCGGCCGGAAGAGCCACGGCGAGGTCATCGTATTGTCGACCACGTAGATGATGCCGCGCGCGCGGCAGATCTCGCCGATGCGCACGAGGTCCGCCACCTGCACGCGTGGATTGGCGATCGTCTCGACGAACACGAGACGGGTGGCGGGCGTGATCGCCGCCTCGACCTGCGCCGCAGCGGTGGCATCGACGAACGTCACCTCCTGCCCGTGCGCCTCGAGCGTGAGCAACAGGCTCGACGTGTTGCCGAACACGAACTGGCTCGCCACGACATGATCGCCGTGGCGCAGCAGCGCGATCATGATGGCCCCGATCGCTGCCATGCCGGTGGCGAAGGCGACGGTGCCGACGCCTCCCTCCATCGCGGTGACCTTCGCCTCCAGCGCCGCCGACGTGGGATTGCCCTGGCGGCCGTACGCGTAGCCACTCGCTCGTCCCTGGAATACGGCAGCGAGCTCGTGCGCGTCGCGATAGCCGTACGCCACCGATACGTGCAGCGGCTTGTGCAGCGCGCCGTGCTCGATCGGCGCGCCACGGTCGGCATGGAGGATGGCGGTGGTGAAACCGCGCTGGACATCGTTACTCATGATCTATCCATCGAAGTCGGCGTCGAAGGGTCGCGATGGGCGCAAAAAAACCCGTCGTGTGCCGCCTGACGGGTTTCGCGTGCCCTTCCTCGAACGTCGCGGACCGGGCCTGAACCTCGCTTTAGCGGCATTTGTTACGCGCCCGCAAGCTGAAGCTTCAAATCGGCGCGAGGGCAGATTCTACGTCGCCGCCGAGCGAGCCGTCAACGACGCTGTCACTTCGACGCGATCGCCATCGACGTCGCCGCCAACGCGTGATCGTGTCGCCCGCGCACGATGCGCGGCTATCCAGGCTGCTTCTCTTCCTCGAGCAGGTCCGCCGCAGCGTACTGTCCGCGCGCCTCGTTGCGCTCGTTCGCAAGATGCGAGAGGTAATCGGCGGTGATGTCGCCGGTGATGTAGTTACCGTCGAAGCACGACGCCTCGAAGTTCGCGAGCCGGGGATTGGCCTTGCGCACCGCGTCCTGCAATGCCGCGAGCTCCTGATAGATGAGCAGGTCGGCGCCGATCTCGCGCGCGATCTCGGCCTCGGTGCGACCCGTCGCGACGAGTTCGTCCTGGCTCGGCATGTCGATGCCGTACACGTTGGGAAACCGCACCGGTGGCGCTGCCGATGCGAAATACACCTTCCGCGCGCCCGCCTCGCGCGCCATGTTCACGATCTCCCGCGACGTCGTGCCGCGGACGATCGAGTCGTCGACGAGCAGTACCACCTTGCCCTTGAACTCGATGCCGACGGGATTCAACTTCTGCCGCACGCTCTTCCGGCGCATCGCCTGCCCCGGCATGATGAAGGTGCGGCCGATGTAGCGATTCTTGACGAAGCCCTCGCGGTACGTGAGTCCCAACCGCGTGGCGAGCGCCAGCGCCGAGGGTCGACTCGAATCCGGGATGGGAATCACGACGTCGATGTCGCGTGCCTCGGGCAGGCGACGGATCTTCTCGGCGAGCGCGTCGCCCATGTTGAGGCGCGCCTCGTACACCGACGTGCCGTCGATCACCGAGTCGGGTCGCGCCAGGTACACGAACTCGAAGATGCAGGGATTGAGCGAGGGCCGCTCCGCGCACTGCCGCGCGTGGAAAGCGCCCGTGGCATCGACGAAGATCGCTTCACCGGGCGCCACGTCGCGCACGACGTGGAAGCCCAGCGGCTCGATCGCCACGGATTCGGAGGCGACGAGGTATTCGGTGCCGCCCATCTGCTCGTTGCGGCCGATGACGAGCGGGCGGATGCCGAACGGATCGCGAAACGCGAGCAGGCCGTAGCCCGCGATCATCGCCACCACCGCGTACGCGCCGCGACAGCGCCGGTGCACACCGGCCACCGCCTTGAAGATCGCCTCCGGATCGAGACGGTGATGCTGCGCCGCGCGCTCCAATTCGAGCGCGAGCACGTTGAGCAGGACCTCGCTGTCCGAATTGGTATTGACGTGGCGGAAATCGACCTCCCACAGCTCGCGCTTCAATGCTTCGCTGTTGGTCAGGTTGCCGTTGTGCCCGAGCGTGATCCCGAACGGCGAGTTGACGTAGAACGGCTGCGACTCGAGCTCCGAGAACGCGGATCCCGCCGTGGGATAGCGACAGTGGCCGATCCCCGCGCGACCGGTCAAGTCGCGCATGTTCCGCGTCCGGAACACGTTCTGCACGAGGCCAGGCCCCTTGAACATGTGGAAAACCGGCCCTTCGCTCGTCACGATGCCGGCCGCGTCCTGCCCGCGGTGCTGGAGCAGGAGCAACCCGTCGTAGAGGAGTTGGTTCACCGGCGTGTGCGCGACCACGCCCACGATGCCACACATGGCGATCCTTTCTAAGCTCCATCAAGCCTTGCGACCGCGTTCTTCGACGGTGCGGCCTTCGCGCGAATAATCAAGACTCCTTGCCCATTCCGCCGGCAGCCACGGGGCGAACAAGAGGGCAGCGGCGACGAGCGGCCGGGCAAGGGCGGAATTCTGCCACCAATCCTGGCGGGGAAGCGCCGCAAGGCCGGCAATCAGGACGAATGCGAGCACGAGGACGATCCCGCGCGCGATGCCGAAGACACCGCCCAGGAAGTGATCGACGAAGCCCAGTCCGGACTTCCGGATGAGACTCGACAGCGGCCAGGCGATGAGCGCACCGGCGACGATGGCGAGGATCATGATGCCGACGAACGCCACGATGTAGCGCAATACCGGGCTGCCGCCGATCTCCGGGAGCCAGGCGCCAACGATGGGCGAGAAGGCGAGCGCCGCCAGAAACCCCAGCACCCACGCGCCGAGCGCGATCAGCTCGCGGGTGAACCCGCGCACGTATGCAAGCAGGAACGACAGTGCCACCACGCCGACGACCGACCAGTCGAAGATCGTCATGCGTGGCGAGGCGTCGACGGCGCGGGTCCGGCACGAGTGCCGGTCAGCGCGTCGTGACGATCCCGTTGTATCCCTCGCCCTTGAGCTTGTCGCGTGCGGTCGCCGCCACCTCGCGCGAGGGATACGGTCCGATGCGCACGCGCCACAGCTGACCCTTGCTCGTCGTCGTCGGCTCGGAATAGGCTGGATACCCGACCCGCTTCAGCTTGTTGACGAGGGAGTTGGCGCCGTAGACGTCGGAAAACGCATAGACCTGAACGGCAAAGAGTCCGTTCGCCGTGGCTGCCGGAATGGCAGTGGAACCGCTGGCGCCCGCCTTGGCGCTGGCCGCAGCCGGAGCGTCGGCCGTACCGCCGCCGGCGGGAGCGCTGGTCGCCGGAAGGCTGGCGGCGGGTGCCGGCGCGGCAGCGGGCGGGGGCGGAGAGTCCGCCTTGGCGTGCTCGCCGGCGGCGTTCTTGCCGGCGTCGGCCTTCCCATTCACCACCCCGGGCGACGCTGTATCTGTCTCGCCCTTGGCTCCAGAGGTTCCCGCGACACTGGCCGGTGCCGTATCGGCCTTGCGCGGCGCGGCTTCCGGTGCAGCCTTGGACGCCTCGATCTTGGGGTCAGCCTTGCCGCCGGATTTCGACCCGTCTCCCGTCGACGCATCCTGCTTGCCGCGATCGGAGAGGCGATTGACGAATTTTCCATCATCGACCGGCGGAATCTTCACCGCGACGTCTTCGCCCAGCGGCTTGGGCTCACTCTCGAGCAGCATCGGCACGACGACCGCCACCACAAGGGCAAGGACGATCGCCCCCACCAGCCGGCGGCGAGCGCGGCGCTTCAAGTCATCGAGGTTGACGTCGTCAGCAGCGGTCATGGCGGGGCAGGACGGCTCGCGGCACGCTCCGCAAGCGACCCGGCAAGGCACTCCTTGGCGGCAGCCACGGTATGGAACGATCCGAAGACGACGATTCTATCAGCCTCGCCCGCGGCTTCGCGCGCGGCGCCGAAGGCGGCTGCCACCGTGGCAAACGTGCGAATCGCAGTGGCGGCGACACCGGCCGCCAGCAGCGTCGCGTGCAACCGCTCCGCGGTGCCCGCGCGCGCGCCGCCCAGTCCGGCCACGAACCACCGATCGACGCACGGCAGCAATGCGCGCACCACGCCGTCGACGTCCTTGTCGCCGAGCATCGCGCACACCGCGATCGTCTTCGGGTGAAATCCCATGCTGCCGAGCGCGGCAGCGAGCGCGCGCGCCGCCTGCGGATTGTGAGCGACGTCGAGGATGGTCGTCGGTCGTCCGGGAAGCACCTCGAAGCGTCCGCCCAGCGTCACGTGGACGAGGCCCTCGCGCAGCGCCTGCGCGCTCACCGGCAGCCGCGCGTGCAGGAGGTCGAGCGCCATCAGCGCCGTCGCCGCATTGGCAAGCTGGTAGGCGCCACGCAACGCCGGCACCGGCAAGCCGAAGCGCGCGCCGCGCGGACCCCGGAAGCGCCACTGCGTGCGTTCGTCGGCGTAGTCGTAGTCGCGGCCGAGGACGAGCAGCGGGACTTCGAGGGTGGCCGCCGCTTCCCGAACGGTGGACGGCGGATCGCGATCGCCACACACCGCGGGACGGCCGCGGCGGAAGATGCCCGCCTTCTCGCGACCGATGGCCTCGCGCGTTTCACCCAGGTAATCGACGTGATCGATGTCGATGCTGGTGACCACCGCCACATCGGCGTCAACGATGTTCACCGCATCGAGACGCCCGCCCAGCCCGACTTCGAGGACCGCGACGTCGGGCGCCGCGCGAGCGAACAGCCACAGTGCCGCAAGCGTGCCGAATTCGAAGTACGTGAGCGCGACGTGTCCGGCGGCAATCCGCGCCGCCTCCACCGCGGCGAAGGCCGTCACCAGCTCGGCGTCGTCGGTATCGCGCGCGTCCAGACGCACCCGCTCGTGGTAGCGCACGAGGTGCGGCGACGAGTAGAGCGCGGTGCGGAACCCCGCGCAGCGCAGGATCGACTCCAGCATCGCGCAGGTGCTGCCCTTGCCGTTGGTGCCGCCCACCGTGATCACGGGGCAGCGCAGCGTCGCGTCGAGATGCGCGTGGACCGCCCGCACGCGCTCGAGTCCCAACGCGATCGTCTTCGGATGCAGCGTCTCGAGGTGGGCGAGCCAGTCGGCGAGCGTCGTCGGTCGCGCCAAGGCGGGTTTACTGCGGGCCGATCGCTACGGCGCCGGTTGACGGGTGAGCAATGCGAGGAGGTGCGCAAGTTCGTC
This sequence comes from Burkholderiales bacterium, assembly GCA_039807685.1. Taxonomy (GTDB): domain Bacteria; phylum Pseudomonadota; class Gammaproteobacteria; order Burkholderiales; family Casimicrobiaceae; genus VBCG01. The sequence goes on from JBDHRR010000002.1 coordinate 128,649, forward strand.
GCGCAACTGCCGACGATCGACGATGAGATCGAGCGCGCCCTTGGCGAGCAGGAATTCGGCGCGCTGGAATCCCTCGGGGAGCTTCTCGCGCACCGTCTGCTCGATCACCCGCGGCCCGGCGAAGCCGATGAGCGCGCCTGGCTCGGCAATGACGAGATCGGCAACGAAGGCAAACGACGCCGAGACCCCGCCCATCGTCGGGTCGGTCAGGATCGACACGTACGGGAGTTGCGCACGATTGAGTTCCTGCAGCGCCGCGGTGGTCTTGGCCATTTGCAGGAGCGAACTCACTCCCTCCTGCATGCGGGCGCCGCCCGAGGCCGCGACGCTGACGAATGGGACGCGACTCTCACAGGCGACGCGCACGCCACGCACGAAGCGCTCGCCCACCACCGAGCCCATCGATCCGCCCATGAACTCGAACTCGAAGGCGGCAAGGACCAGCGGCACGCTCTTGACACTGCCCTGCATCACGACGAGCGCGTCGGTCTCACCGGTGTGCTCGAGCGCCGCCGCGAGCCGCTCCGGATACTTCTTCTGGTCCTTGAATTTGAGGCTGTCGATCGGCAAGACCTCGGAGCCGATCTCGAAGCGCCCTTCGGGATCGAGGACCTGCTCGATACGCTCGCGCGCCGTGACGTGGGCGTGATGGCCGCACTTCGGGCACACATTGAGATTCTTCTCGAGATCGGTCCGGTACAGGACCGCCTCGCACTCGGCGCACTTGACCCACAGGCCTTCGGGCACCGGCGTGTGCCGCTCGCCGGGCGCGCGCTGGATGCGCGGCGGGAGGAGCTTTTGCAACCAGGTCATCGAAATTCTCCGGGTGGGATCGCCGCGGCCAGGAACCGGCAGCCGCGCCGTGGTGCACCGGCACCCCCGCCGCTCGCGCGACTCGCGCCGCTCATGCCACCGGCACTCCGTCGCGGGCGTCGAGCGCGGTGCGAATCGTGGCGAGCCACACGCCGGCGCGCGCGGCAGCAGCGGTTGCAGGTCCGGCCTCGATCTCCTGGATGAGGCGACTGCCAATGACCACGGCGTCGGCGTGCGCGGCGATCGCCCGCGCGGTCTGCGGATCGCGAATGCCGAAGCCCACGCCAACCGGCAC